>NZ_LT629786.1:3109961-3420958 GCF_900105675.1 Pseudomonas synxantha | reverse complement strand
CATACGCACTGCTTTGTGCGAGGCCAATCCTGGCGCTGACGGACCCGCAAAGAATCACCGAAGACGGGTTGGACAATAAGGGCGTCAGGGCCTGGATTAGGAAGAAAGGTCCTTTAAGGTTGGTTTGCATGAGCTGATCCCATGCCGCTTCGTCCCAATCCTCGATCGACCGGTGAGTGACGTCGCCGGCGTTGACGAACAGCACATCCAGCCGAGGCCACAGCCCGGCGATTCTGCGTGCCAACGCTTTCTGGCCAGCCGCGTCACCCGCATCGCTCTGGATCGACAGGACCGCATCTCCCAATTCCCTCTTGGCCGCCAATAATGCGTTTTCGCTGCGGCCGGTGATCGCGACCGTTGCACCTTCAGCCAAAAACTGTCGGGCGGTTTCCAGGCCAATGCCGGATGTGCCACCGGTTATCAGTGTGTATTTGTTCTGCAGCCTCTGCATGCCCTTGGTCCCGGTAATGAGTTGGAGAACCCATTCTCAGAGCGTTAGTATCCTTTGACTAGTAGGCACCTTTTAGATACCAAGGGACGGATTTGATCCATATGAGCAGCCACAAGCCTCTGCTGCATGCAGCGCATTCCCCGTCGAACCCGCCGTCAGGTTGCCCGATGGTGGATTTTGTCAACCTGATATCCGGTAAGTGGGCCATTCCGATACTTTATCGACTGATCGTGCTGGATAGTCCTGTGCGGTTTAGCGAGTTGCAGCGGGCTGTTTCGCCGATCACGCAAAAAGAACTGACTCGGCAATTGCGTCTTTTCGAACAGCGCGGACTCGTCACACGCACGGTGTATGCCCAGGTGCCACCTCGGGTGGAATACCAAATCACGGACTTAGGAAAAACCCTGCAGGACACTTTCGATTTACTGGCCGACTGGATGCGGGTTCACGCTGCGCAGATCTGTGCGTCGCCGGGCGACGCTCGTTGATTTGGAGGTGCCGTCGTTCGTTCTTGAACTTTACACGGCTCAGGCGTCGGTCATATAACTCAACGTCATCTGGCTCAATGCTCTAATTCCCACCGCCGGGCTCGGATCATCCACCTGGAAAACCGGGGGGCGTTACGCGGTAATCCCCTCTGAAAAAAATACTCACCAGAAGTAGAATTTTCTCCTAATCGGATCAAGGAAATTTTGCGTGAAGAGATCACGTTTTCAGACAGCCAAATCATCGCCATTCTCAAGCAAGCCGAGGCTGGAAGCCCGGTGCCAGAGCTATGTCGCGAGCACGGTATCAGCTCGGCCACCTTCTATAAGCGGCGCACCAAGTTCGGCGGCATGGACGCATCGCTGATGGCTCGGTTACGCGAGTTGGAGGATGAGAACCGGCGTCTCAAAAAAAAGTACGCCGACGAGCGGCTCAAAGCCGAAATCATCCAGGAAGCCTTGGCAAAAAAGTGGTGAAGCCATCGCGGCGACGAGAGATGGCGCAGGAAGCGGTTCGTTCAGGTCGATGCAGTATCAAGCTCGCGTGCCTGACCTTCGGGGTCAGCATCACGTGCTATCGCTATCAATCGAGCCTATCGCCAAAAAACATTTTGACTGGGCTCTAGGGCGGCATTTTTAGCTCGAAAAATCTAAAAAATGCCCCCAGTTTTGCCCCCAGTCGCAGCGGGCATGCGAGCGATCGCGAATGGCGATTTCTGACACGGACTTCGGTGGCCGTGGCTGGTATTCAGTGCGCCTCTGTATCTGGCCAATTCGTGGTCGTTCGGTAAAGGGATAGGTACTGTGAGTGGATAGCCTACCCCGACTTTTTTGGGCCTCCTTCGGGATGTCTGGCTTTCTACCGTTGGGCACGATGAAACGCCAACCCAATCGAGCGTGATGAAAAGGTCACTTTCTAGCCCAGGCCAAACTGGATCGAATCTGCTCGTTCCGATTCATTTAGGAATAGGCTCAACCTTTCAGGCAAAGCATTGCCTCAATCTTGTTTACCGCTGGAATCAGTTCTGCGATGAGCTGTTCAGCTCGTTCGGTCGGAACAATCCCTCTCCCGCACCGGGTAAATAACGGATCTTCGAATTTACGGCGCAGCCGCATGAGTGACCCACTTACGGCTGGCTGGCCAACGCTTAGCAATTTTGCTGTTCGCGAGACGCTACGTTCGCGATACAGCAGTATGAAGACCACAATCAGGTTCATGTCGAAGTTGGCAAAATTATCTTCGTTGATACTCATAGGGCTTTCCTTCCGAGCGGGGTATCTTCGGCGGCGCAGGGCGTTCTCGCTCCTCGCGTAGATCGCGCTGTTGTTCTCGCCGTGATGCCTGCTGCTTTTTGATTCTTCGGATGACTCAGGTACGGGGCATGAAAAAACGCCTGAATTTCAGCCGATCGCCGTCCCTGGCCAATCTGCTGATCGTGGGTATTAGCGGTTGGAAGTCGTCACACCGTTTTTGCTCCAGCCACCTCCAAGAGCCTTGTAAAGCTGCACTTGGCTATCGAGTTGCTGCAGACGATCGGTCAGCAATTGCTGGCGAGCCGAGAACAACTCACGCTGGGCGTCGAGCAACGTCAGGTAGTTGTCGACCCCCTCGTTATACCGTTGCTTCGCCATCTCGTAGTACTCCTGACTGGAACGCACCAGATCACGCTGCGCCTGGAGCTGGCCGTCATACGTGCCGAGCGCAGCCAGTCCATCGGCGACTTCTCTGAAAGCGGTCT
The DNA here is from genome assembly GCF_900105675.1 of Pseudomonas synxantha. Classification (NCBI taxonomy): domain Bacteria; kingdom Pseudomonadati; phylum Pseudomonadota; class Gammaproteobacteria; order Pseudomonadales; family Pseudomonadaceae; genus Pseudomonas; species Pseudomonas synxantha. Next base: position 3,418,283 of record NZ_LT629786.1, on the reverse strand, counting down.
GGATACTTTTCTCATACTTGGCTACACGGATGTCTTTCTGGATTTGTGCGTAGTCCAGGTTCGCGCGCAGCCGCCCCCCGTTGAAGATCGGAATGTTGATTTGCGGCGAAAAGCTCCAGTTGCCTGATCCGCCTTTGAACAACCCATCAAGTTCTGCACTCGTAGTCCCCGCTGTTGCAGTCAGACGGATGCTTGGGAAGAACGCTGCTCGGGCTGCGCCGATGTTGGCATTGGCTGCCAGCAAGTCGTGCTCGGCTGCGCGGATGTCAGGCCGTTGTTGAAGGAGCGTCGCGGGTAAACCTGCTGGGATCTCGGCAAGAACGTCTCTGCCCAGCGGCGCATCAGTGACCCAGGAGGGGAGCTGGGCCCCCAGCAGTAATTGCAATGCGTTGGCGTCTTGGGCGACTTGGCGGGTGTACAAAAACATTTGCGCCCTCGCGCCATCCACAAGCGTTCGCGCCTGGCGAACGTCCAGTGCCGATGCCGTGCCCGCCAGATGGCTGGCATCAATCAGCGAAAGGCTGTTGCCATAGCTGTCCAGCGTGGCTTGCGTGACCTTCAGCAAAGCCTGATCCGTTCTCCAGGTGATGTAGGCCGTTGCGACGTCTGCAATCAAGCCAATCTGCACACTGTGTTGGGCTTCTTCTGTTACCAGATAGTTTTCCAGCGCACTGCGCTCAAGGCTGCGAACGCGACCGAAGACATCCAGTTCGTAAGACGTAATCCCGACGTTCAGGCCATATTGGCTCTCGATCCCGGCTTTGCCTGTGGTGGAAAGGTCTGATGGTACGCGTTGCCGGGAGCCGTCAGCATTCACATCCACAGACGGGAATAACTCGGAGCGCTGGATCCTGTACTGAGCACGGTAGGCCTGCACGTTCAGTACGGCTTGGCGCAGGTCTCTGTTGTTGATCAGCGCGGTCTCGATCAGTTGGCTCATTGCCGGGTCGCGAAAGAATTGCTTCCACCCAGAAACTGCCTTGATCTGCGCGCTGCTCCCCTTGGTCTGGTAAGCAGGACCTTGTGGCCATTGATTCTGTACCGGCGCCGCAGGCTGGATGTTTTCAGGGATCAGAGAGCATCCCTGAAGCCCGAAGCCAACGATCAGCGCACAGGTGAAGTGGTTCAGTCTCATGCTTGTTCTCCTTCAACCACTTCGCTTTTGGCCGTTTTGCTGAACAGCTTCATCACCACGACGTAGAACAGCGGGACGAAGAAGATGGCAAGGAAGGTTGCGGCCAGCGTGCCGCCAACGACGCCAGTACCGATGGAGTGCTGACTGCCGCTGCCGGGCCCATGGGCTCGGGCCAACGGCAGGACACCCATCACGAAAGCAATTGACGTCATGATGATCGGGCGCAATCGCAGGCCAGCAGCTTCGGTGGCGGCTTGAATCAGCGTGCGTCCTTGATGCTCGTAGAGGTCTTTGGCGAACTCAATGATGAGGATCGCGTTTTTGGCGGCGAGGCCCATGGTGGTGAGCATCCCCACCTGGAAGAACACGTCGTTCGATAGGCCGCGCAACAGCGTTGCAGCAACCGCGCCAAGTACGCCCAGCGGCACAACCAACATCACCGAAACGGGCACCGTCCAACTCTCGTAGAGGGCTGCCAGACACAGGAACACGATGAGAAGTGAAAGCACATAAAGCGCAGGCGCCTGGGAGCCGGCCTGCCGCTCTTCATAGGACAGTCCGGTGTAGGCCATCCCGATGCCGGCAGGCAACTGAGCGGCAATACGCTCGACGGATCGCATGGCATCACCGGTGCTATAACCCGGCGCGGGTTGCCCAAGAATTTCGATCGATGGGATGCCGTTGTAGCGTTCGAGCTTGGGAGAGCCATAGACCCATTTGCCGGTCGCGAACGCCGAGAAGGGAACCATGTTGCCCTTGGCGTTACGCACGTACCATTTATCGAAGTCCTCAGGCGAGAGACGGGAGTCCTCGTTACCTTGAACATAGACTTTCTTTACCCGGTCGCGATCGATGAAGTCATTTACATAGGCGGAGCCCCACGCAACGGACATGGTCTGGTTGATGTCTGCGATCGACACTTCAAGGGCCCGAGCCTTCTCATTGTCGATGATGACCTGGTACTGGGCTTCATCATTCATGCCGTTAGGCCGGGTCATGGCAAGAACAGGGTCTTGCGCAGCGATTTCGAGAAACTGGTTGCGCGCAGCCATGAGCGCGGTATGTCCAACCCCCGCGTTATCCTGCAGGAACATATCGAAACCTGTGGCGTTACCCATCTCCAAAATGGCCGGAGGAACGACCGCAATGACGTCGCCTTCCTTGATGCTGGCAAATCGTGCCTGAGCGCGTTTTGCGACGGCAAACACCGAGCGCTCAGGATCTCGACGTTCTTCGTACGGGCGCATGTTGACGAAGACTAGCCCGGAGCTCTGCCCGCGTCCTGCGAAGTTGAAGCCATTGATGGTAAACGACGACGCAACGCTGTCCTTCTCATCCTTGGCCAGGTAGTCACGAACCTCGGTAAGCACTTCTTCATTGCGCTCAGAGCTGGCGTTTGCCGGCAACTGAACCTGCACGACGAATACCCCTTGGTCTTCATCCGGAAGGAATGAACTCGGCACTTTGGTGAAGAGGAAAACTACCCCGCCAATCAAGACCAGGTACACGAGCATGAACAGCCCGCGCCGGCCAAGCATCGCGCTGACACCCGATTGATAACGTTGCGTGTTTCGCTCGAACGTGCGGTTGAACCAGCCAAAGAATCCTTTCTTCTCACCTGCACCCGCTTTATGAGGCTTGAGCAGTGTTGCGCAGAGCGCCGGGGTAAAGATCAAGGCGATCAGTACCGAGAACCCCATCGCGGAGATGATTGTGATCGCGAACTGGCGGTAGATGATGCCGGCCGATCCCCCAAAGAAAGCCATGGGCAGGAACACCGCCGAGATCACCAGCCCGATACCCACCAATGCGCCGGAAATCTGGTCCATCGACTTGCGCGTCGCCTCCTTGGGCGAAAGATGCTCCTCAACCATCAAGCGCTCAACGTTCTCCACTACAACGATCGCATCGTCTACCAGCAGACCGATCGCAAGTACCATGGCGAACATGGTCATCACGTTTATCGTGAAGCCACAGGCGAACAGAACCCCGAATGTCGCGAGCAGAACGACAGGCACTGCGAGCGTTGGAATCAAGGTGGCACGAAGGTTCTGCAGGAACAGGTACATCACCAGGAAGACCAGAATGATGGCTTCGAACAAGGTGTGAACCACAGATTCAATCGACGCCGCAACTACCGGTGAGGTGTCGTACGGATAGATAACTTCGACGCCTTTGGGCAGGTACGGTTTGATTCGGTCGACTGTCTCGTGAACACGATCAACAGTGTCCAGAAGATTTGCGCCAGTGGCCAAACGCAGTGCAATGCCTGCCGATGGAGCCCCGTCGTACTTATTGAAGATCGAGTAGTTTTCGCTACCCAGCGAGACTTCGGCGACATCCTGTAGGCGCACTTGGGAGCCGTCAGGATTCACCTTCACCAGGATCTGCTTGAACTCATCGGCCGTGCGCATGCGCACCTTGCCGATTACCGTCGCACTCAGTTGCACGCCTTTCTTGGCAGGCAAACCGCCGATCAAGCCGGACGACACCTGAACGTTCTCCGTGCTCACGGCATCGATGATGTCCTGAGGCACTAACTGGTAGCTGTTCAACTTCGCTGGGTCGAGCCAGATCCGCATCGAGTTCTGAGCACCCAGCAACAGGAAGTCACCCACACCCTTGGTGCGGGAAATGGGGTCTTGCATGTTCGAAACGATCAAGTTGCCCAGATCGAAGCCGTTGAGGTGACCGTCGGTTGAGACCAAGCCCACGATCAACATGAAGTTGACCTGGTATTTCACCACTCGGATGCCCTGACGCTGGACTTCCTCTGGCAGTGACGGCGTTGCCAGTTGCAGTTTGTTTTGCACCTGCACCTGAGCGATATCGGGGTTGGTTCCCTGATCGAAGGTCACGATGATTTGCATGCTGCCGTCGGTATTGCCGTTGGAGGTGATGTAACGTAAACCCTCCATGCCATTGAGCTGCTGCTCGATCACCTGAACAACGGTGTCTTGCACGGTCTGCGCAGATGCACCTGGGTAGGTGACGCTGATCTGCACCGCAGGTGGAGCGATGTTGGGGTATTGGTTGATTGGCAGTGAACGGATTGCTAGAGCACCGCCGAGCATGATCACGAGGGCTATCACCCACGCGAAGATCGGTCGATCAATGAAGAAACGGGACATTCTGAAAGTATCCTTAGTTGGCGGCGGTGCTGAAGGTTTCAACGAGGTTGGTGTCGCTGGCCTCGACCGCTTTCACCTTGCTGCCACTGCGCAGGCGCTGAATGCCTTTCGTAACAACCTTGTCCCCCGGTTCAATGCCATCGCTGACCAGCCAGGTGTTGCCCACCGTGCGGACGGTTTTGAGTTCGCGCAGTTCAACGCTGTCGTCCGGCTTGACCACCCAGACATTAGCCATGCCGCGACTGTCAAAGATCACAGCCGCTTGTGGCACCAGCTTCGCTTCTTGCTGGATGCCTTCTTTGAGCTGTGCATGCACAAACATGCCAGGCAACAGTTTGCGGTCAAGGTTGGGGAATTCCGCTCGCAACGTGACCGAGCCAGTGCCTTGGTCGACACTCACTTCTGAAAACTTCAGCGTCCCGGGGACCGCATAGGCGCTTCCGTCATCGAGGGTAAGCGTGACCTGTGCCTGATTCTTGGCTGCCATTTGCAGGCTGCCGGATTCCAACGCCCGCTGCAGGGCCAGGATTCGGGTTATGGGTTGGGTCACGTCGACATAGATCGGATCAAGCTGGTTAACGGTCGCCAGCTCCTGGGACTGTCCGTTGGTGACCAGCGCACCCTCAGTCACTGCGGAGCGGCCAATCCGTCCGGTGATCGGCGAAAGCACCTTGGTGTATTGCACGTCGATACGTGCAACCTGAACGGCCGCTTGCGCTTGCTTCCACGCTGCCAATGCGTCGTCGTACTGTTGACGACTCACGGCGTTGGTTTTGAGGAGTCGGTCGTAGCGCTCGGCCAGATTCTGGGCGCTGGTCAGATTGGCCTCAGCCCGATTGAGCTGCGCTTTGTAGGTCGCAGGGTCGATCTGATAGAGCTGCTGCCCCTTCTTCACTTCGGTGCCTTCGCTAAACATTCGTTGCTGCACGATCCCACTGACCTGTGGGCGAACTTCTGCCACTCGGTACGCTGACGTGCGGCCGGGAAGGTCGGTGATGAGCATCAATGGCTGTGACTTGATGGTGTATATGCCGACCTCGGTGACCGGATTTTGCGCGACGGGTTGATCACTCTTTTGGCAGCCAGCGAGCAGCAAGGCGGTGAGCGGGAGGATGTGCAAGGCACGTGTAGGCCAAAGGCAGTTCACTCGTGTATCTCCTGAAAAGGATATTCAAAACAGAGACTTGGAATCCGTTCGAGAACCGTGCGAATTCAGGTCGACAGGCCAATGGCAGGCATTGACCAAGCAGAGGGTGAAGCGAAACAGAAAATAGATCCTAACATCCCATGTTTATATCGTCGATGAGAAAAGTTCTTAACTGGCCCTGTGGATGGTGTGGTTATTTGCGGCTCAGCTCCAGTGGGTGGGGCTTGTGAGCCGGATCTTCAGATGAAAATTAAACTGAGTAGATGATTGAAATGGCTAGAAAAAGTGCTGGGGACGCAGAGCTTACTCGCCAAAATCTGGTGGCGGCGGCTCTACTGGGACATGGCGTGAGCAGAGGTGAGCGGGTCGACAATTAAGACGTACAGGTTCCAGCTATATCCTGCAGGTTTGTTTCACCGGTTTGATCGTTGAGTGTTTGCGTCAGGCGCTGAAAAGCACGCACCACTTGAAATCAACCCTGAACGCCCTGTGTGTCATGTTCAAAGGGGCGTTCATTCCGACTTCTTGATTTTGATACATCGATGCGCGCAAGGCTGTGCTCAGGTGATGCGCGATTGGCTATCTGAAATCAGTTCGGCGGTTGCCTGCTCGGCTGCCTCGAATGAGGCCATCGCCCTGTACAACACCTCAAATCCTCTAGATCGCTGCGCCATGTCATCGGCGTTTGCCGCGCGCTCTTCGGATGAGGGAACGATTGCGACCATGGCAGCGCACCGCCCAGGCAGCAGGTGGCGATGCTTCTTGAACCAAATGCCTCGGGTGCGAAAGTCTTCTGAGGTTTCGTTCAGTGCCTCTGGCTCGAACGCCACGACGAACACGCGGTTGCTGTCCAGGAGGGCATCCATCTCTTTGCCCCATTGTTCGGCATATCCGGGCGGACAGCGATCAGAGCGCAATGCTACAAACGGAAATTCAGACACATCGTGCAGGTAGAAATCCATGATATCTCCCGAGGGTTATACCCCTCGTAAAGTCGGCAGTGGATTGATCCTAACATCCTATCTTTATAGAAGTCGATGAGATTTATTCTCAGTTGATGGGTGGGCACTTATTGCAAGTAGTAGCGCAGAAAAATGGCGACAGCCTGATCCACGACCTTGTTGGTATGAGTCACGCTCAGCTCCCGTGGATCACCCATGATCCGGACCCAGAGCACGGTCTCGTCGATCATTCCCAAGAACTGCTGCGAGGCTAATTCCGGATCGTCGATGGCCAGCTTGCCACGACGACCGAGCTCCGCGATGTAGTTACGTACTGCGCTGACCGCAGGTGTTTTACCGACTTCAAAAAAGCGGCGAGTCAGCTCGGGAAATCGTGGGCCTTCAGCAACGACCATCCGTAGAAAAGCCACTGCAAGGGGGGGGGCCCAAAACGCTGCGACCCCTCGACCAATGGTTCGCAATCCCGCCTCGGGATTGGCCAATGCCTCCTCGTCGCTCGCAATGTCCATCACTGGGAACGCACGCCACATCCGTTCGGCTACTGCACCAAACAAGGCCTCTTTACCATCCGGGAAACGGTTGTAGAGCGTTTGCCTGGCGACACCAGCAGCTTTGGCAATGAGCTCCATGCTGGTGCCTTCAAAGCCATGCTGAATGAAGATACGACCTGCAGCTGCAAGAATCGCGTCTTGTTTGGATGTGCTGTGCTCGGAAGAAAGCATCTCGTCGAACAGAGAGGGAGAGGTGGCGGACATAGGCAAAAAAATCTCAGAAAGAACGCGCTTGACTAGATTGGACAGTACAGTCTAGTTTTTAAAAGCGCTCAATCAGAGGTTTTACCTATGTCTACTTCCCATGGCAACCCGTCCACTCTTCAGGCTTTGTATGCATTGGGAGCAGAGACGTTTGACTCATCCCTGAGCATCACCGCCGAACAGTTTGTGGCCAATGTCGAACCCCTCGCGCCGGGCTTTGGACGGCTGATTGTGGAGATGGAGTTTGGTGCGATCTACAACCGTCCAGGTCTGGACATCAAGACTCGTGAGCTGATCATCATCGCCTCCTGTGCGGCTCTGGGGGCTACAGGTCTGGGCGCAGTCAAAATGCATATCCCTGCTGCATTGCGTCATGGCGCAACACGTGCGCAGATCGTTGAATCATTAGTCCAGGTGTCGATGGCTGCTGGTCTGCCAACCGCGTTAGGAGCACTGCAAGCGGCCAGTGAAGTGTTTGCCGAGCTTGATGCCAACGCATCGCCTAACTGAGTCGGCGCATCATGTCTGCCTCAATCCCGCTGAAAGACAGTCGCTCCGGCACATTGGCGATGCTGGCATTCGCCTGCGGGGTGATGGTTGCCACTATCTACCTGTGCCAGCCATTACTAGCAGAGATGGCTCGCTCATTTGGCATCGCGGCGGATCGAGCGGCACTTGTGGCCGTGGCCACGCAGGTGGGCTATACGCTTGGCATTTTGTTTGTGGTGCCGCTCGCCGATGGCAGCGATCCGGTGAAGCTCATACGACGGATGATGATGCTGACCATCGTGGGGCTTATTGCCGCTGCACTGGCACCTGTACTGTCCGCGTTGTTGGTGGCAAGCGTCTCTATCGCGGCCACCTGCGTCGTCGCCCAGATCCTCATTCCGCTGGCTACAACGCTGGCAGCCCCAGAATTTCGCGGGCGAATCGTCAGCAAGCTCAGTACGGGGCTGATTCTAGGCATTCTTCTATCCCGGACGTTCTCGGGGTTGGCGGCTGAATATTTGGGCTCGTGGCGAGCGCCGTTCCTGCTTGAAGCGTTGCTGATCGCTGTACTTTTCTTCGTGCTGCCAAGGTATCTGCCCGCCCGTAGCACTGGTGCGGGGATTGGTTACTGGCACCTCATCAAGTCGCTCCCTCCACTGTTTCGTCATCGCGAACTGCAACTGTCCATGGCGCTGAGCCTGTGCTGCTTTGCAGGTTTTTCCGCGCTGTGGGCGACCCTTGCGTTTCACCTTTCCAGCGCATCATTCGGGCTGGGCCCGGCCGCCGCTGGCTTATTCGGTTTATGGGGCGCGCCAGGCGCGCTGCTCGCACCGATGGCAGGCAGGCTCGCCGATCGATGGGGGCCAGGAAGAGTCAATGCCTGCGCATTGGTCTGTATGGCTGCCTGTTTTCTCCTGGCCGCGACACTGGGACGAACATCAGTTATAGCGCTGGTTATCGCGATCAACCTTCTCGATTTCGGTCTACAAAGTGGCCAGGTGGCTAATCAAGCGCGGATCTTTGGCCTGAGCCCGGAGATACGCGGCCGTTTGAACACCCTGTACATGGGGGTCACATTCGGTGGCGGGGCGATGGGAGCACTGATCGGCGGGTGGGTCTGGTCCGTCGCGGGCTGGGTCGGGATCTGCTGGTTGGGTGGCTGTCTGGTTGTCATGGCCGCACTTGTTCTTGGCTGTGCTTCTGTTTTTGCCTGCGCCGCTTCAAAGACGCCAGCGTGTTAAAGCCTGGCCTCAGTTTCAATCGGGCGTACCGGCGGGTTTACCAACACTGATGACTCCCGCAGAGGTTCTGGCGAGACCAGTCATCGTTACCGCAACGCTATTCGTCGGCCAAAACAAATATCTCACTATTTAAGAATACCTCTCATTGTCGAGTTAAACATAGGATGTTAGGATCATCCTCAATTAATCCTGTTCTCGGTGATGACCATGCAAGCGCTTCTTGCCAGTCCAGCAAAAAACCGTCGATGGATCGCGTCCACCATTGACGTGATCCGTAGCTTGATCGCCAATCAGACCTACCGCATTGGTGATCGGTTACCGACCGAAGTCGAGCTGCTTGAGCAAATCGGCGGTAGTCGTCATACCGTCCGCCAAGCACTGCAGACGCTTCTGAACTGGCAGTTCCTGGAGTTCCGCCCGGGCGAAGGGATGTACGTCAGGCAAGCCACTCAATCTGTGGATGAACGGCGCCAGCACAATCGGGCCGGCATCCGTGACCATCTCGAGATGCATTACGTGCTTGAGGTGGAGGCTGCTCGCCTGGCTGCACGTCGCCGAAATATGGATGACATACGCCGTCTGCGTGAGCGTCTGGGCGCACGTGGTGAATACAGCGCTGATGATGATTTGAACGACTTTATTGCACGTGATCGCGAGCTCCACATGGCGATCGCGATCGCCTCCCATAATCTCGCGCTACAGGCGATGTATCGCTCGTTCAGCGTGTCGATCAGGAGCCATGTCCTGGCCATTTTTGCCGATGGCCAGTTGCTCGATCCGGACCTTGATGCGCACGTAAAAGTGGTCGAGTCGATCATCTACGGCGATGAGCAGGCCTCAGTTGCGGCCGTGAAGGCAATGCTGCTGCCGACCATCGCGCAGCTCAATGATTTTTTGGGCGGCGACAGCTGCGAAATTTCCGTGGCAGACCGCCTCGGCTTATTGTGGGTATGACCATGACCAGAATGATCTTTTCCATCAACCAGTGCTCGTCCATTGAACTGCGTTTGCTGAAGGCTCTCAGGGCGCTGAACTGGGAAGGAAACTGGCCTGCCCAGGCTGGCTTTTTCCTTGAAGAAATCGGCTTGAGCTCTGCACAGACATTTGTGTTCGCCGATCTCGTCTCGGTCATTATCAAGGCCGATCCGAATTTCTACCTGCTGGGGCCGATGTCAGCTTATGTCTCGCGAGATGAGTTGAATCTATTGGCAGCGTTGGGCATTGCATCGCGCAAATTCAGCAATACCTCGGATCAGTCTGACCCTCAAATTGCACCGGTGCTAAAAAGCCTGGTGGACAGTTGTGGGACCGCCCTGAGCAAGGCGCGCATTGCGATGAAGACCCGATCACCGCTACAGGCGGGAAGAACGGTTCCGGGCGCCGCGTCTCAAGTCATACCGTTTCAGGACGACAGGACAATGCGCACTGTTAGAGTCGTATCGGTTCATAAACCGACGCCCCAGGTCCGCCGGATCGTTCTGGGTGGGCACTCGCTCAAAACTTTCGAGACTGATCTGCCTGCGCAGTGGGTAAAGATTTTCCTGCCTGACGGGACTGCGCAGCCCATAGGCCGCGCATTTACCATTCATAACTTTGACACGATCAATAAAGAGCTGACCTTCGACATCGCGTTGCATGAAGGCGGGCCAATGTCCGAGTGGGCGTTGACAGCAAAACCAGGCGACGAATTACAACTGGCGGGTCCCCGAGGCGGTTTCAAAGGCGCGACCCCACGATCCTGGCTGTTGATGGCTGCGGATGAAACAGGCTTGCCGGCGATTGCTGCCATCGTTCGTCAGTTGCCAGCGGACCTTGAAGTCCATGTGTTTGCAGAAGTGGCAGATGAGACCGAACGTCAATTTCTTGAGATCCAGCCGAAGGTTCGGGTGCGCTGGATTTACCGAAACGGCAGCGCAACGCAAGAGCCAGAGACCCTCAGCGAGGTCTTGCGCTACAGCCCGCTTCCAACCACGGGCGGCGACGCCTGGATTGCTGCAGAGGCTTCAGTGATTCGCAGCATCCGTACGCAGTTGCTGCGCGATCGCGGCTTTGAGCTGGGCAAAGTCCATGCCGCGGGTTATTGGAAGCGTGGCGAGCAGGATCATCGCGACCTGGCTGCCGGTTAATCAACACAACACCCACAACCTCTCGGAAAAAAAGACATGGAAAACCGGTGCACATTCATCGGCGGGGTTTCGTTCGCTCTCGTTTTGGGATTGAGTCCACGCGTGCTCCTGGCAGAGGAGCCCGTCAAAGCCGTGGCGTCTGAGCTAGGTTCGGGTGCGGTGGTCCTCGACGACATTCAGATCGACGCAACCCAGGTCACGCAAGACGATGAAATAGAGGGGGTGGTCGCGCGGCAATCCGCAGCCGGCACAAAGACCGATACTGATATCGCTGAAGTCCCTCAGTCGATATCGGTAGTGGGACGTACCCAGATGGATCAGCAAAAAGCGCAGACCGTTGCTGAGGCCCTCAAGTACACGCCAGGCGTCTTTGCCGATAGCCGTGCAGACGGTTTATTCGATGGCCTGTTCATACGAGGGTTCGGCGGGTTTGGCGGTTTGGCTAATTTTTCAAAGCTGTTGGATGGCCTGCCGCTGCAGTCGGGCCAGTACCTTGCGACTCCCGCTGTCGACTCGTACCTGCTTGATCGCATCGATGTCCTCAAGGGGCCTGCGTCCGTTCTTTATGGGCAGGCAAGTCCGGGTGGAGTCGTCAACATGGTCAGCAAGCGGCCAACCGATACGCCATTGCACGAAGTCGAAGTGCAGACCGGCAGTCGCGGGCGTGAGCAAATCGCTACGGATCATTCTGGCCCGATCGATGATCAAGGCATCTGGAGTTATCGCATCACGGCCCTGACCAAGAAGGCCGACACTCAGATCAATCACACGCAGGAGCAGCGTGTTGCAGTGGCGCCGAGCCTGACGTGGCGGCCGAACGATGACACTTCCCTGACGCTGCTGGCGAGCTACCAGAAAGATCCTTCGAGTTATTACACAGGCTGGGTGCCAGCGCAGGGATCGGTATCGGGCAGCGCCACTGGCAAGATCTCACGGCATTTCAATCCTGGCGAGCCGTCAGTCGATGCCTATGATCGCGAGCAGACGCTGTTCGGATATGAGTTCAGCCACCGCTTCAATGACATGTGGTCGTTCAAGCAGAACACCCGCTACATGGATCTGAACTCGGAATACAAAGGGTTCATGGTCAATTACGTGAATCCTTATTCATCGACTACAGCGGGTGAGCTCAACCGGCTGGCGGACCACAGCATCGAGAAGCAGCAAACCTTCAGTGTGGACAACCAGCTGGAGGCGAACGTTGATACCGGACCGTTCCAGCACAAGGTGCTCATCGGCCTTGAGTATGATCGGGCGCAATCCAGCATGCGCTTCGGTCGCTCGTATGACGTGTCGGGTATCAACTATGTGAACCCCGTTTATGCCCAATCGGCGGCATTACCCGCGCTGACTAGTCACACGGTACAAAAGCCCGAGCAAACGGGGCTCTATCTGCAGGACCAGATCAAATGGGATCAATGGACGTTCCTTGCCGGCTTGCGTCAGGACTGGGCGAAAACACGGACCGAGGACAAAGTTGCCGGTACCAACAGCCACCAATCCGATCAGGCGCTGACCGGACGTGTCGGGGTGGTGTATGCCTTCGACAATGGCATCTCCCCATATGCCAGCTATTCGAACTCGTTCGAACCGGTGGTCGGCACGGATGCGCAAGGTCAGGCGTTCAAGCCTACCAAAGGCGAGCAATACGAAGTCGGCATCAAATACCAGCCAGTGGGGTGGGACAGTTTCATCACATTGTCGGCCTTCCAGATCAAGCAGGAAAACGTTCGTACCACGGACCCGGGGAATGCCTTTTACTACGTTCAGACCGGTGAGGTTCGTGTACGCGGCGCAGAACTCGAAGGTCGAGCCAACCTGACGGACCAGATCAGCCTGCTGGCGGGCTATTCCATCCTTGACCCTGAGGTCACAAAGGACACAACCAAGTCCAATGAGGGCAATCGTCCGGTCTCGGTGCCGCTGAGTCAGGCTTCTGCCTGGGTTGACTACGCCTTCAGAGGCACCTTTGACGGCCTGACTTCCGGAGTCGGATTGCGCCATATCGGTAAATCCTACGGCGACACCAACAACGATATCTCCGTAGACGCTTACACGCTTGTGGACGCGGCACTGCGTTATGACTTGAACAAAGCGTCTACAGCTTTGAAAGGCTGGTCGGTAGCAGTCAACGTCAACAACCTCAACGACAAACACTACGTCGCATCCTGCTTCTCGGCCGGCGGCTGCTTTTATGGCGCCGAACGCACGACATTGGCCAGTCTGAAATATTCATGGTGATGACGAAATGAATGTCTTGAATCACGCCCAGCCAGACGCGCAGCCACAAGAGCCTCATCGGGCATTCAGGTCGTTCTGGGTGCTGTTTGCGGTCGGCCTGCTTTATGTCTCATTCGGTGTCTGCTTCGGCCTGCTCGAATACGGCGTACCGCCGATTCTGATGTCCCGAGGCGTCGATTTGGCGTCGATGGGGTGGGTTATCGCGCTGTATGTTCCATTCGGTTTGACCTTTCTTTGGGCCCCGTTGATTGATGGGAAACCTTTGCCCTGGCTGAGCTACCGGATCGGCTGGATTGCTCTCTCCCAGTGCATCAGTTCGGCGCTTTTGGTCGTTATTGCATTCGGAGAGGGTTACCTGGCCCACACGTTGTTCGCACTGGGGCTGGCGGTCTGTTTTGCCGTGGCGACGATGGATCTGGCGCTCGATGCGTTGGCTGTGGACATCATTGGCCCCAACCACAGAGCGACGGCGGCGGGCCTGAAAGTGGCTGCCCTGGCATTTGGCGGTCTAATCGGCGGTGGAGTGCTGGTCGGTTCATTTGACCGCCTTGGATGGTCGGGCACCTTCCTGCTAACAGCGGGATTGCCGATCCTGACGCTGCTCCCCGTGCTAGCCCTGACCCGCGCTGATCAACCGCGAGCCACTGGCCGCGCTCGGCCCAGTCTGTGGATCACATTCAGTCGGCCGGGCGCTTTGCGCCAGATTGTCCTGCTTTCACTTATAACCACCGCCACCATCTCGCTGATCTATTTTCAGCGACCGATCCTTGTCGAGATGGGCGTTGCGCTCAGTGATATCGGCTGGGGGCTAGGAACGCTCGCGCCGATTGCCAACACCTTGGCGGCGCTTGTCGTGGCGCCGTTTCTGTCGCGAATGGCCCCGGTCAAATCACTGTTGCTGCTGGTTGCTGTTTCGTCCCTGGCAGCGGCCGGAACGGTGATCAGCATTGCTGACGACTCACCTTCAGCAGTCATGCACTGGGCGCTTCTGCAGGGAATGGCCAGCAGCGCATTGTCGGTGATCATCTACGCCCTGATCCTCAAGTGGTCCAGCAAGGCCCAATCTGCAACCGACTATGCCGTGTTGTGCGGGAGCAGCCGTTTACTCACAACGGTGACCCTGATGGCTGTGCCTGCGGCTATCACGTATTTGAGCTGGTCGGTGTTTTACGCGCTGTGCGTCGGCGTTTTGCTGGTGCTGTCTTTCCTGATTCGCCGTGAAGTCGCGTCACTGGGTGAGGTCAGACCGTGACCAAATGATTTATCCCCAATCCATTTCTATTGGTCGTTGACCGAGCTGAGAGGCTGAACCATGAAAATCAAACAAGACGTCCTGGCATTCGATGACGTGCTGCTGGTACCGGGCTATTCGGAAATCCTTCCGAAGGACACCAATCTGACCAGCCGGCTGACACGTACGATCAGCCTGAACATCCCATTGACTGCGGCCGCCATGGACACGGTGACAGAGTCGCGCCTTGCGATTGCTCTCGCCCAAGAAGGCGGTATGGGCTTCATTCACAAAAATATGAGTGTTGCGATGCAGGCCCTGGAAGTTGCCAAGGTCAAACGCTATGAGTCTGGCGTCGTTCGTGATCCCCTCACTGTTGCTGCTGGCCAAGCCATTCGGACGGTTATCGCGTTAGCGGCCGACTATCAAATTTCGGGTTTTCCGGTGGTCGATCAGAATCATCAGCTGGTAGGTGTGGTCACCAACAGAGACCTGCGGTTTGCCTCCGAAATTGATGCTCCGGTGTCATCGATCATGACCCCGAAGACCAGGCTTGTGACGGTGACCGATGGGACCAGTGTCGCAATGGCCAAGGCGCTCATGCATCAGCATCGTCTGGAGCGGGTTCTTGTCGTGGATCACAACTACAAGCTGACAGGGCTGATTACGGTGAAAGACATCTTGAAGTCGACTGAGCACCCGATGGCATGTCGAGACGCTTTTGGCCGTTTGCGCGTTGGGGCAGCTGTGGGTGTGGGCGCGGACACTGACGAGCGTGTCGATGCTCTGATCAAGGCAGGTGCGGATGCCATCGTGGTCGATACCGCCCATGGGCATTCCAAAGGTGTGATCGAGCGCGTACGTTGGATCAAGACTCACTATCCCGATGCACAGGTCATTGCGGGAAACATTGCCACACCAGAAGCCGCGCTCGCCTTGATTGAGGCTGGAGCGGATGCTGTGAAGGTCGGAATCGGCCCAGGCTCCATCTGCACCACACGCGTGGTCACCGGCGTGGGTGTATTGCAGATTTCGGCGGTCGCCAATATCGCCGAAGCCTTGGTCGGCTCAGGTGTGCCCCTCATCGCTGACGGGGGCATTCGTTTCTCGGGTGATATAGCCAAAGCACTGGCCGCTGGTGCTCATACGGTAATGCTCGGCGGACTTTTCGCTGGCACGGAAGAAGCGCCTGGGGAGACCGAGTTGTTCCAGGGGCGCAGTTACAAAAGTTATCGAGGCATGGGATCGCTTGGCGCGATGCAGCAAGGCTCCAAGGATCGCTACTTCCAGGACAGCACTCAGAACGTAGATAAATTGGTGCCCGAAGGTATCGAAGGCCGCGTGCCATACAAGGGAGCACTTTCGGCCATTGTCCATCAGTTGCTTGGCGGATTGCGCTCATCATTGGGCTACACCGGCTGCGCATCGATTGCGCAGTTGCACGACAAGGCCGAGTTTGTGCGCATCACCGGTGCCGGGTTGCAGGAATCACACGTGCATGATGTGCAGATCACCAAGCAGGCACCGAACTACCTCGGGTGATGAAGCGGGTCTAGTTGCGCCCGAACAGGTTGCGCTGGACCTGAATCAAGTGACCTTCGATCAGTTCGCGCGAGAGCTTTTCATCACGGTCGCGCAGCGCGTCGACGATCGCGCGGTGCTGCTCTTCGTACTGACTGCGCCGCTCCGGGGTCAATGAGTTCTTTTTAAGACGCCCCCATTCGCCTTCTTCGCGAATCTGCGTGGTGAGTTCAAGGATTTTCAGGAAAAAACTGTTATGGGTCGCTTCTGCGAAAGCTTGATGGAGGGCGCCATCCCAGTGCTCGAATTCCTCGATAGTGGAAGCCGCTTCGGATCGGGTGATGCACTCGTCCATCTTTTCGAAGTCAGCGCCCGTGGCATAGCGAACGATCAGGCTCGGCATTTGGGTTTCGATCAGAAGCCGCGCCTCCATCAGCTCGGCCGGGCTCGTCTGGACGGCCGAAGTGCGGTGTTCAACGACAGGCATCACGAGCCTTACGTTATCAGCGACGAACGTCCCACTGCCTACCGTTTGAGTGATCAACCCCATTTCCTTGAGATTGGAAAGCACGCGCCTGACGGAGCCCCTCGACGCCTGAAAGGATTCGCTCAATTCTCTTTCGGCAGGCAGCTTCTGGCCCGCCGCAAGCCGGCCGCTTTCGATCTCTTCGACTAGGTATTTGGCCAAGTTCCGTGCGCCATCTGCACGAACGGACTTTTGAGCCACTGCTTCACTCACGCTGAAAGCCTTTTTGGTAGGAGGGTTGAGGGTGTATGAGAGTGAAAGGTATACCAATTGGTCTAATGCTGCAAAAAAATGGTTGCATTGGTTCTTTTGTGGTCCTATATTCGGTTTCAGTTGAACCAAAAATAGACCGTAAGAGGACCAATAACAATGAAACTCGCAACCATTCAAAACCCTGCCGGCGAGCTGTCTGTTGTAGTCGTGAACAGCGAAACCGAACGCTTCTGGCCTGTTTCCGACCTGATCTCCGGCTTCACGGGTGACATGAACCAATTGGTACTACAGTGGGATCAGTTGAAAGCTGACCTGGTACCGAGCGGTGAAGGCCAATCGTTGGAAGACGTTACCCTCAAGGCGCCGTTGCTGCCACGTCGCAACCTGTTCTGTGTCGGCAAGAACTATCACGAGCATGCGGCAGAGTTCAGCAAGTCCGGTTTCGACCACAGCGCCAAAGACGGCGAGATCGCTCCTGAATTCCCGGTCGTCTTCACCAAGACCCCAGACACTGTCATTGCCACCAATGACAAAATTCCGCGTCACGCTGATGTCACCGACCAGCTCGACTACGAAGCTGAATTTGCCGTGATCATCGGCAAGGGAGGGCGTGGCATCTCCAAGGCTGACGCCTACGCACACGTGTTTGGCTACACCATCGTCAACGACATGACCGCTCGTGACCTGCAGAAGAACCACCGTCAATGGTTCCTCGGCAAATCGCTCGATGGTTTTGCACCGATGGGCCCGTGGATCGCCACTGCTGATGAAGTCAACGTTGCTGATGCCACCATCCAGTGCTGGGTCAATGGTGAGCTGCGCCAAAACTCCAACATCGGTCAACTGATTTTCGACATCCCTCACCTGATCGAAACCATTTCCGCTGGCATCGAGCTTAAGCCGGGCGATGTGATCGTAACCGGTACTCCGATGGGTGTTGGTATTGGCTTTACGCCTCCACGCTTTCTGCAGTCGGGTGATGTGGTTCGTATCGAAGTCGCCGGTATCGGCGCTCTGGAGAATGAGGTGGCAGAGTGACTACCCAACTCCTGAACGGCATCGCCGTCGAGGTTTCAGGGGAGGGCACCCCGCTGCTGTGTATTCATGGCTTGGGCGGTTCCTCTAATACTTGGACCTCTGTTCTGCCGGCTTTCGACGGTTTTAAGGTCATCCGTTTCGACCTGCCGGGCAGCGGTCGCTCCGCTCTGGGCAATACAGCGCTTTCTATTGAACTGTACGTGCAAACTGCAGAGCAGGTTTTGGAAGCGCTGGGGGTCGACAAGGTTCATGTGGTCGCGCACTCCATGGGTACCATCGTTGCGGCTCACTTTGCCGCGCGCCATCCACAAAGGGTCAGCAGCCTGGCGCTGTTCGGTCCGTTGCTGGCTCCACCTGATGCGGGCCGTCCGGGCATTCAGGCCCGTGCCGACCTGGCCCGCAGCGGCGGTGTTGAAGCGCTGCAGGAAATTGCCGATGCGATCGTCAAAGGCGCTACGGCACAGCAAACCAAGGACGGTCAGCCCGCCGTGGTCGCTTTGGTGCGCGAATGCATCATGCGTCAACCTGCAGAGGGCTACAGTCAGAGTTGTGAGGCTCTGTCGAAAGCACAACCGGCGGCCGTCGAAAAAATCACAGCGCCCGTCCTACTGGTGACTGGGGATCAGGATGGCGTCGCGCCTGTTGCAGCCGTCAAAGCGTTCACTGAGCGCCTGTCCAATGGTCGCATGGTGACGTTGGACGCGTGCGGGCACTGGACGACCTTTGAAAAACCCGTGCAGTGCATGGTCGAGCTCAAGCAGTTCTATTCATCCATAGCGTGATCTTCATGGCGGACGGGCTTCGCCTAAGCCTGACCGGCATTCTTCAAGCGGGAGAGTTTCTACAGCCGCCAATCGTTTCGGCCCTGTGTAACCCTAATAAAGATTTCGGAGAATTCAGATGCATAACAATAAGATTGCATTCACGAATGTCACCATTTTCGACGCAAGCGGTGACAAGCCTTACAAAGGCAGCGTGCTGGTTGAGGACAATCGCATCAAACGTATTGTCCGTGGCACTGCCAAGCTTCACGACCTCGATGCGAAAACCATCGATGGTAAGGGTGCGTTTCTGATGCCCGGCATGACCGAGGCTCATACGCACTTTTCCTGGAATGACCAACCTTCGCTGGCAGCCATTCAGATGATGCCGCCGGAGGAACACATACTCTGGTGTGTCGGTGTCGCCAAGCGCTACCTCGATATGGGGTGGACGTCGTGCATTGGTGCAGCCGCCGCGAAGGCTCGTCTTGATGTTGTTCTGCGTAACGCCATCAATGCGGGGCAGTTTCCAGGACCGCGCTACCTCGCAGGTAGTCAGGAAGTCTCCACTATTGGTGCATTGGGCGACAACACGCTCCCGCACCTGCCGTTTCCTGAGCTTAACTTCGGCGCTCTGTGCTGTGGTCCTGAGGAGATCCGAAAAACGGTTCGGACCTTCATCAAATACGGGGTCGACCACCTGAAGATCAACCTCTCCGGTGAATACATTGCCGGCATCGCGGCGGAGACTTCACCGTTTTCCGAGGAAGAGATCGCCATGCTGGTTTCCGAAGCCAAGCGTTTCGGTAAGCGCGTCGCTGCACACGCGCGTTCGGCGGAGTCGGTCAAGCAATGCGTGCGTTACGGCATCGACATGATCTACCACGCAAGCTTCGCGGACGAAGAAGCGTTGGACATGCTCGAAGCCAACAAGGAAAAGCACTTCGTTGCGCCAGGTCTGGCCTGGTTGATTCGCACCACCTACAACGCATCCGAATATGGGATCACCCCAGCGATCGCAGAAAAAATGGGCTACAAGCGCGAACTGGAGGCCGCCTGTGAAACGCTGCAGAAGATGCATAAGCGTGGCATTCGAGTGCTGCCCGGTGGTGACTACGGATTCGCATGGATGCCTCACGGCACCAACGCCATGGACCTCGAGTACTTCACTACCTATCTGGGCATGACCAACATGGAGGCGTTGATCGCGGCCACCCGTTACGGCGGCCAGATCATGATGCAAGGGGGTGAGCTGGGTCAGATCAAGGAAGGTTTCCTCGCAGACCTGATGCTGGTCACCGGCAACCCGCTGGCAGACATCCGGGTCCTGCAAAACCCTGAAAAAATTGCGTTGGTCATGAAGGACGGCGCGATCCACAAGAGCTCTTTCGAGATCCTGCCTCCGAGAGCTGTCATCCACCGCATGCCTGCCCAGAAAAATTCAATGGCAGCTGCGCATTCCTGACACGGGGCGCCTTCGGGCGCCTTGATTCAATCCATCAGATAAACCGGCACTGATCCCAGGATCAGGGTCTTGAAACCCCTTTGCCCAAAGCTCGCTGATCTCGTCCGCGTGCGGTGTAGCTGTGTGTCTCCATAACAACAACAATCGAGATAGACCATGAAAAAAGTACTCATCCCTGCTGCAGTGTTGTGCGGTTTCCCCGTTTTTTCGTACGCGGCTGACTACCCTGAATTCAATTTCAACGTTCTCAGTGTTATGGCCACGGGCAATTCAAAGGCTGACCCCATTCTCGGCACAGGTACGTCGGACAAGAACCTGACGACCTACCAGTTTGAACACTTCAGTACCTTCAAGTACGGCGATATCTATCTGGACGCAGAGGTGTACAAAGGCGATGACGTCGGGGGCGAAGGTGCCGCTTCTGGCGGTTCGGGGAAAAGCTCTCAGAGCCTGCTGGTGGCAAACCCAAGGTTGAGCCTGGGCAAGATGACCGGTAAATCGTTTGCGTATGGGCCGGTGACGGATGTGTCGCTTATCGCGCGCTGGGAAGATGCCAGCTATGCCGACTTCCGCTCAAGAAACTACGGCCTTTCGCTCAACTTTGATGTGCCAGGCTTCGTTTATTTCGAATCAGGTCTGCTGCGGCGTACCACCAACTACAACGACCCCAACTGGCTGTGGCGTTCGTACCTGATTTCAAAGCCATGGGAGATTGCCGGACAGCAGTTCAACTTCACCTTGCTGTCATTGATCAACGGCACAGACCATAACGGCACTGAGTATTTCACCCGGCCTGAAGTGCTCTGGCACGTCGACAAGGCCGGATCGTTTCAGTTAGGCGTGAGAGTGGAGACTCACCACTACGACATCGGAGGAGACCGCTACGGGCGCATCTCCCCCAACATCATTTTCAAATGGTTTATGTGATGGTCACTTCCAGAAGGTAGCGCCGATCCGGTTTATCCACTTGGCATTCCCCGGGCGGGTCCCCAGCAATTCGTCGAGTTTCTCGATCAAGGGCGTAAGCATGTTGCGGGCCGCAGAGGCAGCAGCTTCTTCGTCACCGGCAACGATTGCATCAAGAATGGCATGGTGATCGGCAAGACTTGGCTCTGGAAGGTCAGCATCCGAGAAAATGCTTTTGGTATGGCTGTGGATAGAGGCGTTGAAGTAGGCGTACAAGGCCTGTAGGGCATCATTGTGCGAGGCGGTTGCGATCGCGACATGGAAGTCGCGGTCCTGATCCAGAAACTCATCGAGAATGCTTTCGGTCGTGTACTCACCGCGAACATCAAGGGCGGCTTTCAGGCGAGCTATGTCTTCAGGCGTACGACGCCTGGCCGCAAACCGGGCAGCCTCGGACTCCAGCAGGCACTGCAGCTCGATGTGGTCCCGTAACCCGGAGCGGTTCAGCTTGCTGACAGTTTGCGCAGGGTCCAGCTCGCGCCGTACGTACGTGCCATCGCCTTGGCGAACTTCCAGCATGCCCGAGTGCGAAAGCACGCGGATCGCTTCACGAACGGTATTTCGACCGACGGCGAATTGCTCGGCGAGCTCCGCTTCTTTTGGTATGCACTCACCCACCTTCCAGACGCGCTGATCGATCAGCGAGCGGATGGTTTCGATGGTGGACTCAACCAGCGAGAGACGCGGAACGGGGGTTTGACCTAGTTTTGCCATGGTTTGATTCATTCTCGACTAAAGCAATAGATCCTGAGATCCCATCTTTTTTATTATACACACGCGGGTTTGTCGATCTGCGCGAGGTGAGTGTCACGGAAACAGAGTCGGTAAACCTCAGCGCTAACAGACGCTCGACCTTGATCTTGGCGTACACGATCGTCTGAAACTCCATGACCTTACCGAGCAGCTCCTGGGCCAATCGCTCCAGCAAGGCAAATCGCTCGTTTTCCACGTGAGGCATCAACGCGTCTACGACCTTCTGGTAGTCGACGGCCGCGTCGATATCGTTGTTTTCCATTGCTTCGATGGCGTCGTACATGAGGGTCAGACTGATCCGCAAATCTTGCTTGTAGCGCATTTCGTCCTCAAGCACACCGATGTAGCCACGCATGCTCAAGTTGTTGATTTCGATTCTGGCCAACCCTGACGTTACGTTGCTCACGATGTCAGCTCCTGCGGATCAACTGAAGAAATTCCTGGCGTATAACATCTGAAGCCCGAAACGAGCCCAGCATTACTGAGGTCTGCATCATCGAGTTCTGCTTCTGAACACCACGCATCATCATGCACATGTGCTGAGCCTCGATCACGACGCCTACGCCGTCTGCATCCGTCACTTCGCGAATCGCGTCCGCGATCTGGCGAGTGAGGTTTTCCTGGATCTGCAGGCGCCTTGCGAACATATCAACGATGCGGGCAATCTTGGACAGCCCGAGCACTTTCCCAGTGGGGATGTACGCAACGTGGGCTTTACCGATGAAAGGTAGCAAGTGGTGTTCGCAAAGCGAGTACAGCTCAATGTCTCGAACAATGACCATTTCGTCGGTCGCGGCATTGAACAGCGCACCGTTGACAATCTCGTCCACGGTCTGTTCATAGCCATGGCAGAGATACCGCATGGCTTTCGCTGCGCGTTTAGGTGTGTCGAGCAATCCCTCGCGCGCCGGGTTTTCACCGAGAGTTTCCAGGATTCCACGGTAATGTTGCTGCAATGGTTCGTTCACGAAAAAACCTTGAGATGTCTGAAGCTGCAATAGATCCTAACATCCTATGTATTGGCTTTTCAAAGAGAGCTATTCTCGGCTATAGGCTTTTTACTGCAGGCGTTTGTGCAGGAAATCGGCCAGAGCCCGCACCCGCTCAGGGATATATCGAGTTGGGGGAAACACCAGGAAGAATTCGAATTCATCCTCGGATTGCCAATCATCGAAGATTGGTAGCAGGTCCCCGCGTTGCACCTCAGCATTACCGTAATAGCTCGGCACTTGGATGATACCCAAGCCAGTCTGTGCTGCCGCTACAAGCGCCAGTCCGTTATCGCTGCCGATCCGACCTGCTGGTTGCAGGTGATAAACGGTTTTACTTTTTTGAAAACTCCAGCGTCGGCTCAATAGCGAAAGGCAGAGCGATGGCGGCAGCTCACCGGGATGTTTGCAATCAGCCACCGATGGCAACAGGTCAGGGGCAATCAGCGTGCGAAGGGGAAAGTTGATGAGTCGTCTGGCGATGAGGTTCGAGTCTGCAAGCGGACCCAGCCGAACGCTGATGTCGACGCCTTCGCTGACCAGGTCGACATTGCGCGCCGTGACGTTGATGAACAGATGAATGCTGGGATATTGCAGCGCGAATTCTGCCAGCAGCGGGGGCAGGGTGGTTTCAGCGAAATGCCCAGCCAGGCTAATTTTGATATGGCCTTTAAGCTGTGAGCGGCCCAGGCGGACTTCATCATGAGCCTCTTCGATCCCGTCCATGAGTCCCCGGCATTGCTTGTAAAAAGCTTGTCCGGCCTCGGTCGGTACGCAGCCGCGTGCAGTACGTTGCAACAACTGTTGACCCAGGCTGCGTTCCAGCGCGCCGACCTTGCGACTGAGGTTGGCGACCGAAGAGTCCAGGATCTTCGCTGCTGCGCTGAAGCTGCCGCCTTCAACCGTCGCAACCAGCTCCGGTATTCCATCAAGTATGTTTGGCTTTCCCATAGTGCAAAGCTGCTTCTCTTTTTTGGATCTACCTAGTCATTTTCCGTAAGCATACGCTGAGTCCCACTTAACGCTTGAGCTTTTTAGTGGACGCATGTCGCGTCGCAAAAAGACCATGAGACATGGGAGACTCTGGTATGTCATTTGAAGGTAAAAAAGTCGTCATCCTCGGTGGTGGCTCCGGTATGGGCCTGGCACTTGCCAAGAAGGTGATTTCTTCTGGTGGCAAGGTGGTTATCGGTGGCCGCAATGCTGACAAGCTCAGCAACGTTGCAGTCATGCTTGGTGATTCGGCTAGTTACCGGGCATTTGATCTCGGTGATGAAGCCGCAGTCAAAAGCGCATTCGAGGATATTGGAGCGTTTGATCATCTGGTCACCACGGCTGCCGAGTTGACGTTCGCTCCCGTGGCGAATCTCACGACTGGGCAAGTGGAATCGATGCTCGTCTCAAAGTTTTGGGGGCCGTTCTACGCCTCGAAATACGCCACTCCTCATATCGCCAAAGAGGGCTCGATCACGTTCTTCTCTGGCCTGGCAGCCTACCGACCTGCGCCTGGGGCATCGATTGTCGCAGCGCTGAACGCCGCGCTCGAAGGTTTCGCCATGACGTTGGCACTGGAGATCAAACCGGTACGGGTCAACGTCGTTTCCCCCGGCGTCGTTGATACCCCAACATGGGACTTCCTGAGCAATGAGGACCGTCGAGGGCTTCTCGAAAGCGTCGCGGGTAGCCTTCCCGTCGGCCGCGTCGGCCAAGCTGACGATCTTGCAGACGCTGCGCTGTCACTGATGGGAAATGGCTTCATCAATGGCACCGTGCTCCACGTTGATGGTGGTGGTCGCATTGCCTGACGCCAAGTCTTTGCGGATCTACTTGAGGATTTTGATATGAACGATAAACACGTTGCGCTCGTTGTGGGTTCCAGCGGAATCATTGGCAGCGCATTGGTTGAAACGCTGTTCAGCGCACCTGACTGGACTGTTCGGGCATTGCGTAAAACAAACTTGCCGGGCGTCGAGGCGATCGATTGTGACTTGAGTGATGCAGAGGCAACCCGACAAGCGCTCGAAGCTGCATCCGATACCACCCACGTGTTCTATGCGGCGTTGCAGACTGATCCTGATCTGGCGCGTGAGTCTGAAATCAACACCGTGATGCTCCGTAACGTGCTCGATGGGTTGAAGGCCAACGGAGCACCGCTACAGCGGGTGGTGCATTATCAGGGCGCCAAAGTGTATGGCGTTCACTTGGGCGCCAGCGTCGCACCTTTCTATGAAGACGACCCACGGCATGTGGCTGCCAACTTCTACTACGCCCAAGAGGATTTGCTCAGAGAAAGGCAGATCACCGATGGCCTGGATTGGAGCATCCTCAGGCCAGATGTGGTGGTAGGCGACATTGCGGGCAACCCGATGAATATCGCGATGGTCATAGGTGTCTTCGCAGCACTGAGTAAACAGGCAGGGGTGCCACTGCGTTTCCCTGGTTCCATGCGCACGTATCGAGAGGTCGTTGCTCAACTCACCGACGCGCATTGGCTGGCACGTGCGAGCCTTTGGGCCGCACTCGCTCCGACAGCTCGTAACGAAGCGTTCAACCTGGTAGGTGAGCCGTTCCGCTGGGAGCGCATTTGGATCAAAACCGCCGAAGCGCTGAACATGGAGGTCGCTACGCCTCAGCCGTTTTCTCTCGCCAAGCACATGCCCGGTAAAGCGAAGGACTGGGAGCGACTGGTATCTGAGCATGAGCTGAACACACTGCCTTATGAAAAGCTGGTTGGGTGGCCATTCGGTGACTTCATCTTCAACACCGAATTCGACATGATCTCGGACATGAATAAGATTCGTCGTGCGGGGTTCACCGAAGTCGTGAATAACGAGGAGATTATGGTTGATGCATTGAAGTGGTTGGCAGAGAAAGGATTCCTGCCGAGTCATTGAATTGATCGCAATCGATTCAATTTTTCCTTCGGCGGTAGCGGTTGTTATCGCCCTGGGTTCGCCTGCTCCATGCCCCATTGCTCAATGCTGTGCAGCCAGATCCTTTCGATCGCCGGGTTGCTGGTGACGACGTGGCGGATTTTCAATTCCTCGATGTTGCTGAGCGCCACGTTGCATTCAACCCGGCCACGTTCTTCGGCGAAGCCGAGGATGGCACGGATAATGGTGCGCACGCGCCTCGCCAAGGCCATAGTACGTAGGCGACGCAGTTCGGTGATGATCGTAGTGCCTTGCTCTAGCCTGATCTCGCTAACCGGCTGCTTGCCAATGGGCAAGATGTGGTTGGCGACGTCACGGCGTGCACCGCGGGCAATTTCGCACGCCTCTTCCAGCCCGATATCGGGGTAAGTACCGATCGAGAAACGGTTCTCCTTGCCGTGCAGCCGATATTTTAATCGCCAGCGTTTGGAGGGGGACTTGCCGACCGTGCTTGCCGGGCCCGGTCAGCGTGCGGATGATGGCGTCGCTGAGTTTTCGCTTGAAAACAACCGCAGTAGTGGAGGGCATCGGTGGGGGCATCCTTTGTCAAGGAACCGAAATTGACCCTGATTTTTCCCCCAAGGGCGCTAGAATCTAGTGGATTCAGGCAAGCGGTAGTGGACGAAAAAATCCTATAACCCGATGTTATTAAAGGTTTTTTGGAACTCTGTGGAATTCAGTTACAAACTCTCGGGGTCCCCAAAAAACATTTTGACTAGGCTCTGGCTGGGGTTTTTAGGCCTTCTGATCATAAATTGTGCCCCAAGGTTTGTCCCCGTTCGCACCCGATGTGCGAGCGATCGCACATGGCGACTCCGGACCCAAGACCGGTTTGGTATTGGGTGGTTTTCAGTGTGGTTCCATACTGGAAGTGGGTGAGCTCAGGGAACCGCCCCGTTTTAGCCAATTTCTCGCATAGACGAACGGCTACCAACCCTTGAGGAGTTTCAGGAAATCCATGTGCTTCGCTTTCTCGCTTTCCTGCCAAGCTAAGGACCACTTCCAGTCGGGTGGTCGGGGTGTGCAGTCAGAGCAGTTATCGCAGTGGTTTTTCTTAAAACCGTGCCCTGGGATCTCAATGTCTGGGGTGTAAAGAAGTTTTAGCAAATTACCTGTGCCTTGGACGTATTTGTGCCTAAGGCAGATCATCAGGTGCATACCCCCGGCGGAATGCATCTGTAATGTCTGCGCGACTATCCCACCGGGCTTGTAGTGAATGAACAGATGTTCGCAGTTTTTAACTATTTCTGTGGGGTCGAAGTTTGTCAGCGCTCTTGCTACTATCTGACCCATCACGTTATCTGGATCCTCAGGGTCCATTCCCATATTTCGCGCTGTATTTGTGAAATATGCCTTTTGTTTCTCAGTGCTGATTTTTAAAAAGTCTGTCTCGATCTTAGGCTCATGATTTTCCTCAACTGCCATAATTATTTCGAGGGCGCCGGGGTCAATAGTAGTAAATAATGATTTGAGCGATTTTATTTCTTCAGTGCTGAGAAGGTTCGAGTGCAGGGCCAGTGAGTAAAGCTTCTCCGCTCGCTCGATGTCATTGCTGAGGAAGGAGTACGTGAGGCAGAATTGGAATATGGCGACCATCCAGTTCTGGAAGAAGTCAATTGAGTCTTCGCTCCCTTTTTCTTTTTGAATGATGCGAAACAATACCAAAGAAGTAACGCACTCAAGGTACGTCTCGTAAAGGATTTGGTACTGTCCTTTTGCAGCGATTAGGCTCAGCAGGTCGATTACTTTCTTTATGCTTGTGCAGACTGTTTTGTACTGTTTGTGCAGTTCACGGCGGAAAAGGTATCCCTCAGGGGAGTTGCTAAGAGCTTTTGCAGCGTTGTTGTTGGCCATTAAGCTATCGATCTCGTACTTAAGCTTGGCAGCTCGTGCTAGCCCGAAAGCGTAACGTCTGAGATTGACCGATTTCTCTTCTTTCGCAAGCGAGATTAATATCATGCTTATGTTTGCGACGTCTCTAGCTTGATCACCTATAGCTTGATGTAGAGGCGCCGCTCTTAATGCTATGCGGTAAAATAGGGCTGCGACAAACCGATTTGTCGCGGGTACGATCGCTGATTTTATCAGGTCGCTTGAGACTTTATATATCTTTAAAAAATCTTGTTGCCAGAGAAGATTTTCTAGGTGCTGGTGATGTGCCTTGAACAAGGCGTTACCCATCTCTGCGATTCTGCTTTCCAGTCGCTTGGGGTCAAGATCGGCGAACCGCTGGATTGAACCCTTTACGCCTTTGAGTGCTAAAAAATCCCAAGAGGCGATCACAGCGCTTAGTACCTTCTGAGCTAGATTGTCGTCACGTCTCTTTATTGTATTTTGCGTGGGGATGTGGATTTGAGTAGAACTGGTTTCAATGCTCTTTGCTTTGGCGATAAGCTCGTCATTGTCGGTGATTGAAATCCAGTAAATGGTTTCGCTCGATATTTCTACGACTACTAGAATGACGGGTATGTTGAATGACAGGTAGTATTGGAGCTTGCTGGTCGGTAAATTAAATGAGAGGATCAGCTGGTTTTTGAGGATGGTGCAGTTGGCTTCGCCTTTGATTTGCACCTTGAAAACGAAGTCGCTGCCTTGAGCTATCCCTTTCTCATCGGTGACCTCGATTTCCCCATCGATGCCGTGATCGTTCTGATCCTCTTGTGATCTGAACAGCCAGTTAGACGGCAGATTGTAATTGAAGATCCTACCAGCCTCAATGCCGATTTCACCAGGTGTCATACACGGTATCCCGATCCAGCTGAAATTTTCCCATATTTGAATATGCCACTTGGATGCTATGGCTTGCAACTCGGCAGTCTTGAGAGGGTTTATACGCTCCCAGTGCTTACCAGTTCGTGAATCGCCCCTAGTTTCGTAGACACCTCCAAGCCTTAAAATGAGGCCCATTAGGAGGTGCCATGAGCAACCAGCGTTATCCCGAAGAATTCAAAATCCAGGCGGTCAAGCAAGTGACCGAAAAGCAGCTTCCTGTCTCGGAGGTGGCTGCACGATTGGGTGTGTCTGTGCACAGCCTCTATGCCTGGGTTAAGCGCTACACCAAGCCCCAGGAACAGCGCGTTGAGGAGGATGATCAGAGCGCTGAGGTTCGTCGTCTACGTGCCGAGCTGAAACGGGTGACGGAGGAGCGAGACATCTTAAAAAAGGCCGCCGCGTACTTTGCCAAGGAGTGCGGCTGAAGTACGCCTTTATTAAGCAGCAAGCGGGTCATTACGCGATTCGACGGCTTTGCCTGACGCTCAAGGTTCATCCCAGCGGCTACTACGCGTGGCTATCAGAACCAAAATCTGCGCGAGCCAAGGACGATCAGCGACTGCTTGGATTGATCAAACACTCCTGGCTGGAAAGCGGTGGCGTTTATGGCTATCGAAAGATCCATGATGACCTGCGAGAGGTTGGTGAGAGCTGTGGCCGTCACCGGGTGGCTAGGTTGATGCGCCTTGAAGGTTTACGTTCTCAGACTGGGTATCGACGGAGGCCTGGAAAATACGGTGGTAAGCCAGCCGTTGCCTCACCGAACTTACTGAAGCGCCAATTCGATGTCAGAGAACCCAACAAAGTTTGGGTCACAGACATTACCTACATCCGAACATATGAAGGCTGGCTGTATTTGGCCGTGGTGCTCGATCTGTTTTCACGCCAGATCATTGGTTGGTCAATGAAGTCGCAGATGACCAGCGACGTAGCCATTGATGCACTGCTGATGGCGGTTTGGAGACGTAAGCCGAAGCAAGAGGTGATGATCCACTCGGATCAAGGCAGTCAGGGCGAATTCAACCGGTCGTCGCAACACCTTTGATCGAGGTGTTTATGGGACGACCCGCAGGATGGATGCAAAAATTAACGGGCCGGGGAGCGATGCGTTCTCCAGGTGCGCCGTCACTTCGTAATGAGATCAAGCGGCTGTTCTGGGTGCAGATCGCGACCGGCATCACAAGCGAAAAAGCAGCACAGGCCGTTGGCGTATCAACAGCGGTAGGCACACGCTGGTTCCGTCATCGGGGCGGGATGCCATTATTCATGTCGAACTACATTTCAGGACGGTACTTATCGTTCGCAGAGCGAGAAGAGATTGGGCTGCTTCGGGCGCAAAGTGTTGGTGTTCGTGAGATTGCCCGTCGCCTTGGACGAAGCCCATCGACAATTTCACGGGAGCTGACACGTAATGCTGCAACTCGTGGCGGTCGGTTTGAATATCGAGCTTCAGTTGCGCAATGGAAGGCAGAACTAGTTGCCAAGAGACCGAAGCCAGCGAAACTGGTCACTAATCCGCGATTGCATCAATACATACGAGACCGTCTTGAGGGTAAAGTTAAAGACGCTGATGGCCGTGAGATTGCTGGGCCTCGACAAGCACCCTTCAAAGGCCGAAATAAACCACATCGCAGTGACCGTAAATGGGTCAATGGCTGGTCGCCCGAACAGATTACCAACCGGCTCAAGATCGATTTTCCGGACGATGAATCCATGCGTATCTCTCACGAAGCCATATATCAGGCGCTCTACATTCAGGGTCGAGGAGCTCTCAAACGCGAACTGGTGAGCTGTCTGCGCTCAGGGCGAGCATTGCGCGTGCCGAGAGCTAGAGCGCAAGCCAAAGCATGGGCACACGTCAGCGAGGATGTCATGATCTCCAGTCGCCCTGCTGAGGTAGAGGACCGAGCTGTACCCGGGCATTGGGAGGGCGACCTGATCATTGGTCTGAACCGTTCTGCGATTGGAACGCTGGTCGAACGCTCAACTCGATTCACCATGCTCGTCCATCTGCCTCGCGAGAAAGGTTATGGGCTAATTCCCCGGACGAAGAACGGCCCGGCGCTGGCTGGATACGGGGCTGTTAGTATGGCCAACGCATTGAAGAAAACAGTGACTGATCTTCCCATCGAACTGTGGAGATCTTTAACCTGGGATCGTGGGAAGGAGCTGTCGGATCACGCTCGATTTACCATCGAGTCCGGAGTGAAGGTCTTCTTTGCTGACCCTCATAGTCCATGGCAGCGCGGTACAAACGAGAATACGAACGGCCTTCTACGGCAATACTTCCCAAAAGGTACCGATCTTTCTCGCTGGAGTGCGCATGAGATCCAAGCCGTGGCTAATGTGCTGAACACGCGGCCCCGGAAAACACTCGGCTGGAAGACACCTGCCGAAGCACTGAATGAGTATCTAAAATCAGTCCAACAATCCAGTGTTGCGACGACCGGTTGAATTCGCCCAGTACAGCAGCTCAGACTGGCGAAGCTTCTTGAAAGCTAACAACCTGGTAGCCAGCATGAGTCGTCGAGGTAATTGCCACGACAACGCTGTGGCGGAGAGCTTTTTCCAGTTGCTGAAGCGGGAACGGATCAAGCGTAAAATCTACACTACACGCCAGGATGCTCGAGATGATGTGTTCGATTACATCGAGATGTTTTACAACCCAAAACGACGCCACAGTTTCAACAATCAGCTGTCACCGGTAGAGTTTGAAAAGCGTTACGCAGCGAGCCTTGAGAGTGTCTAGAAAACCCGGGGCGATTCAGTTGGGTACTTGGCCACGAGGCTTGAAAGGCTATCTTTCTTGAAAACGGCAGTCCGTAATTGCGGTATCCATTGCCAGACAATATTGCATAGCTCAGCTTTTGTGAGGTCTTTGAGCAGGGGGTGTTTTTTTAAAGTTTCAGATCTGGTGCGTACGGTGCCGCATTTTGTTTGAAAGGTCGCACGCAAATCATCAAAGCGAGCCTGCCCGGTTCCTTGCATAAATTCAAAAAGCTTGGTGCTAACGCTATCGGCAACTGCCACGTAATATCTAAAGGGAGTTCCCGGAGCCGAGCAGATTTGAGGTCTGATGTGAGCATATAAAAAGAATTTACAAATCTCATAAATAAGTGCTTCGAGCTCGAGTGTTGTCTTCAAGCGCTTACACTGAACCACTCCGATGGGATTGCCATCGTTGAACAAAATTACGTCACGCCCTTGGTCTGCGCCGTCGTTAAGACGACTTACAGTGTCGAACCAGTCCTCTGAGCCAGCTTGCAGTTCCTCGCGGAAGACATCAGCGACCAAAAGCTCAAAATGAGCGTCGCCCATTCGTTCGAAAGGTAATTGGCCGGAATCAAGAGTGAACAGCTCGGGAGCTTGGGTTCTATCCTCTCGAACCGCTGTCTCGTCCTCTTGGGTGATGAATGACACTACTTCTTCGACCAATTTTCGCTCCTAGCGTTGAGTGACTGACATTGCGCGGGAAACGTACTTTCCTCGTGAATGTAAGCCCTGAAGACCATTTCGCGAAGCGCGGAGTCCAGGATCCATTCGTGGATTAGAAAAGCTGCGTAGCTCCGAAGCGCTCCTACAACGAAGCGGGGCAATGCCAAGCTGCCATCATCATAAGCCGTGCGGCGATGAGTAGCTAGAATGTCCAGACGAAGAGGGCGTGGCCAGCATTGCTGCGGTTCAATTGATGACGTTCGGACTTTACGTAGCAGGACTTATCTTCCACTACCCACCGCGTAACGCTTTCTAGTGCTAGGCGACCCGAGGTGGTGATCGAGCGACGTTAGGCGCTGCTCGACAAGCATAGGAAATGTTGAACAGTAAGGTTTCGGGGGGGGGGAGGCTGTTAGCAAGGCACGCTTTCTGTAATTGAACGGCAAACACGCCTATCGAACTACAGCATAGGCTGGAGATGTCTACAGTGCCCGGGGCAGTTCGTCAGAACCGAGCAGACCTCACGGGCGGTAGGTTTAACGCGGGAAGGAGATATCTCCTTCGGGGTCACCGTGCTCCCCGCGTAATTCCCCGCGCATCACCTCTTTATGGCTATGATCCTAAGATATAGGCCTCCAGAGGGCGTCAATACGTAGATTGGGAGCAATACTGACTTGTTAACGACAGAGCACTTCAGCCGAGCCATTGACGATATCGCCGCGCACGGAGACAACGATACTCTTCCCTTCGACGTCGATTGTCGTTTTGTCGCTGAATCCAAAGATATCCTAATAAGGGTGGCTGAAAGAATGTCGGCGGCAGTAGCGAGGGGAGGTAAAGAATTTGCGGTACATAAATTCAATGAAGTTTCTTTCTTTTCAGAGCGCTTGTTAACTCCTGCTGGGCCTGCTGGATTTAGAGTGACCACAAAGATACACCCGTTCTGGAATTTTTATTTCAATGCTCTAGGTGCGGCTATAGCTGAACGTCATGAGCCGCATCGCAGTGACCGTGCCCATTCGTACAGGTTCTCCGATGTGGGTCCAAGCTTTTTTGATGCGAGTCAAAGTTGGCGCAAGTTTAAGGAGCGGACACTCGAAGATTGCCTCTCGGCACCTGCTAATGCGGTCGTTGTGCAGACGGATGTTTCAAGTTTCTATGAGCATATATATCATCATCGCATTCAGAACTTTATTGATGAGCTGTTTCCTGATTCTCCGACCATTTCTGTACAGGTGGATCGTATGCTGAGCAGCTTCGCCTCAGGCCGATCATTCGGCTTGCCCGTAGGTGGACAATGCTCCAGGGTTTTAGCCGAGCTCTTAATGTCGAAAATTGATCAGAGGCTTACGGATGAAGGTGTTGTATGGCGGCGATATGTCGACGACTTTGTATTGGTAGCTGAAAATCAAAACTCTGCTTATAGAGTATTAGCCGTTCTATCCCATGCTTTAGCTGATTATGGTCTTTCACTAAACAAAACTAAGACGAGCTTCTTAGCTGTTCCTCATTACGTCGAGTTGGTGAAGGTGCAGCTGGGCGGAGATGATGAGCAATCCAATGCTCTCCGGGCGATTGATTTGCGATTTGATCCGTATTCCGATACCGCCGAGGCTGACTACGAAGAACTCAAAGCAGCTGTACAGCACTTGGATGTAATGAGACTTGTAGGTGGGGAGTTGGAGAAGTCGCAACCTGATAATTTTATCGTCACTCAAGTAAGCAGAACGTTGAGGCTACTTGCACCGCCGATTGCGTTGGAAGTTTGTACCGCCCTTTTAACGGGGGTTAACATGCATTCCTTTCGTGCATCCTTTTCTAAAATTTTGAGGGGCGTTTCCCAGCTTAGAGATGAACCAGAGTACGTCACGATTCACGAAGCTGTTGATAATCTCTTAGACTCAGTTCCACTACATTCGAGTCATTTACTTTCTGTAGACAGTAACTGCTTGCATTATTTACGGGCTCTGAGGTTTCGCCGTACAGATGCTCGCGCTAAATATGTGGCCAGCCTTTACGCTTCTGGGCACACAGAGACTGTCGGTCGAGCCTGCATTGATTGTTGGCGAAGCTGGAAAGACAGAGATCGATTCATTGCGTTGCGCTCGCGCTGGGCAACATGTGGGGCGGGGGAGCAGAGAATGGTATGGCTTGCCGCTACAGAGTTTGGTGATGATGGCGCTTATATGAAAAAGCAATTGCGAGCTTCAGTGTTGAGTGCGTGGGGTCTAGGGTTTGATAGCGGAGGAACAGATCAATTTGCATCTGCTTACGTTAGGTGGTGTGAACAATGAACGGCCCTCGGATGGGCGGAGATCCTCGGACAGTAGCGCGGGAAATTTCAGGGGTCTTTGAAACTATCTTTCCACACCTCATTCCCAGGGTTGTCACTTACATTAATCGTATAAGTGTTACTATTCCGGCATTCGAAACAATTGATCATAAACTTTTGTCTGAAAGCAGCCTCCAAAAATCGATGCTTTTTGAGATTGCATCTGGGGTCGCTGAAAGTAGTTTGGTTGCCGGTTGTTTGCCGAGTTGGGATGTCCTGCTGTTGAATGCTGTTGCTAAACAACGGCTCCACTATGATGCCGAAATACCTTTGATTTTGGCAGAAGGCGATAAGGTCGTCGCTAAAGTGACGGGGGAAAATTTAGTCAGGGGTTTGGCAAGCTTGGCGGGTTCAAAATCTCTACCGCTTTCGGATGTGGTGATTGCTCCAAAAATCCCAGGATATGGTTGGATATCATCTGGTGTCGGGGATTTCGCAGTTGGAGATTGTTTGGTTGAGGTAAAATGTTCTGCTAAAAATTTTTCCTCTGCGGATTATCGGCAGGTGCTTATGTACTGGCTTATGAGTTATCTATACGCCATCGAAACTAACTCTACTGAGTGGAAGTCATGCGTACTGATTAATCCCAGAGTCAATAAAATGGTGGAGGTTGATTTTGATGAATTGGTTCGATTAGTATCTCCAGGAGGGTCAAAGCTTCAGCTAGTAGAGAAGTTTCGCGCCTTGATTGAGGTGGGGCTTAGTAAATTTTGAACGTGCTTCCCTGAAAGTGATGGCGTTAATTAAAAGCATCCTGACCATAAGAAATCCAAGTGCCCAAGATCGCCGCTCTATTGCGTTCAGATGGGCGTTGCAATGACGGGACGATTCAGTGGATGCCGCGTATGAGAGATCGCGCAAACCACTTGGAGGCTCTCGGGCAGCATCCGAGGAATCATGCCTATGGTTTCCGGGCAGACGGTATATCCGGAGCCTGGGTTGGAGGTGATTTACGATGACCGGCTCGATGTTCCTACCCGCCCCTGAAGAGGGAGCGCGATGGCAGAGGCTCATCACAGCCGCTCTCCGGGTTGGATAAGTGGTCGAGGTGGATGGCCGCAGTGTCGGTTTCGCTAAAGCCTGGGGCATGAGCGGTTACGGTGCTTGACGACTTGGGGATGTGTGAGTTCGAAAGCAGGTGCAGTTGTGGCTAAAGGATCGAATTAAAAAAGTATGAGGCTGCAAAGACCGTTATTGACCGTGATAGGACTGAGTGGAGAGGACGAAAGCTGGCAAGTACTCGCGATACAGAACGTCGTAGGGATCCAATAGGCTGCTATGGAAATTTAAGCATTGACGATTTTAAGAAAAGGATTGTCGGCAGGCACAATGTTGAGCAACAACGCCGGTGTCTCGAGTAAGTAACCTTTGAGATTCGCTTTCTTCCTAGGACCTTCGACCTGACAGATCCATATGTTCAAGCCATCGTCACGTTTTCTGTGGACCTTCAGTTTCTCAAACTGCTT
The DNA here is from genome assembly GCF_900105675.1 of Pseudomonas synxantha. Lineage (NCBI taxonomy): Bacteria > Pseudomonadati > Pseudomonadota > Gammaproteobacteria > Pseudomonadales > Pseudomonadaceae > Pseudomonas > Pseudomonas synxantha. The sequence continues at coordinate 3,382,655 of NZ_LT629786.1, read as the reverse complement.
CTGCACCCAGCGCCATTCTTCGATCTCTTGACAGGCGCCCTGAGAGATACAAGGAAACTCCTGCGCATAGCGTTGAAAGAGGCCAGGTGTTACCAGAAATACGCTGCCACCCACAGTGTGGATTTTCGCTTTGCTGTCATTGATGATCAGCTTGTGGCTCTGGATGCCTTCCCTGACCCAATTCAGGAAAACCTGACCAGAGTTATTCGCAGGAGGGTTTGAGATTTCGAGAGCAATTGCGGACGGTGCATCGCAGGCCTCAGGCTTCTCTAACTCGAACATATCCAGCAACGATCCTAAGTAGTCCGCATTTTCCTTAGTCATTGGATCGGGCCGCGATTGGCTTTGAGTTGACCTTGTACTGACTGCCTTCGGCGGTGGTGATACCGGGGCGTCAGTCGGGTGGTCATCGACTGCCACGCTCACCGTTCCGCTGAAAGCCTCGGGGCGGTCTTCGCTCCCCCAAATCAACGCCGGTTGAAGGCGCAGAAAGGTAAAGCTCTGCTGCCAATTTCCCTGAGCGACAAGAGCGGTCCAGATCGCTTTACCTTCCGGAGTGGACTCGACCAGCCCATGCGATTGCAGCTCGTCGAACACCGCAAGGTTGGACGACGGAATCCCCTCTATCGCTTGCGACAGCAGATAGGCTCGCAGCTTGTCCGTGACCGTCTTGCTGACCAGCCAGAGGGCGTCCTGGGTCAGCCATCCCGCGGCACCCGGCTGGTTGAGTTTCAGCTCGTGCTGAACCAGATGACGTAGTCCGGTGATCAAGTGATGTTGCAGCGAATGAATCGGTGCTTGCAGCGCCTTGCTCGGATTGCCACCGATGTTCTGCGCGGTAGAGACGCGGTCGGCCTGAATGACCAACTCGCCCAGCACACCAGCACGCTCGTACTGACCTGCCAGGACATACAGCAAGCTGGCCCACAGCGACGGAAATCCACTGAGCCAATCGAGGATGGGACGGTCGAGAATCTGGGTATAGAGTAAGCCTGCGGCAGCGCCGTGCAAGTGATAGTCGCGACCCTTGATGTAACGAAAACGGTAGGGCTGATCCAGCGGACCCTGCCAAGGATGCCAAACATGGCCATCCTGGCGTTCGACCAGCAGGTCCACGGCGATCTTGCCGATGTCATGCAGCAGGGCGCCATAGGCGATGCCAGCCGACCAGGCATCGGTCTGGGCGGCTTGGTCTTCGGGTGCAGCGCCGGTGGGAAGTAGATACGACTGACGCAGTTTCAAACTGCAAGCGACCAGCTCTAGGCCATGGTCGAGCATGCCGCCGAGATACGCATGATGATGTGTTTCGCTGGCCGGGAGTTGCTGGACCTGTTCGGCGTAGCGATGGATCGGATTAAAATAGAGCTGGATGAATTGGGCGTGGGAGAGGGCGGTGTACTGCCAGATGCGATCGAGCAACTGACGGCGGTGTTCCGCGGCTAACAAGCTGTGTGCCGACTCGATGGGCAGGTAGCCTTCGGCGACGCTCACGGTCGGCGGAGGAGGGGGCTTCCGCCTTTTGTGGCGAAACAGATTGAGCATCGTGACCTCCGGGAAGTGACTGGGTCAGTGGCCTTTTAGCCTTTTCGGATAGAGCTTTTACCCTTGAGTCCCCATTCCCTTCCAACCCTTACCCGTCCTTTTGGCTCGTGTCCCTTTGTGCGGCAATCGGAATATGGATACTGCTAGGCATCGTTTTGTTGGGGGTAGTGCGGAAAAGACAAGAGTCGGTACACTGCGGTGCATCTTTTTTGGGTCTTGCCATGAACCTCACTGACGCCACGCTCGTGCTGCTGCTCGCGGCACGTATCCATGGGACCGACGAAGCCGTCAGGGCCTCGGCGAAGAGCGTGGTCAAGAAGTTACCGCGCAGTAAGCGTGATCTGATCTACAAAGTGATCGACAGCCGAAGTCCACTCGAACTGGTGGATTTTCTGGCGCAGAACTTGGATGCGGAATGACAGGCTACGCGTGTGTGCCCCTCTCTGACTCTTTGCATCCGAGCCCCGCGGCATGGGGAATTTTTTGGGCGCAGAAAAAAGGGCCTACTCGCGTAGGGCCCTGTGATGCGATTGCAGCGGTGAGGTAACGATCAAGCTCCATCGTTCATGCATCGTGAGTCATCCATTCCCATCTGCTTCAGTTGCTGCTCTAGGTTGAGCACATACTCCGAGGCGCTTCGGGCCTGACCACTGGCGCGAAAGATCGCACGTTTGTCAGCCTTGAGCAGGCCGAGCCAGGAGTCAATGTAGCCCTCGTGCCGCAGCACCCCCTGTATACCGGCGTAGGAACATAAAAAAGCAGCGCCCATCTCGGCGATCAACTCCTCAAACGCGTAGCCTGGCGAGCCGAACGGACAGGCGGACGTCACGCCTTCGCGCTGCAACCGAGCGTGATGCCCGGTCCAGTGCGTCAGCTCGTGGAGTGCGGTGGCGTAGTACCCGGCTTCATCGTGAAATTGTGCTTTTGTTGGCAGTTGGATGAGATCCCTGATGGGGTGGTAAAAGGCTTCGTCGGCAGGCCGATGAACGATGCGTGCACCTGAACTTAACAACAGATTTTCTGCGGCGCTGTTGGGCTGGAAGGGATCACTCTGTTCCGTCTCGAGCAAGGTGTCATTGAGCATTTCGAGCCCCTCCGTTTGCTCGATGTTGAACAGAAAATGCGTCCTGAGAATACCGAAGTGAGCGACCTTGGGTCGACCATTTTCATCGAGTACGGGTTGGCCTGACTCGGTCTGTTCCTCGCGCTCCATCGGCTTGTAGAGAACCGCCAGAGTGCTGTGCTCACCCTTACGAATGTGCCCGCCAGCTTTTTTGGCTTGATTGAAAGTCAGCCAACGATCTTGAGTGAACCCCTGCAACCTGGCCTCGGCCCAGAGCAGCGGTAAATTGATGCCCGAATACGGACGTCGCGTGATGGCGTTGACGGGGTAGGGTTGATGACCGATGTAAGCGGAGCCACTTGAGGACCAGGGTTTGATCCAGGGTGCGACGCCTTGGTCTAACGCAGTAACGATCTTGTCAGTTACGTCTTGGTAGATATCGCGCATGGCAATTTCCTCGAGAGAAAAACGGAGGAACGCCTTGCCCGTCGGGGAGGGTTCCCCGGTGGGTTGGATTGATGCAGGGCTTGCATGCCGTCTGAGTGTGGATCTGGGGGCCGAGTACGACCGTATGCGTTTAGCGTTGATGTTCTCCTGCAAGCGCTATCAGCAAGGCGTTAGGCTGGCCTGGCTCTAGGAGCAGGCTTAGGCTCAGTTGCAGCAATGGGTCATGGCATGGATGACCCGTTGACGCGCTTTGGGCTACCTCGAACACCACATAGGGCTCGTGTGGAGAGGCCAGGTGAGCCTCGAAGGCTGCGCGCAATACGTTGCTCAGCCGATCGACCTGCAGCTTCTCAGGATGACCTGAGCGTTCGAGCAGTACTGCGTATTGCCACGCGCCAGGCGTGAACACAATGGGCAACTGTAGGGTGTTCAGTGCTTCCGGCGTAAGTGAGTCGGACATGGTGTGCCTCCGTTGAAAACGCGAAGAAACCTGTCCCGTGCGGGAGAGAATTTCCCCGCGGCGGGTTGAAGAAAAACGAGAAGGTTTGCCTGGTGAGCGGAGCTCGGAAGACGCTCAGAAGAGCAGTAGGCGTTCATCACCGTAGAAACGGTCACCGTGCGAGCCACCGAACGCTAATCGCACTTGGGGAAGAACCATCACCGAAGTGACGTAGCCTTGAAGGTTCTGGCTGCCTGGGCAGGGTGCTGTCGATAACAGCGATCCGTACCTTGTATTTAACTGGACGATTTATCTGGGTCAACCTCCGAAGAGACGCTGTGTCACGATGTTCGTCTTCTGTCTTCCAGTGAAGATTTTTTGGCTTGGCAAGCTGATAAACGGTCAAGCACGGACAGTTTTCAGTAGTAGGCTGTTACTCCTGTCTCAACCATGAAAACGCTCAGAAGAGGGCGAGACAATGCCGACTCAGAACCCTGTTCAGAATTCACGTGCCCACCGCTGGGCGTACGCCTGTGGTATGTCGGTAACGCGTGGTTATCGCAAACTGAGAGTGTTTGAGTCCCGCCTGGCTGAGCGTGCGGTGACGGCAGGGATGCCTGCGGGTAAATTACTCGTTCGCGGGAGCTTTCTGATTGCCAAGCTGGCATTGATCGGAGGATTGCTTTTTGTAGGTTTTTGGGCTCTCCTGTCGTTGATGACTCTAATGGTTTTGTATTGGGTAATCGCCCATCGCCGACTCAACGACTCAAAGGACTTTTACGGTGCTCAGGCATTCGGCGATCCTTATGGCGAGTACGAACTCAATCGTGCACCGGGACAGCCTGATCTGGACGAGCATTAGTGGGTTGTCGTTAGCTTTTTCTGATTGAAGTACCTGCAGAGATCAGAGCGTCAGTACCTTTCGAACCCGCATTTTGTGCACTGAGTGTCCCTTTCCCTAGCATGCTTTCTGCTATGGAACCTATGCTATATCCGGCCCAACTCATGGTGGCTAGAAAAACCATCGGCAGCACGATGAACATCGCCCCCATCACATACTCGATCACTTGTGCTGTGACCGTCCCATCCATAAAACCGGATGTGGGCAGCGATAACAGCACTTGATTGGAAGCCGAAACTTGGTTGTACAAGGTGTCGAGCATGCTGGAGTCGACCCAGCGGGCTAGTTCCCACCAGAAGCTCAGCATGTGCAGCGTGAACAGAGCGAACGTCACCGTCATGACGGTCTTCAACTGGTAGGTACTGACCAACAGAATCAGCGGCAAGCTGATGATGACGCCCATGATCAGAAAAGCCTGCACCATCGGTAGGGCGGCGCGTAGCGCATTCATTGCGGGAAAATTACTGAAGGAACCCAGTGCCAATCCGGTATTGGTGGCCAGGTTATTGAGACCCTGATTGATCGAGCCGCCGCGGGCACTGGAGCCATAGTCCTGGTACACCTGTCCGGGCGACATGGACATCGATTGCTGGCGCGGGCTGACCAGCTCACGCAGGGTGGCATCCTCGATCTCGTTGCTCGAACGACCAGTCAACCAACCTTTCAGCTGAGTCAGCAGCGAAGGATCGACCTGCTCGATCAAGCGCTCACGCAATCCGACACCGCTATCGCTCCACCACTGCTTGCAGGTGGGGTAGCCCGCGCCATTCTCCAGCCGAGGCAAGGAGACATCGCGGCTTTCGTCATACGGCCAGCTGACGCGCGGTGTGTGTGAGCGATCCGTATCGTAGTAGCCAGGCGTATCAAGAAAATAGCTTGAGCCGATCCAGGACGCATCATGACTTTGAGCCTTGTCCAACTGGGGACGGTTGGTAAACAGCCGGGAGCGAGAATAGCCATAGCAGTCGCGGGTGAAGTCGGCGACTTCCTGCAGCAGTACCTGGCTGTCGATGCGCGAACTGTCGATCTCCATGCGCATCTGCCGGATATCCGGTGCGCAGGGAATGGAGGCGGTAGCTGCGGCGGTTACCCCTTTGCTCAAGGCATGCACCAGAAACCACCAGATCGGCACGTTGGCAGAGCGCTCGCCAATGGTACTGAAGGTCGTCCCCCAGGCGGTATCTGCTGGCTTCGCAACACTGACACCGCAGCGCTGGCTCGCCACATCATCGAACGCCATTGACGTGAGGCTCAACGGAAAGACTGGCGCGCAGCCGAACAACACGACGATGTAGGCCAGCCACAGCCGGTTCTCGATCCGCGGCACCGAAAGCAGGCCCTTGTTGCCTTCATCCGCGCCTTGCTGACGGGCCGATAACCATTCTTGCAAAATGATTGCGCCAAAGGGTGCGGCGAACAGTCCGGTGTCGGACAGGACGCTCCAGAGACCGTTGTTGACGATCCAGGCCAGCAGGGAGAGGTAAAACTCCAGGTAGCTGTTGGTGCTCATGAGCATGGTGGTGACCTCACAGTCGGGTGAGTTCGGCGACGGTCAAGAGCACGAGCCCTAATGTCCCGATGTGCTTCACACGCAGTCGATCCTGTGGTCGATGTCGGTAGCGCCGAAGCAGATCCCACCAGAGCGCAAAGAGGGCGCCGTAGAGCAGGGCACGCCACCACCGCAGATAGGGCCGTGCGGATTCGAATGCCTGCTGCCAGGCCTCGAAACTATCCAGCGCAGTGCGGCCGATCCAGGCGACCAGTGCGGCGGTGAGGATCATCACCGCGGCAATTCCCAGACCTGAAAGCAGAGTGAGCTGCCGTGAGCGTTTCATGGCTTCACTTGCGCCTGGCGTCGGCGTCATTGAGTCGGCTGGGTTCGGGATCACCTTGTTCGACGGTGCGCGATGCGTCGGCACCCCCAGCATGCCGATCGAGCACCAAGCTGGCGGTATTGGTGGCCAGCATCTGCCGGACCTGCAGTTCGGTCTGCAGCAGGCGAATTTCGCGCTCCAGAGCGTCGATGTTTTTCGTCAAGGCGGTTTGGGCCGGTTCGGCGGAGGCGATGTTGGGTTCGTGGCTGCCCGCCAGCAGCGTGCGCAGTAGCAATAGCGCCTTGTCGAGCACGCTGGACAGGGCTGTCTCACTGGCCAGGCGCCGTGCTAGTAGATCCTGGTCGGGATCGTCGCGCAGCGCTTCGATCACACCACGGGTCACCGGCAGCATCGGGCTGGAGGCTTTCACCAGGTGGTCAGGGGTAGGCGGCAGTGAGCCAGACAGCAACCCTTGCAGGGCCTTGAGGCGTTCGCTGTAGGCCTCCTGGATCAGCGGCGTCAATCCGGTGCCAGCGGTCGCACGCAGGGTTTCGCAGGTGTCGCAGGTCGAGACTTCGCTCTCGCCTAAGACGCGAATAGCCCATTCGGATTCTTCTTGGGGCGAGGCCCAGGTCTGGCAAATAGCGCCACCCAGACAGTCGCTGCTACTGATCGAGGCACTGTCATCCACCTTACGGTTATGCAGCAGGTTATAGCCCGCGCGCACCACGTCGGCGGTCACCCGAATGGGCGTCTGCCCGTTACCTCCGGCCTTTGAGCCACCAACCCAGGACACCCCATTGTTGCCGTTATGGCCCTCGGTGTTTCTCACCGCGGCCACCGCATCACCGCCGGTTTGCTCCAGGTTGCCCTGCATCTCCTGGTTCTTGGCCAGCGCGCCCCAGCCAGCTTGACCGACCTTGTCCGCCATCTTTTCGGCCATGGCTTGGCAGGTCAGCTTGGATCGGTCGAAGTCGATACGCCCCTGCATCACCCCGTTACTGAGCAACTCATAGAGACCGGGGTTGGCGCGCTGGATGATCAACGCCGGCAGCGACATCACGGCTTGGGTCGCGTTCTGCACAATGCTGCCCATGATCTGCTGGAAACCTTCGGTGGCGCCGTTCAGCTGGTTTTGCAGGGTATTGGTGAGGCTCATGTTTCCGCACATCATGTTTGCTCGCCAGGAGCCGCCGACGCCGAGACCGCTGGGTCGGTACAGCGAACTCGGTGAGCCGACTGCCGATCCGCCACCAATGGTGTACATCACCCGGTCGTCGAGCACTTCGCCTTGAGTGCCCAGGCGGTAATCACCTTCGGCGGCGTGGGCATGCGTGGTCATGGCGAGCAGTCCGTAGAGCAACAGACTAATCACGCCCAGCCATGGTCGCGCGAGAAGCCGACTCATGAAGCACCGCCTTCGAAGTCGATGCTGAACAGGAAGGTCTGTCCTTCGCGTTTGCAGCAGCTATAGGGACGCCAGAGCGACCAGGCGTAGCCGCCATCCTCGCTCTGTACCGGATCGCTGGGGAAGATGGCGCATGTGGACTGAACCTGAGGGTAGAGCAATTGCCATTTGTGGGTGGAAGCGTCGTTTTCAACGATCGGGCCAGGCGGCCAGTAGCCGTCGCGTTTGGTGGGCGTGAGCGGTAAGTACACATGCGGCTGCCCGTTGCGGGTAATCACATCGCCAGCCCGTTGCGCCATCACCGCGGCCGCCTTGAAATCGTCGGGCTGTACCAGAATACCCTGCCGGGGATAGACGTTGCCCCACATGCTTCCCGAGGACTGCTGACCGATTTCACGGATCCCCGGCATGAGCGACTCGGGGTAAAGACTTTCCGGTATGCCATGGCGCCAGGCCAGCGAGTCCAGGGTGCTCAGGTAGTAGGGCATGAACGCAGTAGCGCCGCTGGCGCAGGCGTAGCCGGATTGCGAGGCCAGTTGCGTGGCGGCCCAGCCACCGGGATGACCGATGCCATCAACGTTTTTGAAGCGAGGCAGGTTGTCGCGGTGGGTGTTCGGCGTGATTAGGTTGCCGCCACCTTCCGCACCGCCAATGGGAGAGGAGAGGGTGGCCATCTCGGACCATGGATTATTGCCCGTAGTGGCGTAGCTCGAGACCACGAGCTCAGGAATGAAATGACGAACCTTGGTCGAGGTTTTGACTGTGCAGCCGAAGGGCGTGCAGAGGAGCCAGAAACAAATGCCTATGACCCTGTATTCGAGACAGTTTGGAGAAAGCACGGAGGACGTGATGCTGCTGGTGTCGAGCGCCACGCTTGGCCCGCACGCCAGCAGGATGCTCAGTGCCAAAGGTCGTAGCTTCTGGGGCGAAATTGACGGGCATACGACAGGCATGATCCAGGCTCTTTGGGCTAATGGCCTGGACACGTTCAATGATTGAACCTACACCGTCAGTGATAAAGCTGAAGCTGGCGTTGTCGGTTTACAAGGATTTTCAGGGCGACGAGGTGGCTATTCGATGCTCAGCGCACGGCGAAGGGAATCTGGCTCGGTAAGTAGCTGATCCGTCGTAACCTCGAGAATATTGGCGAGCTTGCATAGGACCATCAGCGACGGATTGCCCGTGCATCGTTCGATTTGACTGACGTAGGTACGATCCACCTCGGCCATGAGCGCTAACTGCTCTTGGGTAAGGTTCTTTATGCGTCGCATCCAGCGGATGTTTTCCGCCAGTTGCAGACGAAGCTGTTCGTAGTCTTGAGTCATGCGCGCAAATTGCGCCTTGAGGGACTCTCAATCCACGGGATATAGTCTACATTGGTATTGATCTAGGCCATTTGATGCTCATGCCTGTTATCCAGCGTTCATTTGGTTCCGTTATGATTTCGAGGCTGGGTCCAGCGTCTAACAATAAAATCAGAACTCTAGGGTGTGTATGGACGAAAACTACATTTCAATTCCTGCGGCAGATGGTTGCCCAAGTCTTCTGACACCGTGGGGCAACGAATTTGCCCTAATGATCGAACGTGGCGTGCAATGCGCTCAGGTTTGGCTTGATACGCCCGGCGAGATTCCACTGTGGTGGGAACTGGCGCAAACACGCAAGACGTTTCCTGTTGGCGACTGTCAAGATGCTTTTGAAGCCGGATTCCTGTTGAGGATTCAGCAGCGGCTTCGAGGCGCATCGCAATAACCTGTCGCTCGCTTTAGAGCGCGATACTCGAATAGATTTCCCTATGTGGGTTCTATGCCTCGCGCTTTATCGATCCGTTCAGCTACCCGGTAAGCCGCTTCCAACTCTGAGCAGCCATTCTCCTGCATCAGTGTCCAACGCTCGGCTTTTTCCTCGGGCTCCGTCATGGCCAGGGCGAGGTAAAGGCTGGGCGGCACGGCCCGGAACAGCGTTTCGAGTTTTTTCGACAGCACGACCCCTTCGGTGTATTTGCCCGGTTCCTTGCTGGCGGAGAGCAACAAGGCTTTCTGTGCCGGCGTGAGCTTCTTGAATCGTGCGATTTCTTCAATCTCCGCGGGCGGCATGTTCAAACAAATCCACCATTCGATCATGTTGAGCATGGTCTGCGCGGCAGTGGGAAAGTCGGCAAGGTTTTGCGTCGCCAGCCAGAACCAAGCGCCGAGCTTGCGCCACATCTTCGTGCCCTTGACCACGAATGGCGCCAGCAGCGGGTTTTTGGTGATGATATGGCCTTCGTCGGTGACCATGATGATTGGCCTCCCCAGGTACTGGTCGCGTTCGGCTAGGTTGTTCACGGTGTTCATCAGGCTGATGTAGCTGATGGACATCTGCGCCTCGTAGCCTTCACGAGCGTAAGTGGCCAGATCGACAATGGTCACATCGCTCTCGGGCCAAGGCGTGCCCTCGCGATCGAACAGTTCACCCTCGAAACCTTGGCAAAAAAGGTCGATGGACTCACCCATTTCCTGGGCACGCTCGCGACGCTTCTCCGGCAGGTGCGGGTCGGCGGCGATGCGCAGCAAGGCGTCGCGCACGCCGCGGGTCAGTACCTGGCGGCCGGCGGCAACACAGGTCTGCGCCGCATCGAGAATGCACTCGCGGATCAAGCTGCGATCGGCTCGACTCAGGCGCGCCTCTTCCTTGGCCTCGCCGCCGGTGATCATCAGGCGGGCGGTGATTTCCAGTTCGCCGAGAACATCGCGCTGGTCTTCGCGACTGGTTACCACCTCATCGTCCAGCTCATCGATAGACAGACTCGCGACCTGATCCTTCTGCTCGACCAGGCGCCAAGCATCGGCGAACGGGGCGAGACTGACCGAGGCGCCAGGTTTCAATTGAACCTTGTTGACCGACAGGCCCTGTGTCGCGAAGTAGTCTCCCTGCAAGCCGAATGAGTTGCCGGCCTCGACGATAAACAGGCGAGGGCGGTACACCGCCATGACCTGCATCAGCAGGGTGACCAGAGTGGCCGACTTGCCGGCGCCAGTGGGGCCGAACAACAGCAGATGACCATTCATGGCTCGGTCCAGGCGTGACAACGGATCAAAACTCAACGGCGAGCCACCACGATTGAACAGGGTGATGCCCGGGTGGCCGGTGCCGGTGGTGCGGCCCCACACCGGAACCAGATTCGCCAGGTGCTGGGCAAACATCAGGCGGGTGTACCAGTTGCGCGTGTCGCGCTCCGGGTTGTAAGCCATCGGTAACCAACGCAGGTAACTGTTGCAGGCGGCGACTTCATCGCCTTCGCGTACCGGTTGTAGGCCCGCACCCAATAGTGCGTTAGCCAGGCTGACCGAGCGCTGGTGCAATTGCTGTTCGTCGTGACCGCGCAGGTAGAACGCCAGGGTGCCGCGGTACAGCTTGTGCCGGCGACCGATGATTGCACGAGCCTCTTCAACATCTTGGCGGGTCTGGGTCGAGGCCAGGTTTTCACCGATGGCTTTGCGCGCCAGTCGGTTCAATTGATCCTCAAGTACATCCTGCGGTTTGACCACCAAGGTTAGACTCATGACTGTACCTTCGGGTAACTGGTCGAACAGTGCATTCACCGCGTCACCTTTGCGGGTTTCTCCGGTGAGTTGACCAATCAAGGGCGCTCGGCGCAGCTTGTCCACCACCATGACCCGATGAGGTTGATCATCGAAAAACCAGAATCCGTGCTGGACATCCGAACGCGGTTCGTTGAAGAACAGCCGCTCGGCGAAGTCATGATCGAAGGGCAGTTCCAGCGACTCGCCGTCGCCCGACTCCGGATAGGTCACGCGCCGGTAGAACTCCTCGGGCGCTTCATCGGTGAGCCTGGGTGCCGGATTGAACCAGGGCACTAACCAGGCATACAGACCTCGGCCATCGACTCGCGTTGTTTGCACCCCGCATGCCTGCAACGAAGCCGCGATACGTTCGCAAGCCTGTTGCAGGGGTTGCACCGGGGTGGGCCCCGTTTCCTCAGCGTCAGACTCGAGCCAGCGATAGATCACCAAGCGCACCCGGCGGTTATTGCCATGCCAGGGCAAGCGCGTCACCACCTTATCCTCAAACAGACCGCCAGGCTTGGCGATGGCCTGCAGATGATGGCGGCTGAGCTCCAAATATGCCTCGGTGAAGACGGTGCCTCGTGCTCTATCTTGGATATAGTCGGTGAACTGGGTCAGGTAGGGGGTGAAGTCGTTGTCGTCTTGGCAGAAAAACTGCGCCACCCAAGGCGCTTGATCCAGCTCGTCAAAGCTGTCCTGCAGGGCATCCTCGAGGGCATCGCGGGCGGCCATCAACCAATCGGGTTCGCGCCCTTCGGTGCCGATGGGCAGTAGCTCGAACACCGCACCCACCGAGCGATTGTCATCCAGCAAAAAAAACTGCTCGGTGTCGAGGTATTCGACCCACGGCAGGTGATCGGTGAAGCTGGGATTGTGCGCATAGAGTGCGGCGTCATCGGCCAAGGTGGCGCGAGGGCGCAATGGGTTGCGCCAGGCTTTCCACGCAGGAGCACGGTTCCGCGAATCGCCGGTACGCACTACAAGTCTTCCTGACGTTCACCCGGCAATGCGTACTGCACCCGTTGGTAGAACGGAAAGACGGTCGAGTAACCGGGGACCGGTGCCTGCTCGGTACCACTCAAGTGCGGATACACATACAGCACCAGATCGGGATTGGGCAGGCGAGGGAACAGGTTGCGGATCTCGTTCGCCGCTGTGCGCGTGTACGGTTGCTGGATAGCCGCGGAGGCATCTGCCTGGGCCAGCGGGCGGCGTAACTGCTGCCGAGCCTCCAGCAGTTGCTGCTGAGTGCCTTGCGAACCAGCACCGTTCCAGATGTCCAGCATGGTTTGCTCGCCATGGGGCAGCAGCGTCTCCTTGTCGGTGGAGCACCCCGCCAGACCCCAGCAGAGCAAACTAATCCAGGTCAGGCAGAGAAGCTTGGTCTTTTTCATGGCGAACGCTCCGGCCCTCGGGCTCATAATCGATGGTGATCTCATGGTCGAGGTGCAGTGCGACCTGTGCGGCGGGTGGCACGTACACGGCCGCAAAGGCCTCGCCATACAGCTTGTTGACCCACTCGCGGATGTCGCTGACTCCACCACTGAGGATTGAATTCAGTGTGCTGTTGCCCGTGCTGTTGGTCACCCCGAGGGTACTGCCACCCGAACTGATCACGCTGCTGTTGTTCTGCTCATCCCCGAGCAGAGCGGCGACACCGGCACCGGCGGCAGTGATCAGGCTCTGGCTGCCTAGGTACTGCTGGGCGTTCGAGCGGCGCTCGCCGGCAATGCACGGGATGCCATACGGATCGGACAGGTAGCCGAGTCCGCCACGGATCTTGTCGGTGTTCGAGCTCTGGGTGGTGGAGGCATTACGGCTGGCGACCGCTTTCGGCTGAGGCACGGTGCGGATGGTGCCATCGGTAAACACAAAGGTGATTGACTCGACCTGTCCGCGTACGCAAGACAGGGTCCAGTCACCGGACGCCGTGCCGCTCATCACGGCCCCCGCGACGTCCGGCAGGTCGATGCCGTTGGCCGTCAGGTTCTCCGGACCGACCAGCACCTTGAAGGGATAAGGGTCATTCACGGTGCCGTCCACCGGGACGCGGCCGATCAGCGCAGTCATGGCGACCGAGCCCATCAGCGTGGCGTTTTCGGGAATGGTGTAGACCGGCTTCGCGCCTTCGGTACGATCAACGGATCGCCTCCGGTCACGCTCACCCTGGGTGACGGTACGTAGCTGTTTCTGGCTGCGATCAATCGCGTTATCTTTCATGCCTTCCAGTGAGTTGAAGGCAGTAGGCAGACTCAGTGCGGGGGAGGTCTTGGTTTTGCCTCGGCCGTCGGTAGGCGGAACATCCGAGGGTTCAATCCACTGCAGCGCATCATCGGCAGAATGCCGCCCTTCGAACTGGGCACCATCGCCCGGCTCAAGCCCCAAGCCGATTGGCATGTCCTTGCCTTTACCGGTCAGCCCCGACAGCTGTCCCTGCAATTGCGTCAGCAGACCGCGAGCCTGACGACTGTCTTGTTCCGCTTTGAGCCGGGCCTCGTTGGCTTGTCGGCGGCCTTCGTCGACCTGCTGAGTCACACTGCCCAGCGCGGTCTGGATACGCGAGTCGACACTGTTTTCCCGCTCGCGCAGATGGTTGTTCTCCGTCTGCAGCGAATCGTTGTGTTTCTTCAAACCGAGCATGTCGCTGCGCATGGCCTTCACTTGGCCGACCAGGGTGGCGACCGTGTCGCGTGGGGTATCGCCCGCAATGCCGAGCGATTTGGCTTGCTCGGCGGATAACTGAAGGTTGCCCTGATCAACTGGGCCCTCTGGAGAGGGCGTGCGGCCACCCGCGACCCAGCTTTTCAGGATGATCAGCACCACGGCCAGCAGCGCAGCCGGTACCAGCCATTTGAGCAAGGCGTTAGCTTTCATCGTCAGCATCTCGCGCAATGGGCGGGAGCAGCACGGCGTGTTCGAGGCCGGCACCGCGGGTAACGAGGTAGGCAATCGTGGTGTCTTCAGCACTGCCGGCCGGCCCGAGAAAAGCATGCTGGAAGGCCGCGGCGAACAGCTTGGCCTGAAGCCGACGCGGATCGAGTTGCACCGTCTCTGGACCACGATTGCGCAACTTCACCGCCGTCACCCAGTAATCACCGAGTCGCCAGGCAGCGATGGGCGTGCTGGACACGTTTTCGGTGGGCAGCAGGGTCGGCAGTTCGGTGCGCAGCCTGAGCGGGATGCGGCGTACACCGGGCAGGGATTCTACGGTGCGCAGCGGCGCGTATAGGCTTTGCGCGGCGTAGCGCGTCAAAGCGACCGGAATCGGTGTACGTTCTGGAACAGGGACGGTGCTAGATTCCGTCTCGGCAGCTTGCTCCTGAGCATTCTTGAGGATACGCACGGGCTCCAGCGGTTGATCGCCAGGCGTGGCCGCGATATCCAGCAGGATGATCTCGCCCGTCGCGACCGATTGCAGCTGCAGGCGGGTCGGTGCAATGGCTTCCGACGCGCGCAGGTACAGCGTGCCTCCGGTTGATTGCACGCGCAGCTTGCCCGTCAGGGTTGAGGGCACGCCGACTCGAACAGCCTCATCGACAAAGATCACTCGTTCCTGATTGATCACCAGTGGGACCGCGAGGGGGAGGCGTTCCCAGTGCATCAGCTCGACGGCCTGCGCTGCAGCTCCCCATAACATCAGTGCGACGGTGAGTCCCAGAGTAAAAATCCGCTTCATGGCTCACCTCCAGGCAGGGAGATTTTATGCGGAGTGCCCTGATAACAGTCCAGTGCCAGCCCCCACTTGTTGCGTTCGGGGTCCAGGTCGAAACGCACCACGCGTAATGGATAACGCACCACCACCCGCTTCACCGGTTCGGCGGCGTAATACTCATCGGCATTAAGGTCGAGCTTGACTAGCCAGCTGTCGCGATCGAGTTGCTTGACCCTGAGTTCCGGATCTTCGCTGTAGCCTCGGCCCAGAATTTCGTAGACCCCACGCACCCGCTGGCGCAGTTCGCCGGCGGCCTTGCGGTACTCATAATCACCGTCGAGGAAGGCCTTGCAGGCGGGTGTCAGGTAGGACTGCAAGCCATAGATGGCGCGGCGATAATCCTGCTCGCCATCCGAAGGCCAGCGGTTGAGTTGGCCAAAGATGTACAGGGCAAAGGCATAGACATTCTCTGGGGGGACATCCCACCACTTACGAGTGCTGCCCGAGCGCAGATCCGGGGGGACATGCACCGTCAGATCGGTCGGTGCCGAGCGCCAGCCATACCAAAGTCCGGCACAGACCAGGGCCAGAATCACTACCGCCAGACGCAGGCTGAAGATGTGGGCCTGTTGGGCATCTACCTTGTTCCGAAATCGGCTCATGGCTGCCACCGGGACAGGGCAGGGCGCAGTCGACGCGAACGGCGAACCGTCCAGGCGCCGGAGTGCAGGATCAGACTTCCGCGACCCAGGCGCCAACGGCTGGCCAGTACCCATTCGAGTTTGCGGTACAACCAGGTCTCGGGCCGGGCCCGTTTGGCCCGACGCAGTAGTGTGCCACCGGCAAACAGCACCACCGCCATGCCTGCGATCATGCTGGTCGGCGCCACGGCAATGGAGGCGGTGGCGATCGCCAGAGGAACGCCCAACAGCAGGCCAATGACGGCGCCGGTGCCGAGCGCTACCCACATCTCATCATTGGTTAAACCACGCAATACGGCGGGATCACGGTTGAGCCGTTCCGGTAGAAAAACCAAGGTGCCGTCGGCAAGGCGTTCGATAGCGTCGTTCATGCCCACCTCACAGAATCGCGGCAGCCTTGGTCAGGAACCAGATGATGATCACCACCAACAGGGCGCCGATTCCAACCACCGCGCCGAGGTCTTTCCAAGTCTTGCGCTGGTTCTGCACGTCGGCATATACAGTCAGGGAATGCCAGGCCACACCGAGAAAAGCGAGCAGGGCGATCAGTAGACCGAGCAGGATGCCGCCGTCGTAGGCGTAGTTTTTGATCGTCTCGATCAACCCGGAACCCTCACCACGTGAAGGAGCCTCCATGGTGGGGAGCTCGGCAAAAGCCAGGCTTGGACCGAGCACCAGGAGCAGACCGATCAAGCGCTGGCTCGCGCGATCCCGTAGGTTGTTTTTCATAGGGGCAAGGCACTTGAGCATGACCGCGATCTCCTGGGTTAGGAAAGGGTGAAGAACATCAGGACTAACAATGCGAGCAGCACGCGCGCGGCGCTGCCGCCAAACGCGCCGAAGCGCACACTGCCTGTCGCCCATCCCCGGTAAGCCGTCCACATCACCCAGGCACACCACAGCAAAGCCAGGACGAGAATCAGGGACAGCCAGAGCGTCGAACTGCTCTGTGCCGAGAAGCCGGAGGCGTTTTGGAACGCTGAGCTCTGAGCGTCAGTCATGCTCATGGCGACGGCTCCGTTAGCGGGGTGTCGAGGCGGTAATCACCGACGAGTTCGGCGGGATCGCGGGGTTGGGCGCGGGAGGGGGATAGATAGCTCCGTACACCTCGGCGAATACGCTGGATGTCTTGGATCAATTGGTGATAATCGAACCGATAGCGCTCTTGTGCATCGGTTGTGTTTGTTAAACTCGCGCGATCAGCAAGACGCTCCGTAATTTCAAGTTGATTTTGGATTAGGCTCATCGCAATTTGCTCATGGCTGGGTGCTGCAATGACACAACCAGATGCTAGGAACAATATGGAAATCAGAGGGCGAGGGATGAAGGGCGTAAGCATGGCGATTGGCTCTGGATTCATACGTGCAGGATTGTAAAAATGACCAGCTAAAGCCGCAGGTAAACTGAGACGGAGGCAATCGCTTTTAGTGGCGATTGACCTTGTCGAGTATTTTGGTTTGTATGGCCTATATCCGCTTTGACGGGAAAGACGAACTGGTGGGGCTACCCTTTCAGTTTTAAACGTGAGCCTGGATTTTTTGGGGAGTGGCTTGATGCAGTGGTTTTATGTATTTATAAAACCGTATTGTTGGGTGTCTTTCATCGCCTCTTACGGCGTGGCGCAGAATCTTGAAGGGATAGGGTGGTTTGGTTATTTTAATAATATATATGAGCCGGGTATACCATACCCGTTGTTGAATCTCAGTCCCGTCGCTGGTATGAAAGCAATCTCATTGTTGTTTTTCATGTCGTTTGTTTTTATGAGTTTGATGTTTGTTAGGGGAGCATTCGTCCTGGGGCGTAGGCCTGGTCTGGCGAGCCTATTAGTCGTATTTTTACCTGGGGTTTTATCCTTAGTCGGTTTTTCTCCGAGTTGGTGGTTGCTCATACCTGAAGAATTTCATTTAGGGGCAGGATACATAGGCGGTTTCTGGAGTAGTGGAATAAATTTTCTGATCGCCTTCGGATTTGGGTGGTCGGCTGTATTGATGCTGGCTAATTGCTTTAAAAGTCCAAAGTTTAAACACGGGTATGACCATTTGTGGTGCATGTTAAGTCTCGTGGGGTGCATGTATTTGGTTGTTGACTCTCAAGCGAAGTCTGATCGGGAGCAAATGTTGGAAACGAATAAACTGCTAGGGGATTACTTGCAGTTTTATAAAGGCCGTTATCAGAGTTTGAAAGAGTACTGTCTGGTTGATGCATCGTTTGCCAAGGACGAAAAGGCGGTCTGTAAATCCGCCGCAAAGGTATTTTCAATACTCTCATTTAACATTGTAGGGGATGAGCCTGAGTTAAGACGATATGGGGATTCCTGGTTGCAATCGTTACCAGAACCCAGTGATATCGCTAGAATAAACACATATTTTTGCTCTCGTGCTGATTTAAATGGAGCGTGTCGTGAAACGCCTTCGCATTTAATGGTAAATAGTCAGGAGTTTGGGCGTAAGGATTACATTCCGCTACCTGATCACAGGGAGCGTGTAGGTAAGCTGTATGACAGGCTGGGGAAGCTGGTTGATAAAGTTAAATTGGCGCATGAGCATGAAAATTTGAAATATTTTCTCTTTTGTATTATTTCTTTTCTTGCGGGAGGTAAGGCAGCAACTGCGTCGCTATCATTAATTGGGGAGGGTAACATGAAGTCCCGCTCTTGGCTGTTAGGTGCGGCGAGATTGATGTATTTTAATTTGTGGTTTTTTTTAAGATTAAGGGGTAGATGAATGGTGGTATTAGACTAGGTTTGCCGCCTCTTTAGCTAAAAGTGATGTGAGCTTTTCGCTTGAGTAATAGTGGTGCTTATTGTTTTAAATGTATTTTTTAAATGTTGTTGCTGTAATCGTCATGACCGCACCAAGCAATACGGCGCAAGGTATAAAAACGGCCATTGGATTGAGCGTGATGGGGAGGGATAGGTAAATGATCCAGGGCACGACCAGTAGCGGCATAACTGCCCGCTTAGCCCTGTGATAGACAAAGCTGCTTTCCCGCCCAGCCCCAAATTTGCGTAGGTCGCGGCGCATTAATCCATCGACAAAACCGGTGAGCGTGGCGAGCAGAAACAAGGGGGTAGCCAGGACCAGAATGAACAGGCGCACCACGAAGGTAAATGTTACATACACCGCCGCCAGCACGAAATCCTCAATGCTCACGTAGAGCTGATTGGTCCAGCCCCAGAAGCTGTTACTCTGGCTCGAGGCGCGCGCCTGCTGGGCAAAATCCGCAAAACCAGTCTTGACCAACCACCACCGATTGAGGAAATCCAGCCACTGGAGAATCATTGGCCCAGGCTGTTGGATGAGAAGTGAAGATTTGAAGCTTTCGCTGAGCCAACCTAACTCACTGGTTAGCATGGCCTGACTATGCCGCCAGCCCTGATCACCCCAGAACAGCAGCAGACCAGCAAACTCAATCAGAATCGAGATCAGCAACGAGGCAATCAGCAAACCGACGATGCGCAGGACTAGGCTGATCGCCGAGATGATCAATCCCGGATGCTGGATCGGTTGAGGCGGCGTGTTCTGGGTGGAAGTCGCCATTGTTCACTCCATTGCGCGTTGCAGAGTTGATGTCGTCACGATCCTTCTGGATTTTCTGATGAGTCAAAACCTGTCGCGGGTGCGAACTACCCCACCTGATCCCAATCGAAGTTTGTTGTTGGGCCGCCACCGCTTGCGCTCCACCATTGCCCCGCCTGCTCGTTGTAGGTGGCTCGCATTCGTTGGGTGAGCTCCTGCAGGTCCTTGGGCATGCCGTCGTCGTTGGAGGGTTTTGGCAATGGCATGCGGACTTTCCAGAGCTGCCCACCGGCCAGAAAGGAGAACATTTGCCCCTTGGGCAAACTGACGATATGCGCTGGCTCGATCAGCGGCACACTGGTGCTGCTGACACGGTCCTGCGAGGACGAGGTGAAGTCCGTGTTGGCCTCAGGATCGGAGGTGTCAGTGGCACCCGACACCAGGGTCTTGGTCAGCACGTTAACCCTGGGCAACTGCTGTGTGAGCAGTTCCGCGGTGGCGGTTTCGCGTACGCGGAGCATCTGCAGAGTATTGAAGTTACCGATGACCTGACCGGCCTTGGCGCGGTTGCCGATGCGCGCTTCGATATCGCTGAGGGTCTGGGTGTAGGCGGTTACCTGGATGCCAGCGCCGCCACCCTTATTGATCAGCGGGATGAACTCATCACCCATCAACTCGTTGAACTCATCGGCGTGGAGGTTGATCGGCAACTTGTCGTTGCTGTTGTTCGATGCGGGCAGGCCATGGTCAATGCCATGTTTGTAGATGTGCCCCGCGACCGAGACCAAGTCGGCGAACATGGAGTTGCCCACAGCGGCGGCAACCTCTGCGTCGGTCAGCGCATCCAGACCGACGTAGACGATGCCGCGTTTTCGGATGATCTGCATCCAGTCGAAGATCGGTCGCGGGTCATCTAGGTCGGTGTAGTTGGGGGCCAGTAACTGGGCGGTCTTGCCGGTGGTGAGTTTCTCCAGCAGCGGCAGTAGCGAGGCAACGATTTTGTCGAAGTAAGTACGGTCATACCGCACCGCTGAGCGCAGTCCGTCCATTACTGGATCGAATACCCGCTTCACCGCCAGGTACTGCTCGATGGCCACCACACGCTTTTCGCGCCCGATCATATGCCGGGGGATGTTCTTCTCGGTGAGCTTGCCTTCAAGCTGAACGATCACCTCCCACGCCTTCGGGTCGGTCTTGGCGAAAAACTGCTGGGCGTACTCGATGAACAGTGCGTCGATGTTGACCACATGCCGTTGGATTTGCAGGTAGTCCGGACGCCGGCCCAACTCGATCAAAGCCCGGGCAATGATGTTGACGAAGCGCCACGCGAACTCACGGAAGGCCGCAGAGTTACCTTCACCGCTAAGCTGTCCGGCGATGCGTGACGCCACTTCCGAGATACGACCGAAACGTCCCACGGCATTGTAGCGGGCCGAGATTTCTGGCCAGCCCAGATGGAAGACATAAAACTCCTTCTCCCTCCCGGCGCGTTTGGCTTCGACGTACATGCGTTTGAGCAGGTCGGCATCACCCTTCGGATCGAAGACGATCACCACCTCATGCTCGACGCGGTGAATGTCCTGGGTGATGTACACCTCGGCGAGCCGCGTCTTGCCGACGCGGGTAGTGCCCAGCACCAGTGTGTGTCCGACCCGTTCGCCCAGCGGCAGGCTGACCTCCGTTTCGTCGGGCTCGACCCCATGCAACAGTGGCGAACCTCCGACCGGGGGCAAAGGACGCAATGGATTGAAGGCACTGTCCCAGGCCGTGACACGGACCAATGTCGAGAGCGGAAACGGTGCATGCTCCAGGCGCCGTTCGAGTCCACGGGCCAGGCGGTAACAGGTCGGTTGGTCGACATAGTGAGCGACCGCCGGATCCTGGGCTTCGACCAGGCGCTGGGTGTGCAGGCGGGTCCAGCGAAAGCCGCGGCCCATGAACAAACGTTTACGGCTGACCGGAATCTGCCGACTGGTCAGCTCGTAGCGGGGCAGCCGACGAATATTGCGTCGATAACGCAGCACCTCCCAGGCTTGTCGCAGCCGGATAAGGCCGAACAGGGCATAGGCCAGCGCCGCAACCAGACCGATCTCCGGTGACAGGGCCACAGCCCAGGGCGAGTACACGCACAACACTGCGGCAGCGATACAGATTGCTACGGTATACAGCTCCACCGCTGGCCGGAGCTTGGACTCCATCGCATGCTCGGCCATGACCTGACTCACTGTTCCAATGAGGTTGCAGTGATCAAGACGGGATAGTGCTCAATCTGCAGGCGGGTGGCGATGTCGTTGCCGTTGACCGGCAAGATAGTGATGTCCGGAGCGGCTGCTCGAATCCGGGCCAGGGCTTCATTATCGGCCACTTCGACGGCGAGGCCGGCCGCTCCCATTTCGTGCAGTTCAGCCGCGCGTTGACGCAGCCAAGTCAGCGACTGGGGATCGCCGCCCACCAGAAAACAGGGTTGCAGGCCGGGCATTTTCAGGGAACGAGGCGTGACCGGGCCGGGGCTCAGCCGGGAACTACTAATCGGCAGTATCCAGGCCACATCGGCAAAGTTGGACAGGTCCGCATGCACGGGCCGATCAGCCTGAACTCTGTTATTTATCGGCACGCCCACGGCTGGAAAATCGGGTTGTGTGAAGTCGCTAGGCTGATCCCCAGCTACGGTCAGTTCCGGCTGGGCGAAAGGTGCCAAGAGCAGGATGAAATAGCAGGTAAGGGATATTCGCTTCATGGTGGTGTGCCCTGTTTGAAGGAGGCCATCAGTCGTTCAAGTTGCCGGGAAAAGCCTGCACGGTAACGCGCGGCTGGCGTTCCTCCTGCCGGGCGGTGATAGCGGCCGGCAGCTGACACCCAATCACCGGTAGCGGCGTGATGCTCCTGCAACAGCGCGGCGGTTGCAGCGAGATTTCGGTAGGGGTCGAGGGCTTCGCAGGGACTGGAAAAACGTTGACCGTGGTAACCCAGGTTGGTTTGCCCGAGACCGACATCGACCCGCGTGGCGTCATGTTGGGCGAGTGCCTGAAGTAAGGCGTGACAGGCGGTCTGGCGAGTGGCGAAGCGGTAGGGTGTTCCGGCGATGTTCAGGGTCCAGGGCCAGGGCAGCAGTCGATCACGGACGCGGATACCACTCTCCTGCAGCGCAATCGCGAACAGCACCGTAGAAGGGATGCCGGCGTCATGCGCCGCCAGTTGATAGGCCGGAGGCGGAAGTTCGTCAGCCTGGACGGCGAGCATCGTCAGCATGAGCGCAATACCACTCAGTCGAGGCGTTGCCATTGTCCATTCACCTGTTGGTAAGTGGCGGGCAATGGCCCCAAGGCCCCCAGGCTGAACCAGCGACCACGGTCATGGTTCAGGGTGATCTGCCGGCGTTGAACCTTGGCCGGATCGATGTCCGCTTGCCGAGCCCAGCGACGGACGCGTTCATCCTCGCCTTGGCTGCCCACCAAGTAGATATCGAACGTCGTGTCACTGTTTTGCAAACGTTGTGCTTCAGCGGTGCATGCAGGACAGTGGTCCTCCACAAACAGGGCTGGGCGCGGCGCGACCGATGAGCTGGTAGGGGACGAAGATGCCATGCCTTGGATCGGCAGCAGCCCGGGAAACAGCTTGGTCCAGGCCGCGGTGTAAGCGTTTTGGTAGGCCAATTCACGCTCGGCGCGTTTGGCTTCCAGTGCTACCTGTAATTCGGCATAGCGCTGGCGTTCTTCGTCGGTCTGGGCCTCGACCCCGAGTGCGGTCAACGGATCGAGGTTCGGGCTCCAGAAACCGCGCGGGCCGGCTTGGATCTGTTCGAAACGCGTCCACTCCTGCTCGGTCAGACCCCAACTCACCGCCTGTTCAGAGTGAGAGCGCCCCAAGGGCGCGACCTGCGTGTTCTGGTTCCGTGACGGTGTCGTGATGGGGTTAGCCATCGCAGCGCCGGTGGTTAGTAGCGAAACAAGACAGGCGACGGAGGGCAGTAACGCTTTGTTCATGATCGCTTCTCAAGGGAGGTGCACGGTCTGGTCTGGCTGAGCGGCCACCGCGAAGATGGCTGAGTTCGGCTCCAGTACTTTTAGGTGCCAGGCGCCGAACTGCTCACCGCTATGCAGCAGCCGGATCTCCATGAGCGAGCGACTGTCAGGAGGTGCGACCGCCAGAAAGCGCTCACCCCCACGGGACTCAAACCCCAACACTGAGAACGGCGGTGAGAGCGGGAGGTACTTGGAGCGAGCCTTCTGTTTCGGCTTGGTCGCGGAAGACGTCGGTGGTGGGAGTGATGGCTGGGTCTTGATGTCCAGGAACTGCTGCTCGACCTGTTCAAGACGCGCGCGTAGCACTGTCAGGTCTGCCACGGTGGCACGGGCCGCCAGGCCATCGCGCAGTTCCTGTATCTCTTGCGCCCACTGATCCAGCATCGGATCGAGGGTATTGGCCTGTTGCTCACCGGAATCGACCATTTGCTTTAGGTCTTTCAGCGCGTACTGCAGTTTTTCCTGGGCGTCCTTGAGGGCGCTTGAATCATGTTGCAGGGTGTCCAAAGTGTGTAGGTACTGAGTGTTCGTGCTCTGTAGCTCGGCCATGCGCTGATACTGGTTATACAAACCACCGCTCAGCCCGGCGACCGCCAGGCAAAGTAAGCCAACAATGAGGGTTTGAAACGTTGAGGCTTTCATGGACGTGCCTCCAACTGATGGGGCGAGACGGGTGTGGTCAGCGTGACGCCGGCATCAGCTTTCTGCTGTTCGAAGCAGACCGAACGGCTGATTTCATCAGTCGTGAGTTGCCAGGCGGGGCCAGCCAGCACTTGTAGCGCGCGGCGCAAAGGGATTGGCCCAAGCCGGTAGTGGGCCGCGGGCAGGGGCCGAGTAAAGAGCACCCTCACCGACGCGGAAACTGGACAGAGCGAATAGCCCGAGCGCTGCAATACGTACTGCAACGCATCCTGCACCGAGGGGCTCAGGCTGGACGAGATGTTCACTTCAATGATTTGGGCAAGAAGATCGCGTTGTCCCGTGGTGGGCTCGGTGCTGACCAGCGTGTAGCGGCCATAACGAAGTTCTGCCGGATGGTTTTCTTCGGCTGTGCCCCTCGAGTGCTGGGCCCGATTGGAGCCACTGCCGATTTCTAGATGAGTCGGCATTGGGGTGGGGATTTGCGCGGTGCAGGCGCTCAACAAACCCAGCAGGCAGACAGGCGTGAAAAAACGCTCCATGGAAAAAAACCTCATGTCAGATTCAGTGCAGAACCTGACATGAGGTGAAGGAGCGATTCAGTGAGAAAGTCGATTCAAGGCAGGTCGTGTTAACGCTGAACACGTTGCTATTCGTCAAAAATGGCGAGCCCATCCAAGACGGCAGCGTCGGGGTCGAAGATCAACAATCGCACATCCGCCAATGCCGCGAGGTACAGTACGTTGACCAAGGCTTCCGGTGTGCCTGCGTCGAGTTGCTCTTGTCTCAAGCTCGAATAACGATTGCCCTCAATGTTCAGCAAGTTCTCGTCCGTCCATGGCGTGCCGATCAGTTTGCAACCGATACCGCAGCAATCTGGCAGCGTAAAAAGCTCGAACAAGAGGCCGGTATGCCGCGGAGCGAAGTTACTGACCCACTCTTCCAGATAAAGCATCGCTTCTTCGGGAAGGTGTGCGGTACTGATTTCCCAGGCTCGACTGTAGTGTCCCGTTTCGAAGCTCAAGCGATGGACCATGGCTTGTGCCTCTTCCAGGGAGTACAGGTCACCGAGGTGATGCCGCACGTTGAGCATTTCGCCCATCACGGGGTAGATTACTTGGCGCACCAACCCGGTGGACTGGCAGCATTCATCCAAATCTTCCGGAATGGATTGGCCTTCGCTGATCAAGGCGAAATCGTCATTGAACAGACAGACGAACAGTTGCAGCTCATTGTCGGGCAGATGGGCTTGTGAGTCGTGCACGGGTCGAAAGCAGGGAGGGCAGTCGTTTTCGTAGGTAATCAGTAGCAGCCGTTCGATATGAAGGTTGTCGTAACCGCGAGCAAATGGGTTTGAGGCCGTCAGTTGGGCTGGGGCTTGGTGTGTGGGGTTCATGAGGGTTCTCCAGAATGAAAATGAACAAGGCGTCCGAAGACGCCTGTGAAGGTTAAAGCCAGCCATATTCGGCAAGGGAGAGAGGACGACCTTCACCCACGATGAAGTGATCTAGTACGCGCACTTCGATCAAGGCCAAGGCCTCCTTCAGCCGTGCGGTCAAGACGCGATCCGCCTGGCTGGGCTCCGTACACCCTGAGGGGTGGTTGTGAACAAAAATGGCGGCCGCAGCGTTATGCGCGAGGGAACGCTTAACGACTTGGCGGGGGTAAACGCTGGCGCCATCAATGCTGCCGTGAAAGAGGACTTCGAACGCCAACACCCGGTGCTTGGCGTCGAGAAAGATCACACCGAAGACTTCATGCTCTTGTTGCGCAAGATGCAGTTTTAGGTAAGCAGCTACGGTGTCAGGGGCGGTCAGGATAGGGCCGCGGGTGAACAGCCGACGATCCAGAATATGCAGCGCTTCGTCGATCAGCTGATTTTCTTGGACAATGCGATCAGCCTCGAAATCCGAAGTCTCGATCAGTGTGAGTTGGGTGCTCATGGTGGTACCTCCGAAGGGAACAATCAGGGGTACACGCCCGAGGGCAGTGGTGTCCCCGAGGTGGGTGTGGAGTCGCGGGCGTTAGCAGATGGCGCGCTGTTTACAGCCGCGTGAATCGGTGGCGTTGGCCGTGTAGGTGTGAACCACAACCGTCGCAGGGCAATGGGGAGAAGGCTTTTATTCCCCGACCGGTTTCGGGATCGAAGTCGGCACTGATTGGCATTAACCAAACCAGTTCACGATGGATGCCGGCGATGCGTTTCTCGATTTCATCCGTCGTGTAGTAGAGCGATAACGTGCTGTAGTCCTCGTAAGCAGTCGCGAACAGGCAGTCGTCGCAAAGCCAGAAGGATTCCATGTTGACTCTCCTGTGCGGATTGAAGGAAAGGCGCTCGATTGAGCGCCTTGATGTAAAACATCGTGGATTGTTCAGGCGGACTGAACAGTACGCGTGGCGACACGGCGGGCCGTGCGGAGAGTGGGTGGAGATTCAGGTTCAATCCTGGACTCTGTTGGGTTGTCGATATCTTCAGCTTCGGCATCAGCCGACGTTGGGGAGGACTCACTGTTTGGCGCTTGCTCAGCAGGTGCTGTTGCTTCCTGCCTGGCGGGCGCTTTGTACTCGAACGTGCCGTTGACCTTGATCCAGTCGATGAACAACAAACGACCTTTCAAACTGGCGCCCGGTTGACCCTGCTTAGCGCCTTTCTCGTAGAGAAACGGATCGATCCACAGGTCGCCGATACGGAACGACAGCAAGACCTTTTTCTCGGCGTTGACGGCGTCCATATAGAGACGAATCAAGCGTTCAGCTTCACCCCCAGCGACTTTGCAGTCGAAGCGGGTGTACTCCACGGCATCAGTAGCACCGTGCAACGCGGCGATATCGCAGGCCATGAAAGGTTGGCCGCGGCGGACTTGCACTTCACGAACACGGTTTAGGTAGCCGATACCGACGGTGTGCAGGTTGAAGTAAGTGGTCGCTTCTTGGGAGTGGTTGGCGTGGGCCATGGTGGTTCTCCTGTTTCAAGGGAAAACGGCGACTCACAGCCCCTGACGGGGAAGTGAGCCCCCGTCAGGGTGGGTAAGGTGAAGGCGAGCAATGAACGACTCGCCACCGGCAAGCCGATGACGATCAGAACGATGCGTCTGGGGGAATAGCAGTGCAGCAGAGGAGCGTCTGCGGTGGTGATCCGCAGGCATGGAGTAGTCGGCATTCATCACCGCTGAAGCGGTAATCGTGCAAGCTTCCGAACGCTGATTGCACTTGGGTAAACCACCACAAGCGTGGCGTAGCCTTGAAGGTTCAAGCTACCTGGGCTGGGCTGTCAATGACAGCGAACCACGCCCTTTGTATAAGCCTGTCACAGGGGAGCGTCAAGACGCCGCAAGCCGATTTTTTATGGCCGGAATACATTGGAAATTACTGGACTGAAGAAAGTGAAGAGTGGGCCTGGCTGGGTGCCAGGCGAAGAATAGAAAAGCCACCTTAGGCGGTCTGACGCAGTCGACAAGCGCCTCGCAACACTTGGTTGAACTGCGCCATGATCCGCCAACCGACCCTTGTCGTGGCCTGGGTCGGTACCTGCTGGCACGCATCCGCGCACAAAGGGTGCCCAGTGTTTCCCCGGCGGGCTCCGGGACTGAATACGATCGCCGAAGCGGATGACCGCTGTTGCCGGGTAAAGGCAGCAGTGGTCATCCGCCACCACAATCAGGTCGAGCAAAAAACGGGAATGAAATTCCGCAGAAGAGAAGGCTCCGAACTCGAAGAGTTCGACCGAGCTACCCGGAGCAAATCGGTCTTGGGTCGCCGTTGGCGATGATCCTAAGGTACTACAGCAGAGAGGGTGGGACGACGTCAAGGCAGAGAACGCACCATTCTCATGGTGATCGTCCCATGGAACATCATGAGCGACGCGTATCTTTACTGATCGACACAGTGCCCTTGCAATCCGGATAGCGGGAGCATGACCAGAACGGCCCTGATTTGCCCTTTCGTTTGAGCATTGAGGCGTTGCACATGGGGCAGCCTGGGCTCGTTTCGAGCGCTATTGCCAAAGTGAGCGAGCGGCAGTTTGCGACCAGCTGCGCAATCCAGTTCGCCTGCTTGGCAACGAACGCATCCAGGGTCAGGCGTCCCGCTTCGATTTCGTCCAGCGCCTGTTCCCAGATTGCGGTCATACCCGGATCTGCGACTGCTGCCGGTACCGCCTCGATCAGGGTATGGGCCGCGGCGGTGGCCATCAAGGCGCGTTTTTTCTTCAGTAAATAACCGCGATCAATCAACCCTTTGATAATGCCGGCTCGCGTGGCTTCAGTACCGATACCGGTGGTGTCCCGAAGTTTCTGTTTCAGGCGTGGGTCGTTGACCAGCTTGGCGACGTTTTTCATCGCCTTGATCAGATCGCCCTCGGTGAGAGGTTTGGGAGCTGCGGTGCGCATGGATTTGAGTTCGACGTCGTCCACTGCGCACTGCGTGCCTTGTTGCAAGGCGGGCAATACTTGCGACTTTTGACTGGGCTCATCCGCCTCCGCAGCGTCGTAGAGCAAGTCTTTCCAGCCCTGAATCAGGATCTGTTTGCCAACAGCCATCAATCGTTCTCCGCCACACTCCAGTTCGACCTGGGTTCGATCAAACTCATGATGCGGCAGAAATTGCACGAGGTAGTGGCTACGAATCAGTTCGTAGACTTGGCGCTCTTGTTCGGACATCCGCGCCAGGTTTGCGGGCTCGGTGGTGGGAATGATGCCGTGGTGCGCGGTGACCTTGGCATCGTTCCATACGCGGGAGCGCAATGATCGATCGAGGCTCCCGAATGCAGGTCTGAGTGCCGAATCCGTTTTGAGCAGGGCGTCGAATACTGCGGGTGCCTCGTTGAACATACTCTCTGGCAAATAGCGGCAATCGCTGCGCGGGTAGGTGGTGGCTTTGTGGGTTTCATACAGGGCTTGGGCGATGTTCAGGGTTTCCTGGACGCCGAGCCCCAGCTTACGCGAGCAGACTTCCTGCAACGTGCTCAGGTCGAAGGGCAGGGGCGGCGGTTCTCGGGAATGCTCAGTCTGCAGCGAGAGTACTGTGGCGGTCTTACCGCAAGAGATCGCTTGGATCGTTTGACTGGCAAGCGCCTGCTGCAGGCAACGACCGGCCTCATCTCGTCCTAACCTTGGTGGTTGCCACGACGCAATGAATTGTTGGCCCGTTGAGGACAGGTGCACATCCACTTCCCAGTAGGGTACCGAGACGAAGCTGGCAATCGCACGATCCCGATCGACCACTAGGCGTAAAGTGGGTGTCTGTACGCGTCCAACCGACAGCACTCCGTCGTAGCCTGCCCGCCGACCGAGGAGGGTAAACAAGCGACTCAGGTTCATGCCGATCAGCCAGTCAGCACGGCTGCGGGCGAGGGCTGAGTGATAGAGCGGGAGGGTCTCCTGACCAGACTTCAGCGAGGACAATGCTTTGCGAATCGACGCCTCATTGAGGGCGGACAACCAGAGGCGCTGAACGGGGCCTCGATACCTGCAGAGTTCCAGCAGTTCGCGGGCGATCATTTCACCTTCGCGATCGGCGTCGGTCGCGATGACAACACTTGAGGCTTCACTCAGCAGGCGTTTGATGATTTTGAACTGCGCGGCGGTCTTGGGTTTGACCTCGACCTGCCACTGCACGGGAGTGATCGGTAGATGATCCAGCGACCAGGATTTGTACTGAGCACCATAAGCTTCAGGTGGGGCCGTCTCCAGCAGGTGACCGATACACCAGGTGACGGTTGAGTCGGTGCCGATCAGGCAACCGTCACCACGCCGGCTGGCTCCGAGCACCTTGGCGATGTCACGACCCTGGGACGGTTTCTCGCAGAGGAAGAGACGCATAGAACTGCTCCGGATTGGGTTCGGAGCAGCGTTGTTCGAAGTAGCAGGGGCGAGATATGAGAAACCTGAATGGCAGGTTCCTCATATTAGTCGGTGAGGGCAGCTTTGAATGGGCCGAGGCTGCTACCTTGTAGGGTGGGTAACAGGGCGGGTTTTCACGAACAGCGAGTAATAACTGGTCGGCAACTTCGCGCAAAGGCGCAATTTTTATGCCTGATGTCTGTCAGGTCGACGGTGGCGGCCCTCTGCGTTTCTTAGGTTTCGACGCCGGTGAACTGGCCTGCTCTGTATTTTGAGAAGCCGTCGGTTCACTGGAGCGCTCCCGCATGACCACACTGTGCACCCGGTGGGGCAGGACACCGACTCGACGGGCCTCGATCTTGAAGGTTACTCGTGCGTTATCTTCGCTGTCCTCCCACTCGTCGCGTACCGTACGACCTTCGACCAGCACCCGCATGCCTTTCTGATACAGCGTGCTCCAGTGTTCGGCCTCTCGATGCCAGAGCTCAACCGGGGCCCAATAGCCGCCTCGATCTTCATAGTTGCCCTCCCGTGGTACGGGGTTGTCGAAGTACACATTCAGCCGTAGCAAACGCCGGGGCTCGTCATTGCCTGATGGAAACTCCTGGAACTCTGGCGCACTGCCGATATTGCCTTCGCCGACGAAAAAAGTACTCATCGTGATACCTCCGCTGCGGGTGTGAACTGGCGCAGCAGCCGTTCGGCGCTGGCCATTTTGATCGCACAGGTCGTGGCCTGGCGGTAGAGCGAATGCACCACACTCATCTGTAGGTTCAGTGCAATGCGCTCGCATTCGAAACGGTGCAATCTCTCCCGTATGGCCTGTGGCAGGGCATTGTTGCAGACCTGGCGTTCCCAGACCGCTACGCCCATACGGGCGAAGTCACGGGTGCGCCAACGCAAAAAGGTGCTGCCTGCGCTGGTGTTCTGCAGCACTAAACGAATGTCCAGCAGCGAGTAAGGGGGCTGTCCGGCTTGCTGCACCACAGCCTCCATCAGGTGACATAACTGCGCCTCGATTTCCCTCGCTACCTGCGCCAAGTGCTCCAACTCCCCCTTACCCTTAAAAGGTTTTAAAAGGCCTTTTAGGGAGGATGCATGTTCGAGTTGTCGATAGGCATCCGGTGTTAACGCTACGAAGGGCATTGGTTGAGCCGGGATCATCGGATTCATGCTTCGTCCTCCGGTTCACTCACTGACGCAGACGATGCTCCTGCGTCCTCTGCCAACGCGTCGGCGTCATCCACTGCCACCGCACCACGGCGAGTGATTGGCGGCGCGAACTGGGAGCGGCGATGCCCCTCTAGAATGTCCATCGGGGGTAAACCCATTTTCTCGATGGCCGCAATAGCACGGGCGTTGTTCGCCGCCATGTCGTCGCGGGTGACGCCAGAATGTCGATAGCGCTGTGCCTGGCCGAACAGGCTGCGCAGCAGATGGGCACCGTCGTCGATCCAGGCTTCCATGTCGATGCGGCCGATCAGGGCGGTGTGATGAGCCAATAGGGTCCGGCGCACCAGAGTGTCGTAGTCGGTCAGCAGGTAGACCGCCAGAAAACCCAGCTGGCTGCCGATGTACAACGGCAAGGTGACGGGGTGGATGTTGAGGTTGTCGCCCATGTCGATCTGTGTCGGCAGGTCCTGTCTGATTCGGTCCAGCTGTTGGGTCAGTTCCAGCATCCCAGCCTTGGCCTGCATCAGTTTTTCTTCGAGTTGCACGATGGCCCAGTCGGCATAGGGATCGTCCTGGGCCGCGGTTTGTTTGATCAGGTTGGTGACACTGATGTAGCCGGCCATGCCCATGATCGAGTGGACGCCTTCACGTGCGGCCCGACCTTGCCAGATACGGGCGGCGTGGTGGGTGTGCAGGGTCAGGGTGATGCTGCTGCGCAATGAACCCAGATTGAGTTGATAGTGATCGGGCACGGTGTTGTCCTCGCATTCGCTTGGACAGGAACGTTGCGACAGATGAGGGTCAAGGGCAGCCAAAAAGCTGAATGCGGTCTGTTCGGTTTGGTGTGAGAGGGTTAATTTCGGAGGCGTTCGTGAGTGATGCCAGTGGCATCATTTCCAGGGATGGCGATGGCTGTATCGGTCGGATTGCGCAGATTCGGCCCTTTGCGATTTCACAGTAGAGCTCAGTAGATTTGATGCCACTGGCATCAAATCTACTGATGTCCAGAGCGTTTGCCGCACAGTTGGCGTAGCTCATTCAGACACGCTTGGGCGAGGGCGGAGGCGGGTTCGCCCTGTTTTCGGGATGGGCGTGACGGTGCCGTTGGGGGCGGTTCTGCAACGGGTGAGGGCTCTGTCTGACCCGCCCAAGGCCGAAAGTCGCCTTTCAGTGCGCGCTGGATTAGGCCCATCAGATACGCCGCTGGTTTGCGGATACCTCCTGCCGTACAGCGTGCGCCCGCTTCGTTGAGCACCGCCTGACGATCCGCTGGTTTGAGCTTGTTCAGCGCAATGGCGACGGCCTGACGCTCGCTTGGACTCAGGTGCAGCGAATCGGGCCAGAGCAGGTTATCCACCGCTTGGGTCGCGCGGGGTACAGTACAAGTACTTTCTTTTAATACAGTACAGGCGGCGTTCTGATTCCGAACTACGCCGGAAACACTGGTGTTCAAGCCCGGTTCGGAATCCGAACGAGGGCCTGCACGATTCCGAACGCGGTGATCGCCACCCAGTTCGGAATCATGCACCGCGGAGTCGGTTGCCTGATCCAATCCTTGCTGTATCCAGTGATCTTCCCAGCTCTCGAGCCGTGTGGGTAGCTGACCTAAATCGATACGGGTGTCCTGGCGAATTTCTTCCAGAACATGCTGAGCGACAATGCGCACCGCCTTGGTGCTATGACTGAGGCAATGTCCGACCAACTCCAGGTAATCTTGATCCAGTTCCATGGCTTCGGCGGGGGTTAACGGCTCATCGTGCAGGACGTACAGAGAACCTTGCAGGCGCCCGCTAACTTGGTCGCGACCGCGACTTACCAAGCTGAGCCAGCGCGTCAGTCTGAGCATCGTTAAGACGCGAGCGATGGTTTCACGGGAGGCTTGCGCGCCATACGGCACGCTCGAGAGGTAAGGCTGCAAATCCTCATAGCGCGGTGTGACCACGCCCTGGCCTTGCAGCATGAGTCGGAACACCTGCCAGGCATTACGTTCCAATGGCGTCAGCCGATGATCCAACAGCAGCCGACGTGGCACGACTTCGTGAGATTGGCCACTGAACAAAAAGCCAGCCTGTAGAACCTGGTTGGACGGTTGTTCGGTGGTAGGGCGTGCGGGCCAGCGTTCACTCAGCTGCTGGGTGCATTGCTGCAGGACACGCTGCCAGCGACTGGAGGGGGCAGTGTTCATGTTCCATTGCTGTACTGGTCAATCTGCTGCCAAACGATGGTCAAGCTGATCTGTTGTTCTTCGGCCAGCATCATCATGGCGTCGAGCTGATCCTCGGTACCGTCCTGAGAGCGTAGCTGGCACCATCGCTGCCAGAGTGCATGTTCCTGCGCTTCGCTCAAATGCTGAGGACGGCCCTTACGGGTTTCTATCTTGAGCAGACGTCGACGCAGGGCGGTTTCCGAATGCGCCAAGCCGAAGCACTGATACATGATGGTGCTGCTGGCGCCTAGCTTGAGCGCTCGGTTGATCAAACGTTCGTTCTGCTCGTCGCGTTCGGCTTGCTCGATCAATCGATGTAGCACCGGCGAGTCAATCTTGACCTCAACCCAGGTTACGGTGGCATGGGCCAGGCGCGACAGCGTGGTGGGTGGTAAGGATTGCAACAGGTAGATGTCGTCCTCACCCAGTCCGAGTGCCTTACAGCGTTGCAGGTTACCCAGCCTCAACTCGTGGAGCACCTGGGTCAGCATGGCATGGTTGAGCACATTGAAGGACAGGTTCATGGCAGCTCCTTCGGTGAGTCGTCTTCAGGGGGAAGTGTTAAGTCGATCAGGCGACGGGCTAGGCGGATCAGGCGATACAGTTTGATTAACAGGCTGTCGGGCAGTCGCTCCAGTCCCACATCCACAGCTGGACGATCTGTCAGGGGGAGTTGATAGATGCCCAACAACAGTTGGCCGAACAGGGCTGAGGGCAGTTGCTTGCGATCCTCCCAGTTCACGTCGTCTTGAGCGCGCAACAGGGCCAGGAGCATTAGGTGAACGCCGGTCGCGCGAGGCGCGGCAAGATCAAGTCGCTCGATGTTCAGAGTGAAACCCAAGCCAAGCTGCTGATCGATGATGCTCTCGGGATGTCCGGCATAGGTCGCCATTTCCCGCGCCAGTCCGGCAATGGCTAAACGCAGTTGTTCGGGGGTATTTAGTGCTGGTGCAATGGTCCAGATGTCGTCGGTCGAGCAGGCCTCGAAGGTCGGTGCTGTTTCGGTGGCGGTCTCGTGATTGATCTGTTCGCGAATCTGTTGAACGCGTGACGGAGGGCTGACCGCTGATTCGACATTCGTTTCAGGCGGTGTGAGCAGTTCCTCTCGCGCTGTTTCGGTCTGGGTCCAGGTCTCAGTTGATTGAGGGCGGGACTCGGAGGAGAGAGGTCCTGCCGCGGCTTCATTATCGTTCGGCAGATGACTGTTTTCCGAGGGCGTGGTGACTGCAACGCCAGGCGTCGAGATGACCCGTTGGGTATCGCTCAGCTCCAAGGCCAACATACGGTAGGACTGTCCGAGCAAGCGGCTCATACGTTCGAGCAGTTCGTCCTGGATTTGCTCAAGATCGAAGGACTCGGGCTCGGCATCGAAGTAACCCAGGGTCTCGAGCCAAAATTCAGCGAACGCAACGGTGGCGGTTGGATAACGGTTCCAGGTTCGTTCAACCTGGCTACGTAGGCCGATCAGGCGTTCGATCTGGGGCTTGCCCAACCCGGCATACAGGGTTTGTGGAATGGCGGGCAATAAGTGTTCGAGGGTGTCCAGCATTCGGCTGATGTGCGACTGCGAAATCGGATAGCCTCCAGCGGCAAGATGTCGTGCCAACTCGCGTTGCGAGAGCACCGCTCCCTCTGCTTCGAGCATGGTTTTGAGCTTGGCTACCGCCAGAGCCCGTTCGATGAAGGTGAGTTGGCCGTGCAGATCGCTTTCAGCCAGATGGCCGAGTAGGGCGGTGAGCTCATTGGTCCAAGGTCGGAACAGGCAATGAATGCGAAAGAAGCGCTCGTCGCGGGTTTCCTGCCACAGCTCGCCGAGAATCGCCAAGCGCGTATTACCCCCGTTGCGGATGATGAAATAGGTTTCGCCCGGGCGGCGGGTAATCGGTGGCGGTTGATCCAGTCCGCGCTCACGGATCGACACCTTGATGTCGTCGTACAGCGGATTACGGATGAAGCGCGGGTTGTGTTCGTAGGGCCGCAACTGCTCCAGCGTGACCAGCATGGGCGTGTCGATGAGTGGATCGGACAGCCGCTCCAGCTCCGGGCCCCGAGGGAAGTGGTCCTGGTGCAGCTTGTCGGTGATCTGCTCCTGACTCAGCTTCTTCATCTGAACAACCTCAGTTAACGCCGGTTGCGCAAATGGTCACCGACCTCGAACTTGACGATCTCGGCAGTGCCCGAACCTTCGAAATGTCGGGAGAGTTCTGCGAGGAACCAGCCCATGGCCGAGCGCCCACCCTGCAGGCGAAAGACCACGGTGCAGTACTCCTCACAAGGTGGGTGGTGTGGTTGAGTGGACGGTGGAACGATGATGGGAAGCTGATACAACATCAACAGACTCCTTGCCAAACGCTGTTGGCATCAAGATCGATTAACCTAAACGGCTATCGAGAACACTCGCGCGACGAGTCGCCTGATTGAATCACCGAGACTCTGTTTACCGTGTAGATTGCCGAACGCCATTCCGGGAACAGCTCGGCGGCCAACGCTCGCATGGTTTCTAGCGTTGATGACGAACGTCGTCCGGGTGACTGGCGACTCTCCATTCGGTGTACTGGAAGTCCAAGAGATGCGGCGTTGAGGTACGCCACCCGATCTGGAATTAGGGTATATAGGATTGATATGTTGGGTGTTTTAATGAGGGTTTCGCGCAGACCCCGAATGATCATCTGGGTATCCTTCCACCGTGCGTTTACTTGGTTAAGCAGCAGTCGCAGCGATGGTGTTGTTATGCCCAAGTGACGAAACGGTTCTAGTTCACTCAGCAGCTTTAGGATGCCGCGATGCAGCTCGCGTGCGGCGAGCATTTCCGGAGTGACGGGCGAGAGGGCAAGATCGGAGGCCAGCGTGGCCATCTCCAGAAGCACGCTGCGTGCGCCTTGGGTGTCGATCAAAAGAAGGTCATAGCTGGCGCCGAATTGGTCAAGTAAATTTCGCAGCCGCAGCCGACAGTCGGGGGCATGCAGCAGTAATGTGCTCAACCGACCTTGATCGTCATTGGAGATAATCAAGTCGAGACCTTTGACCTCTGTTTTGGAAATAATCTGTGCAGGAGATGTCTGATTGAGTGCTATAAACTCGTACGTCCCCGCAGACGCTTTTTGATTCAATGCGTAATAGCTGGAGAGGGTGGGTTGGCTGTCCAGATCAAGTAGCAGCACACGGAGGCCCGCATCCACTAGCAGACCGGCAAGATTGGCCGCTACAGTGGTTTTGCCGACAGCTCCTTTGGTCGAAACAATCGATATCACACGCATACCATCAGCCCTCTTGCACCAAACGTTCGGTGATCCATTGCTCGATTTCCAGCGAGTCCCATCCGACTGCACGCAGTCCAATACGTTTAGCTTTAGGGAACTTACCTTCCTTCATCAGGTTGTAGATGTGAGCGCGCTTGAATCCGGTTTTTCGCTCCACCTCATCACGGCGCATGATATGGCGCTCGACCTGAGGATTAGGTGCATCAGCCGTAGAGAAAGATTGATTAAGCATGTTGGTCACTCCTAGCGCCGTATGGCATCGGGTGGGAAGTGACCTGGATTCAATAGTAGAAAGCGGGAGTAGTCATTGCAGTGCAATTGAAGTGATTGCAGTGCAACCCTCACTTTTTAGCCTTTGCAAGGTTGCGTCTGCCGGCCGCAAACTTTCCGTCTAGTGTGCGTTTGCTCAGACCCTTTACGCCGCCGTAGTGCGCGGTAATTGAGTCGACGAGAGAAGCTTGACTGTCGAAAACGGAGTGCCGTCTACCGGTGCTGGTGGAACCTAAGATGGTTTCGACCAGCGCGCCGATAATGTTAAGTAAAGTTTCCTTGCTGTCTTCACTAAGTTGGAGTTTGTTTTCGGCGAGCTCGCGAAGCTGTTCGCGCTCCAGTCCTGCAGCTTTCAACTCATCAGTCAAAGTTTGGAGTTTCGCGTCGCTAGCTTTTAGCTGTACCTGTAGGGCATCTCGATCGGCTTGTAAGGTCAAGTACGTGTGGTTGTGGATTGTTTCCTGACTGATTAGCGGTGGGCCGAAAAGAAAAGATGGTCGTTGATCAGGGTGGTACATAGACATCCAGCGCTTTAAATCTGAATGTCGGATGGTCAGGAGCCTGAAGTCGACAGGTGTGCCTGGAGTGACCGTAATACCCAAGGCTCCGTACGGAATCTCACGATTTCGAATGGCATCCAGAATCTTCCAGAAGTTCGCGTGCAGGCACGGCCACTGCGGAAACTCATTGCTTAGGCGATCGGGATGGCCCCATGCGAACTCGAGGATCACGGACTCATGAGCAGTTAAATTACTCCAACGTATTGCGGCTTCGATGGGCCTGTAGAACAGCTTTTCAGTTGGAGTCACTCTACTAGCTTCGTTCATAGAGGTGGCCTCTAATAGAAGGGTGGTCCGCTACGGGAGGTCTGAATGCCTTACGCGATGAAATAGGCTTCCGTGGTTGCTACCAGTGTGAATTTGTTCATGCAAGTCGCGGCTTGGCAGTCGTTAGGGATAAATACCCAGCGCGTGCATTCGCCGATCCCAGCAGTTAGCGAACTAATGGCTTGAGCTCGGTGCGCGAAGGAAAATCTAGACAAACGCTCACGTCGTCGCATAACCGAAAATTACTATTTATTTCCTGGATAATGCAATTTTGCGTTGTTGTTATCTGTGGGGGAACTAGTGAGTGGTCAGTGACGGCTTTAGTTTTTGCTAAGTGCAATGAATCCCTCTATGAGTGCAATAGCTCCTGGATTTTTTTACTGTCGCCTTAGATTTATTTTTTCAGTGCTTATGCCTGCGGCTTTCAGTTATGAGCTAATGGTCAATCGTTATAGTTGTCGCCGGGTTTGTTGTGTTAGGTTTTTATAAGTTCTATCGAAACAGCAAGGGAGGGCGTGACGTGAATGGATTTATAGAGACCGATAATCTTAGTTATTTCAAAGTCAATCGACAGGCTTATGTTTCCCCCCAGGTTTATCAGCAAGAACTCGAAGCGGTCTTCGACAAGAGTTGGTTGTATCTGGCCCACCTCAGCGAGGTGCCAGCGGCCGGGGACTTCCTTACCCGTGACGTGGGCGGGCGCAACCTGATCTTCCAGCGTCAGGGCAACGGTGAACTTGCGGTGTTCCTCAATGCCTGTTCGCACCGGGGCGCGCGGGTATGTTCCGAGCCTCAGGGCAATACCCAGCGTTTTAACTGTCCTTACCACGGCTGGACCTACGACACCGCTGGCTCGCTGATCGGCCAGCCTGACAAGGCAGCCTACGAGCATCACGGCCAATGCAACCTCGACCTGTCGCTGACCCGCATCAAGCACTCCGTCTACAAGGGTTTTGTGTTCATCCACTTTGCCCGCACGCAGAACACCCTGGAGGACTACCTCGGGCAGGCTGTCGACTACATCGACCTGATCCTCGACCAGTCCGAATCCTCCCTGGAAATAATCCCCGGCGCGTTTGACCATGCCATTCAAGGCAACTGGAAGTTGCTCGCCGAGAACGGTGTTGATGCCTACCACCTGCCGTTCGCCCACAAGCGTTACCTCGAATACCTCAACAGCCTGGGCACCGATCCGGCGTCCCACAAGCGTACCGGCGAAGGTTTGTCCCTGGGCAACGGGCACGGCTTGATCATGAGCGGGCCACCCTCCACGGGCCGGCCGATTGCCTATTGGAGCCCGTTGTTTCCCGAGGCACTGAAAGCGCCGATTGCCGACAAATTCGAGCACTTGGTACAGCGCTTCGGACTGGCGCGGGCGCAGACCATCGCCCACACCAACAAGAGCCTGTTCATCTTTCCCAACCTGGTGATCAACGACATCCTGGGCCTGAACATCCGCACCTTTTTCCCCGTCTCCGCTACCCAGGTCAATGTCACCGTATGGGGCGCGGGGTTCAGCAACGAGAGCCGAGAGGAGCGGGCAGCGCGGATCAACGGCCTGATCTCCTTTATTGGCCCGGGCGGCTTCGGCACCCCGGATGATGTGGAAATCCTTGAGTCCTGCCAGCGGGCCTATGCCCACAGTGCCCTGGGCTACAGTGATTTTTCCCGGGGCATGGGGCCAGGCACCCAGCGCCACACCGATGAAGAACAAAACCGCAGTTTCTGGCGTGAATGGAGCCGTCGCCTCGGGCAACAGATCCCTCTGCGCCAACTGGCCATCGCTGTTTAGCCAGTCACTATCACCGACTCCTGGCAGATCTTCCACGCGCACCGAGCTTGGGCTACGTGGGGAATATCGGGCACTGCAAGGGCATTATTCATGTGCGGAATTGCCGGATGGACCGATTGGACCCAAGACCTGCGCCCCCAGCGCGAGGTGATCGAAAACATGACGCGCACCCTGGCGCTGCGGGGCCCGGATGCCGAAGGGATATGGGTGGCGCCCCACGCGCTGCTGGGGCATCGGCGCCTGTCGATCATTGATCTGGCCCATGGCGCCCAACCCATGGCCGACGCCAGCAACGAAGTGGTGCTGACCTACAGCGGAGAAGTCTACAACTACCTGGCCTTGCGCGAAGAACTGCAGGCGCTGGGGCAGGCCTTCACCACCCGTTCGGACACTGAAGTGGTGCTGCGTGCCTACCTGCAATGGGGCGAGCACGCGTTCGCCCGGTTGACCGGGATTTTCGCCTTTGCCCTGTGGGATGAACGGGACCAAAGCCTGTGGCTGGTACGCGACCGTTTTGGTGTCAAGCCGCTGTATTACTTTGCCACCGGCACCGGCGTGCTGTTCGGCTCCGAGCCCAAGGCCATCCTTGCCCATCCCCAGGTACGCCCGGTGCTGGATGCCAGTGGGGTTGCCGAGCTGTTTGCGCTGAGTACCGCGCCCACGCCTGGCCACGGGATCTACCAGGGTTTTTATCAGCTCAAGCCTGGCCATGCCTTGAGGTTCGATGCCAACGGGCGACAGGACCTTGTCTATTGGTCGCTGACGGCCGAGCCTCACAGTGACAGCCCGGCCGACACTGCCCGGCAGGTTGCCAGCTTGTTGCGCCAGGTGGTCGAGGAACAATTGGTGGCGGATGTACCCCTGGGCAGCCTGCTTTCCGGCGGCCTGGATTCCAGCGCCATCAGCGCCTATGCCGCTCAGGCGCTGGGGCGTGAAGGGCGCTCGTTGCCGACC
This sequence comes from Pseudomonas synxantha, assembly GCF_900105675.1. Classification (NCBI taxonomy): domain Bacteria; kingdom Pseudomonadati; phylum Pseudomonadota; class Gammaproteobacteria; order Pseudomonadales; family Pseudomonadaceae; genus Pseudomonas; species Pseudomonas synxantha. Next base: position 3,342,618 of record NZ_LT629786.1, on the reverse strand, counting down.
TTTTCGGTGGACTTTACCGGCGGTGGTGAAGGCTTTACCCCAACCCCGTGGCAAAGCAGTTGGGACGAACCTTTCGCGCAGTTGGCATCCGCAGCGCTGGGTACGCCGCACACCACCTTGGCGGTCGCACCCGAACAGGTGCTGGAGCAGGAAGACGCGGTACTGCGTGCCCGGGACCTGCCGGGTTGGGGAGAGCTGGACAGCTCGCTGTACCTGCTGTTCCAACAGGTGCGCGAGCACACCACGGTGGCGCTCTCGGGGGAGTCGGCGGACGAGGTGTTCGGCGGTTATCCGTTTTTTCACGACCAGCAGGCCCTGGATTTTTGCGGGTTTCCTTGGCTGGCAGGCAAGAGTGGTCTTTGGGAACTGCTGCGGCCCGAGGTCGCCGAGCGAGTTGCACCGCAGGCGTACATGGCCAGGCGTTACCAGGAAGCTTTGGCGGAGGTTCCGCACCTGGCCGCAGACAGCCCGGTTGAGCGGCGACAGCGCGAGGTCACGTACCTGGCGCTGACGCGCTGGTTGCCGGCGATGCTCGACCGCAAGGACCGCATCAGCATGGCGGTGGGCCTGGAGGTGCGGGTGCCGTTTTGCGATCACCGCCTGGTGGACTACGTATGGAATGTGCCCTGGTCGATCAAGAGCGTGGCCGGGGAGGGCAAGAGCCTGTTGCGTAACGCCGTGCGCGGTGAATTGCCCGAAGCGATTGTCGAGCGCAGGAAAAGCGGCTTTCCGGCCAATCCCGACCCGCGCTACCTGGCGTTGTTGCGCAGCCAGCTCAGGCAGTTGCTGATTGACGGCGACTCGCCGGTGTTCGACCTGGTGGATACGCGCCGGGTGGGTGAGTTGCTCGAACTGGAGCAGCCGCTGCCCAGTCCCCGGGCCTCCAGCAGCCCCACGGCCGGCTTGGCCTACCTGCTGAACCTGGACCGCTGGTTACGCCTGTACCAGGTGGAAATCCGCCTGTAGCACCGCCTTCAACCTTCAGGGGACATGCCCATGAGCCTTCCATTGAACATCAGCGCCCCGAGCTTGCAGGCCCGGGTCAGCGACTTCCTGATCAGCGAAGCCGAGCTGCTGGACAACCGCGAGCTGGAAACCTGGATCGGCCTGTTCGATCAACCCGCCCAGTACCGGGTACTGCCGTTGCAACGCCATCTGGTTGAGGGTGAGCCCCACGACAGCCTGTTCATCATTGCCGATGACTACGGCCGCCTGCGTGAGCGGGTCGACAGCCTGCTCAGTGGCCATAGCTGGATGGAGACGCCGCCTTCGCGTACCCGACGGCTGGTGAGCAACGTGCGGATCAAGTCCAGGGACGGCGAGCAGTTGACCATCAAAAGCAACTTCGTGGTGCACCAGTTTCGCAACCAGCAAACCTGGTACTTCGTCGGCGAGGCCACCCATGTGCTGTACGACAGCCCTCGTGGCTTGCGGATTCTCAAGCGCGACATTCGCCTGGACCACGAAACCATCAGTGCCCAGCGGCGCATCAGCATCATTTTATGAGGCAGGAGCCCTTCATGAGTCATTCATTGCTTCCCGGTTTCGAGTACTCGACCCTGACCACCCGCGGTGCGCGGATTCAGGTGGCGGTCAAGGGCAGTGGCCCGCCACTGTTGCTGTTGCACGGTTACCCGCAAAACCACCTAGCCTGGCACCGCGTTGCCCCGCGCCTGGCCGAGGACTACACCGTGGTGCTGGCAGACCTGCGCGGCTACGGCGAATCCCGCGCCCTGGATGCTGACGCTCCGGGCGCTTATGACAAGAGCGCACTGGCCCTGGATCAGTTGGACGTCATGCAGAAGCTGGGGTTTTCGCGGTTCGCGGTAGTGGGCCATGACCGTGGCGCACGGGTGGCGTATCGCTTGGCGCTGGAACACCCGCAGGTGGTGAGTGCTCTGGTGTCGCTGACAGTGGTGCCGATCCTGGATGTCTGGGCGGGGGTCAACAAGGCCTTTGCCCTGAACGCCTACCACTGGTTTTTCCTGGCCCAGCCGTTTGATCTGCCGGAGCGGCTGATCGGTGCCAACCCCGGCTATTTCCTTGACTGGACGTTACAGCGCATGGCTCAGGGGCGCGATATTTATCATCCGCAGGCGCTGGAAAGTTACCACCAGGCTTTTGCCCGTCCCGAGGTATTGCACGCGATGTGCGAAGACTACCGGGCGGCAGCCGGCGCCGATGCCGCCGCCGACCAGGCCGACCGCGACGCCGGTCACCAGTTGCGCTGCCCGGTGCTGGTGCTGTGGCAGGACCGTCCCTACGCAGCGGCCAGCCACCCGTTGACGGTGTGGCGATCCTGGGCCGTGGAGGTGCGGGGCGCGGCGATTGCGGCCAGCCATATGCTGGCCGAAGAAGCACCCGAGGCGGTACTGGAGCAGCTCTTGCCCTTCCTGCATCAGGTTGCGCAGCCATGAGTGCGGCACCCCTGACGCCAGCCGAGCAAGGTGCGCTGTGGCGTCAGCGTCTGTTTGAGGCCCACAGCGCGATGACGGCCTACCTGATCCAGGAACATCGGGCGCAGGACCTCGCCGACTGGGTTGACGTCACCGGGCGGATCTTCCGCGACTTGCCGCCCGCCTTGGGCGCCGGCAGTACCGAGTGGCAGGCGGTGTTTTTCCGCACCCAGGCGTTGATCGAACAATTCATCGTGCAGCGCAAGCAGTTTTACGACCTGGATGCCTGGGCGGCCGCCACCGGCCAGGTGTATCGCGCCCTGGAGCCTGCCGGCCAGGGTGAACCCGCTGCGGCGGCAGAACGCCTGGGGCGACAGGCTTCGCTCTACGGCACGCGTTTCGAGATTCGCCAGGTCGCCCCCGACGCCAGTCTGTTCAAGGTGCACCACTGCGGAATCTGGGACTACCGCGAGCGTGCCCGAGCCAACGGCGTGCCAATCACCTTGAAGTCGGCTTGCACCTATTGCACCAAGTTGCTGTCTTCGCTGGTCCATGCCAAGGGGTGTGACGCCCGCTGGACGTTGCTGGCCGACGAACAGGGCCATGGCTGCGAATGGACCATTACCAAGGAAAGCCTCATTCACGCAGGAGTCGTCGAGCATGAGCACGATCATTGAGCAAGCCCGTACCCTGGCCGGTTATGAAACCTCCAGCCAACTCTTGCAGTTGCGTGACCAGGACTGGGTCCTGGGGCGTGCACAGATCCAGCCCAGACGTTTGCTCGACCTGGGTTGCGGCATCGGTTCGCTGCTGCAGGGGGCCGTGGAGCGCTGGCCGAGCCTGGAGCAGGTGTGGGGCATCGAGCGTTCGCAGTTGCGCCTGGACCTGGCGCGCGAGCAATTACGCCATGTCCCGGCCGAGGTGGTGTTGCAGCAGGGCGACCTGCTGGACCTGCCCGCGCTGGAGCAGCGTTTTGACCTGATAAGCATGACTGCTGTCCTGCATTGGTTGTATCCCCATGAGGACAGGTTGTTCCAGTGGGTGGCACGGCATCTGGGTGAACAGGGCGTGTTTCTCTTCACGTCTCATCACCCCGTTTCGCAGCAAGGGTTGGGCGGTGAGGATGAGTTGGTAGCCGAGGCACTGCTGGCGATGAAACTGGTCACGCCGGGGCACGTGCAGGCGCATTTCGCCGAAGCGGCGGTACTGCCGATGGGCATGCGTACCCGACCACGGGTGGCGCTGGAAGCACTGGTGCAGCGCCATTTTCAGGTGCGTTCGATTGCCAGTCGCTCGGCGGCGCTGCGGATCCACAGCATCGAGGAATATCAGCGCTTTCACGCCGCTACCTTTGGCACCTATTTCAGCCCGTTGGTGCCACCGGAACGAATCGAGGAGTTCTTTGCCCGCCTGGGCGCCATCGCCGAACAACGCATGGCGCGCCAGGGGCATGTGACAGACATCCCCGTCAGCGTCTGGCGCTGTGTACGACGTGCGGAAAAAAGTGGGGCATAACCTTATGAATAAACAGTCTGGATCGCTGCTGAAAAAGCCCTGGGCCATTTGCACTCACAGGTACGTGATTCCCTTAGGGTAAGTTGATGATGTCCATTGAACGTCCATCCTGTTTGCACCGTACTCCCATGATCTGGGCTGTGGGCTTTACCTGCCTGATGGCGGTTGAGCCCCTCTGGGCCCAACCTGCCGCGCCGGCGGGCAAGGTTCAGGTGTTGTCTTTTGATATTCCGGCGGGGGATTTGTCTCAGGTGCTGCTGAGCATCGTCCGCCAGAGCCGCACGCCGATCTCGTTTGATCAGGCGCGGGTGCAGGGGTTGTCGGGGCCTGCCATCAAAGGCTCGTTGAGCATGGACCAGGCCCTGGAGCAAGCCTTGCGCGGCAGCGGCCTGGGTTTCAGCCGCAACGCCTCCGGCGTATTGACCTTGCACACGGTGGCCTCCCAGGCGCCGCAGCCCACCACCTCAACCCTCGCCACCTCGGCGGGAACCCTGGCCACCGTGGTGGTGACCGGGACTCGCCAGGCCGACGTCAAGGCCACTGACAGCCTGAGCCCGATTGACGTGGTCTCCAACGAGCAATTGCGCCAGACCGGCACCCACAATGTGCGCGAAGCCTTGATCAAGTTATTGCCCTCGTTGTCGCGCCAGGCCCAGGCCTACAACGCTTCGGCGCTGACCAACGCGCAGTCCCTGCGGGGCCTGAGCCCCAACCATGTACTGGTGCTGGTCAATGGCAAGCGTCGCCACGAGACGGCCAATATTAACGTCAGCGGCGGCTTGCAGAGTGGTTCCACCGGGGTCGACCTGGATACCATCCCCATGGCCGCCATCGACCACATCGAAGTACTGCGCGACGGCGCCTCGGCCCAATACGGCTCCGATGCCATTGCCGGGGTGATCAACATCATTCTGCGCTCGGCCGACCACGGCGGGTTGGTCTCTTACAACGCTGGCCAGTACGGCGCGGGTGACGGCTTTTCCCAGGGCGGGGCGGTGAACAACGGCTACCGGGTGGGGGAGACCGGCTATCTGAATCTCAGCGCCGAGTTCCGCGAGCAAAAGAGTACGATCCGCGCCGGCATCGACGAGCGTACCGGGCATTACGGCAACCCCTCCATTGGCGACCCGGCCGTGCATCGCCAGGCCCTGGCGTTCAACACAGGGGCGGCGCTGACCGACCAGCTGGATTTCTACAGCTTCGCGACCTACACCCATCGCACGGTGTCGTCGGCGCAGATCTACCAGTTGCCCACACTGGTGCCGACCATTTACCCCAACGGCTTTACGCCACGCATCACCAGTGATGAGGACGACTATTCCCTCACCGCCGGCCTGCGCGGCGTGGAACTGTTCGGTGACTGGGACTGGGACCTGAGCTCCACCTACGGCGCCGACAAGCCCGATATCGGAATGGACCACTCGGTGAACCTCGCGCTGTACAACGAAACCGGCACCACCCCGCGCAAGTTTGACCTGGCCGAATACAAGGTCACCCAATGGGCCAACAACCTGGACCTGCGCCGTGCCTTCGACGTGGCGCTGCTGCCCAAGCCGCTGAACTTTTCCTGGGGGCTGGAGCAGCGCCGCGACCTGTATAAGGTTGGCGCCGGCGATTACTACTCCTACTACAACGGCGGCTCCAAAGCCTTGCCCGGCCAGGCACCCGCCACTGCCGGGCAGTGGACGCGGGACGTGCTGGGCGGCTACCTGGACCTCTCCACCCACCTGACCGAGCAATGGCAAGTGGCGACGGCGGCCCGTTACGAGCATTACAGCGACTTTGGCAGTACCACCAACGGCAAGCTCTCGACCCGGTACGATTTCAACCCCCAGGTGGGCCTGCGGGCCAGTGTCAGTTCCGGGTTTCGTGCGCCGTCCCTGGCCCAGGAGAACTATACCAGCCTTGGGGTCTCGCCGACGATTGCCACCGGGTTGCTCGCCGCCAACTCGGCGGCGGCCAAGATGCTGGGAGCCGAGGACCTCAAGCCCGAGAAGTCGATCAACTACAACCTGGGGTTGGTGCTCAACCCGCTGAGCGACTTGAATATCGCCATCGACGCGTACCAGATCACCCTGCGTGACCGTATCGTCGACGGCGGCACCTACTCGGGCCAGCAAGCCATCGACGCGCTACGTGCCGGCGGCATTTCGGTGCCGTCGGGCCTGGCCTCGGTAAGCACTCACTACATGACCAATGGCGCCGACACCCGCACCCACGGTGTCGACATCACGGCCACCTACCTGACCCGGCTCGACGGCTGGGGCCAGATCGACTGGCGCCTGGGCGCCAACTTCAACCGCACCAAGCTGCTGAAAAACCACATCGGCAGCGACGGCCGGCCGCTGCTCAACGATCAGCAACAGGCCTGGATCACCAGTTCCACACCCCGTAGCCAGGTGTCCCTGGAAGCCAATTGGAGTCGCGATAAATGGGGCCTGACCGTACGCGAGACGCGCTACAGCAAAACCATCTCTGAACTGGACTATTACACCGGGCCCAATGCGTACTCCACCACCGAGTTCAACCATTTCGAGAACTCCCCCAAGTACCTCACCGACATCGAGTTGCGCTACGCCGCGACTCGCCAACTGTCGCTGGCCGTGGGTGCAAACAACGTGTTCGACGTCAAACCCGACAAACTGCCCGCTGAAAGCGCTTACCTGGGGTTCAACCACTACGACACCTATGCCTCGCAGATCAGCTTCAACGGGGCTTTCTATTACGTGAACGCGGTCTACAGCTTCTAGGGGAGGTGAACACGATGTCCATTGAATTGCGCGGCGGCGTGCGTGCCTGTGCCGTCGCCGGTGACACGGTGTTTGAACGCCAGGCCGGGCGTTTCCTGCCCGACCTGCGCAGTCGCCCGGTATGCCCCTTCGATATTCAGCAGAAAGCCCGGTTGGAGGAGGCCGATGGCCTGGACAGTGCCTTGGTGACCGTGGCCAGCGCGTGGCCGGACCCCTGGCTGGTGGCCGGTTACGCCTTGTCGTCTACCGACACACTGCGGGTGACCGTGGCCCACCGTCCAGGAGTCACTCAACCCACCGTCGCGGCACGCTCCCTGGCGACCCTGGACCGTTTGTCCCAGGGACGTGCGGCGGTGCATGTGGTGATCGGCTCCAGCGACGCCGATGTGCGCCGCGACGGTGATTTTGCCGACAAGGAGCAACGCTATCGGCGAGCCTTCGAATACCTGGATATCTTCACCCGCACCCTGGCCAGTTCCGAGCCCTTCGATTATGCGGGCGAGTTCTATCGGCTCGAGAACGCCGGCAGCGGCTTTTCGGCGGTGCAGCAGCCGCGTCCGCCCTTATCCATCGGTGGTTCGTCGGACAGTGCCCAGCAACTGGCGGTGCGCTTTGCCGACATCTACGCCGGCAGCTTCAGCAGCCCTGAGGCCACCTATCAGCTGAAAGTGAAACTGCAGGCATTGGCCGATGGGCGCCCCTTGAAGTTCTGGAAGCATTTCCAGGTGATTCTCGGCGAGACCGAACAGGCGGCGCGTGACACCGCGCGAAAGTGGCGTGAGGCAGCCCTGGGCTTGTTATTGGCGCGCCCCGCTGCGGAACTGAGTGCCTCACCTCAGTTGGCGCGGGACAACGAACGCGAGCTACTCGGGCAGTTGAGCCCGGCCAGGCGTCAGCAATGGGCGGTCGAAGTGGTCGAGCGCGCGTTCGCCGGCCTGCGGGTCGGGACGATCGACAAGGTCGCCTCGGACATCCTGGCGTTTCATCAGGCTGGCATCGATATTGTCCAATTGGAAGCCACCACCGAGAGTGCGCTCGATATTCAGTTGCGGCGCGAGTTGATCGAGCGCCTGAGGGCGGCCTCATGAGTGATACGTCCATCAGCCGGGCCGAACCGCTGGTCGAGCCACGCGCTTCTGAGTTCACACCGGTGACGCTGGGGGTGCTGCTGGCCTGTGTCATCGGCGTCATCGTTGGCCCCACCGGGTTGGTGATCAGCAGCTTCTCGTTGTTTATCGACCCCATCAGCGCCGAATTGCACTGGGACCGCAGCCACGTGGCATTGCTGGTGACCTGGCTGGGCTTGGCGGTGGCGCTGAGTAGCCCGTTCAAAGGCTGGGCTGTGGACCGTTGGGGCGCGCGGGCGCTGGTGTTGCCGCTTACGGCACTGCTGGCGGTGTGCATGGCGTGCACTGCCTGGGTACGGGCCGATTGGCAGTTGTATCTGTTGTTTTTGCTGATGGGTTTGCTGGCGCCGGGCAACATTCCCTATGCGCGAATTCTCGGCGGTTGGTTCAATCATCGACGGGGCGCCGCCTATGGGTTGCTGGGCCTGGGTTTCGGTGTCGGTGGTCCGCTGGCGTTGTATGCTGGCAACCTGTGTATCGAGGCGTTTGGATGGCGCACCACCTATTTGATCTACGGCCTGCTTGAGGGGCTGGTGGCCTTGCCCCTGTTGTGGTGGCTGTTTCGCGAGCGGCCTGTGGTGGTGTCTGCATCCAGCCGGCGGCGCCCGACCGAGGGCAGCACACCGCGCCAAGCCTGGGCGGGGATAACGTTCTGGTTGATTCTGGCAAATTTGCTGCTGGGGGTGTTTGCGGTCACTGGGGTGATCATCCATGGCGTGCCCTTACTGGTGGAGAAGGGCCTGACACGCTCAGACGCCGTAGACGTGCTGTCGGCGTTGTGGCTGGGCATGATCGTGTCGCAACCGCTGCTGGGGCTTGCACTGGACCGCTACAACAGCCCCCGGGTGGCGCTGCCATTTGCATTGCTGGCGGTGTTGGGCATGCTGGTGTTGATTCAGGCCGGCCAGCACGGCTGGCTGTGGGCCGCGGTGTTCCTGATCGGCCTTGGTGCTGGCGGTGAAACCGGCACTACCCAGTATTTTCTGACGCGGTATTTTGGCTTGCGCCACTTCAGCGTGATCTATGGTTCGGTGCAGCCGTTTACATTTGCCATCGCGATCAGCCTGGGCACCTATGTGTTGGGCGTGATGTATGACCGCTCGGGCGGCTACGGCTTATCGAGTCAGGTGCTGCTGGCGGCCTTCTCGGTGGCTACCGTATTGCTGTTGGGCCTGGGCCGTTATCGTTACACCGCCACCGGTTTATCAAACAAGGGAGCAACACCGCCATGAGTAAGGCATTGGAAGCCGCAAGCGAGCGCGACCGCCTGGCGCCCGGTGTATGGTTACTGGCAGTCCTGGCGTTTGTGGTCGGCACCGTTGAATTGGTGGTGGCGGGGATTCTCGATCAGCTCGCCCAGACATTCGGCGTCACCCAGGGGCAAGCCGGCTTGTTGATGAGCCTCTATGCGCTGGTCTATGCGTTGGCCGGTCCGGTATTGATCTACCTCAGCGCCAGGGTGTCCAGGCGACGCCTGTTGCTGGTGGCGCTGCTGGTGTTTGTGCTAGCCAACCTGGCCGGGGCAGCGGCGGGGACGTTCATGCTGTTGCTGCTCAGCCGGCTCCTGGTGGCGGCCAGTGCCTCGGTCACCGTGGTGGTCGCCATCACCGTCGCTGTGGCGCTGGTGCCGGCCAATCGCAGCGGGCAGGCCATCGGCCTGGTGTTCGCCGGCATCGTGGCGTCGTTGGTGCTGGGGGTGCCCCTGGGCACGCTGATTGGCGAGTACTGGGGTTGGCGCAGCCTGTTCCTGCTGCTGGCGGGCGTGGCGTTGCTCAGTGTGCCGCTGGTGTCACAGTGGCTGCCGGATATTCCCGGCGCACCCGGCATAGCGCCGTCCCGGCAATGGGCGGAGCTGGTGCGGGCCAAGGTCTTTCTCGCCCATGGGGCGGCGCTGTTGCAAATGACCGGGCAATTCACGCTTTACACCTACATCGTGCCGTTTCTGGTGCGCAGCATGGGCCTGTCGAAAACCGTGATCAGCCTGGTGCTGCTGGTCTACGGTATCGGTGGCATCGTGGGCGCGGTGCTGGGCGGACGCGCGGCGGACCGGTGGCCCGGGCCACGCACGTTCGTGGTGTTTCTGCTGTTGCATGCCCTGGCGATGAGCCTGTTGCCCCTTGCGACGATTTCCCTGCTGACGCTGCTGGTGGCGGTGGTGACCTGGTGCATTTTCAACATGGCGCCGGGCCCCGCGATCCAGAAGTACCTGGTGCAACTCAACCCCGAAACCGCAGCCGTGCAGATCAGCCTCAACACCAGTGCAATCCAGTTGGGCGTGGCCCTGGGGGCGTTCCTCGGTGCCGGTGTGGTGGATCATTTTTCCGTTCAACTGCTGCCGTGGCTGGGAGCGGCCCTGGTACTCGGCGGTGCCGGGTGCGGCTGGTGGTCGGCACGGCTGCCCAAAACACAGGAAAACGACTGACCGTCGAGAGAACTTCAACCTGGCAAGCTCACTACCGTCGTATCCGTTGGCGTGGGGTGTCTCAAGTGACTGAATGCATATGGATAGCCCTTCACCTTTCAAGAGCACGCTGATTGCTCAACTGTTCCAGCAGAACTACGGCTGGTTGTGCCGGCGCTTGTCGCGCCACACCGGTTGCAGCCACAGCGCCGAGGACTTGGCGGCGGAGGCCTTTCTGCAGGTTTGGTTGCTGCCGGATCCAGCGGCGATTCGTTCGCCCAGGGCGCTGCTGGCGACCATTGCCCAGCGTCTGATGTACGAGACCTGGCGGCGCAAGGATCTGGAGCGCGCCTACCTGCAGGTACTGGCGGAGGCGCCGGATCAGGTCCACCCTTCGCCCCATGAACAGTGGATGCTCATCGAAAGCCTGCAAGCCATCGACCGCCTGCTCGACGGCCTCTCGGGGCAAGCCAAGACGGTGTTCGTGCTCAGTCAACTGGAGGGCCTGACCTACCTGCAGATCAGTGAACGTGTGGGGTTGTCTCAGGCGCGCATTCATCAGTTGATGAAAGAGGCGTTGCGCTGCTGCTACCGGGGGCTGGCCGAATGAGCACGGACGAGCGCGACGACCCGGTGCTGGAAGAGGCGATTGAATGGATGGCGCGAATTCAGTCCGGCGCGTTTGACAGCCAGCAGCAACGCGCCCTGGAGCGGTGGCGTGGGCAATCACCACGCCATGCCCAGGTGTTCGATCAGTTGCTCAAAGGGCTGGAGGCCGTTCAAGCCTCTCCCTGGCGCGGGCGTACCAGCACGCCTTTACTACGTGCCCTGGAGCAGCCTTCCAGTCGAAGGCGATTTATCGGCAATAGCCTCGGCGTGCTCGGGGTTGCCCTGGGCGCCGGGCTGTTCGGACGCTGGTTGCAATCGGGCATGGGGCTGCCTGGTGAGTGGGCGACCGGTACCGGCGAGCGACGACACTGGCAGCTGGACGACGGCAGCCGCTTGGAACTCAACGCCCGCAGCCGCGTATTGCCGCGCTTTTTCGACCAGCAGCGGGCGTTGGTCTTGCGCAAGGGCACGCTGCTGCTGGACATCGTCGAGAACACTGTTTCGTCCTTCGAGATCGCGACGGCGGTCGGGGTCGTGCATAGCCAGGCGGGGCGGTTGCAGGTAGGAGAAGAGGGGGCGGGTATCCGTCTGCTGACCTTGCAAGGCGATGTGCTCCTGCGTTTACCCAATGGCGAGAACGTGGCGGTGCCCGGCGCCCATTCCCTGCTGTTCGATGCCCATGGCGTGCTGTCAGAGGCATCGCTGCAACCGGGCGAAGGCTCCTGGGCCAGCGGTTGGCTTGAAGTCAATGACAAGCCGTTGAGTTGGGTCGCGGAGGCGTTCAGGCCTTATCTGCCCGGTGTGGTCATGCTCGACGACAAGGCTGCGAAAATTCGCGTCAACGGCCTGTTCCCGCTGGACGATATGCCCATCTCCCTTGAGATGCTGGAGCGCAGCCTGCCAGTGGCGGTCAGCCGGTATAGCGATTATTGGGTCAGTATTACTGCCTCATAGCAACCCACTTAGGTTGCCTTGGTGGTGAATGCTGGCCCGAGGTGATCTTCATAGGTTCGCACTGGGCACACACTGCTCCAGAGGCAATGCCACTCCGCGCGGAATGACGGCATAACCTTATAAAAAAACAGTCTCGATCGGCGCTAAACAATCCTGGGGGCAATTGCACACATAGGAACGTGCATCCCTCAGGTAAATCGATAATGACCATAAAACGTTTGTCTCGCGTGCCTCGCAGCTCAATGATCTGGGCGGTGGGGCTCACCTGCCTAGTGTCGGCGCCGCCGCTTTGGGCCGAGCCTGTCGCCGTGGCCGGCAAGGTCCAGGCCCTGGCTTTTGATATTCCTGGCGCAAGCCTATCCCAGGTGCTGTTGAGCATTGTCCGGCAGAGTCGTACGCCGATCTCGTTTGACCAGACGCAGGTCGAGGGGTTGTCGGCGCCGGCGATCAAGGGCTCGTTGAGTGTTGATCAGGCGCTGGAGCAAGCATTGCGCGGCAGTGGCTTGGGGTTTAGCCGCAACAATGGCGTACTGACGTTGCACCCCGTAGCGTCCGCGCCGGCAGCATCCGTTGTGCCGCGTGCGCCGACGTCGACGGGCACGCTGGCGACGGTAGTGGTGACCGGCACTCGCCAGACCAATGTGAAAGCCAGCGAGAGCCTGAGCCCCATCGACGTGGTGAGCAGCGAGCAACTGCAGAGCAGCGGGGCGACTGACCTGCGCGACATGCTGGTCAAGTTGCTGCCCGCGCTGACTCGACAGGCGCAGCCGTTCAATGCCTCAGCCTTGACCCATACCCAGTCGTTGCGCGGCCTGAGCCCAGACCATGTGCTGGTCCTGGTCAACGGCAAACGTCGCCACGAGACGGCCAACCTGAACATCAGTGGTGGTTTGCAAAAAGGCTCGACGGGCGTCGACCTGGACACCATTCCCGTTAGCGCCATCGAGCGCATCGAGGTGCTGCGAGACGGGGCGTCCGCACAGTACGGCTCGGACGCCATCGCCGGGGTGATCAATATCATCCTCAAGTCTGCCGACCATGGGGCGCTGTTCAACACTGATATCGGGCAGTACGGCGCCGGTGACGGGCTGTCCCAGGGCTCGGGCATCAACGGCGGGCTGGCGTTCGGCGAGAGCGGTTTTCTTAACCTGAGTGCCGAATACCGGGAGCAGGAGCGTACCGTCAGGAGTGGTATCGATAACCGCACGGGCCATCGCGACAACATTTCCATCGGTGACCCTGCCTTCCATCGCCAGTCGATGGCATACAACAGCGGCTATGGTTTTGACGATGACGTCGAGCTGTATAGCTTTGGGACCTACACCAGCCGAAAGGGCTCGTCGGCGGCAAACTATCGCCTGGGTTCGGTGGCTCCGACGATCTACCCGCAAGGCTTTACCCCGCGCCCCAATAATGACGAGGATGACTATTCGGCCGTCTTCGGCATCCGCGGTAACTCGTTATTCGATCAATGGCACTGGGACCTGAGCACCGCCTATGGCGCCGATAGGCCCGAAATCAGCATGACCCAATCGGTCAACGCGGCGCTCTATCGCAACACCGGCACCAGCCCCACCAGTTTCGACCTGGCTACGTATCGCAACACCCAGTGGACCAACAATTTTGACATCGGCCGCGCTTATGACGTCGGGTTCCTTGCCAAACCGTTGAATGTCGCGCTGGGCCTGGAGCAACGGCGGGAAACCTATCAGATCAACGCCGGCGATCCGGCTTCGTACGACCTGGGCGGAGCTGAGGGGCTGGCCGGGCTCTCACCGCTGAGTGCGGGCAAATGGTCGCGTGATGTGCTGGCGTCCTACATCGATCTGTCGTCGTCGATCACCGAGAAATGGCAGGTGGACGTTGCCGGCCGCTACGAGCATTTCAGCGAGTTTGGCAGCACGACCAATGGCAAATTATCCACCCGCTATGACTTCACGCCGGCGGTGGCAGTGCGCGCCAGTGTGAGCAGTGGCTTTCGCGCGCCCTCTCTGGTGCAGGAACACTATACCGGGCTGAGCGTGGGGCCGGACATCGCCCTCGGGCTGCTGGCGGCCAATTCACCGGCCGCCAAATTGTTGGGGGCTAAGGACCTGAAACCGGAGAAGTCCACCAATTTCAACCTCGGGTTGGTGCTGACCCCGCGGGACGATGTGAGCCTGAACATCGATGCCTACCAGATCCGCATTCGTGACCGTATCGTCGACAGCGGCACCTATTCGGGTACCGAGGCGATCGATGCGTTGACGCTGGCCGGTATCTCGTTGCCCGCGGGCCTGGACACGGTCAGTACGCACTACCTGGCCAATGGTGCCGACACCCTCACGCGTGGGGTCGATATCACAGGGCATTACCTCACGTCCCTTGGCGCTTATGGCGCGATTGACTGGGAAGCATCGGCCAACTTCAATCGCACCAAAGTAGAAAAGAACCACCAGGGCGCCAACGGTGACGTGCTGCTCAATGCCCAGCAGATTGCCTGGTTGACATCTTCCACGCCGCGCAGCCAAGTGTCGTTGGGCAGTACCTGGAGCCTAGATAACCTTGACGTGAGCCTGCGTCTGACACGCTACGGCAAGACTACCTCGGAGCTCGACTACACCGTTGGGCCTAACGCCTGGTCCCCTACGGTGTTCAATCACTTTGTTAACAGCCCGAAATACATCACCGATGTCGCCGTGCGATACGCGGTAAATCGCAACCTGCAACTGAGTGCGGGCGCCGACAACGTGCTGGACGTACGCCCCGACAAGCTGCCGGCCGCGAGTACTACTTACGGCGATGTGTTGCGTTACGACACCTACGGCTCACAGATCGGTTTCAACGGTGCGTTCTACTACGTGAAGGCGCGGTATCAGTTCTGATACTCAACGGATAGTGGCTGATGGGATACGACTATGGCCCTTGAAACTCAAAAGGGCGGCCACGCGGAGTATTCTCCGGCCGCCCTCGGTGTGCTGCTGGCTTCGGTGATCGCCATCATGCTTGGCCCCACCGGCATCCTGCTCACTACGTTCAGTTTGTTCATCGCGCCGATGAGCCTCGAATTCAGCTGGGACCGCGCCCAGGTCGTGTTGCTGGTGACGCTGTTCGGTCTGGCGGTGGCGCTGAGCAGCCCGGTCAAAGGCTGGCTGATCGACCGCTGGGGGGCCAGGCGGTTGATGCTCGTAAGCACCGCGTTGCTGGCACCACTGCTGATGGGGTTGGCGATCATCGAAGAAGTCTGGCAGCTACGCGGTTTGTTTTTGCTGCTGGGTATCGTTGCACCGGGGAATATGCCCTACGGCAAGATTTTGGGCGGTTGGTTTGTGCAGCGACGTGGCATGGCCTATGGATTGTTGGGGCTGGGATTTGGCATCGGCGGTCCGTTCGGGTTGTGGGTGGGCCATGTGTGCATCGAGGCATGGGGGTGGCGTACCACTTACTTAGTGTATGGCGTTCTGGAGGGCGGGGTGGCGTTGCCATTGTTATGGTGGTTGTTTCGCGAGCGTGCAGTCCCCGCCGTCCAGCAAGCCGCGCCTGCGGTGGAGCCGGGCATGTCCGAGTTCGAAGCCTGGCGAACGCCAACGTTCTGGTTGCTGCTGATCAACCAAGTGCTGACGGTATTTGTGGTGTCGGGCGTGATGACGCACGGGGTACCAATGCTCATAGAACGTGAACTGACTCGGGGTCAGGCTGCTACGGTGCTGTCGGCGTTGTCGATCGGCATGGTGGTGTCCCAGCCACTGATGGGGGGCTTGATGGACCGCTTCCAGACGCCCAGGGTCGCGCTACCCTTTGCGTTGATCGCCGTACTCGGCATGCTGATATTCGAGTCTGCGAACGGCTTTGCCGGCTTGTGGCTCTCGATATTCTTGATCGGCCTGGGTGGCGGTGGCGAAAGTGGTACGACCAAATACTTCATCGCACGCTACTTCGGTTTGCGTCGTTTCAGTGTGATCTATGGGGCGGTGCAGCCGTTCACGTTTGCCCTTTCGATCAGCCTCGGTGCCTGGCTGATTGGCGCGCTGTATGACCAGACCGGCTCTTATGTGTTGGCTGAGTGGACGTTGCTTGGTGCGTTTCTGCTGGCGACGTTAATCCTGCTGGGATTTCGACCTTATCCAAGCTACTCCGAGGCGCAGAAGTTGAGCGGCGCGCCATCAGAGCCAGCAGCCACGAGACTGGGCCAATCTATCTAAGGAGTATGTGAAGATGTTAAACCATGCATGTCTTGTTATCCGTCGAGCTTTTACCCTACTTTTTATATTGGGCAGGGGAGGTCGTTTGGATGCGACACTGTACAGTATTTGCAACGGGCTTTCCCGGCATAGGGGCCAGCGGCTTTGACCATTGACTGTAATGGGATTGGTGTTTGAGAGCGGTGAGATCTTCAGTGGTGGTATCGCGATGGTCATAGTCGGATTCATCTTCATATTTTTTGATCTTTTTGATTACTCTCCGGACGGGCAGGGTGCCGAAGAAAACCGTGTCGATACTGCCTGTCGAGAGTCTAATTTTTTCGCCCGAATCACCGCTAGAAACTAAACCCTCGACGACATTGCTGGCCTATCTCTTTGGGGTGACTAAAGCAGGCGGTAAGCTGTGGCTGTTGCGCTACTACTGGAAAGGGGGGCGGACGCGCATGTCCTTCGGTACCTAATCCGAAGTCCGCCTGAAACGCGTCAAACTCTATCCGTTCGATCATTATGAAATTGAACAAATATTATATATGTGTTTTATTTGTCCCGTTGGGAGGGGTGACCGTCAGGCTTCTCCTATTCGTTCAGGTCTGCGCACACAGATTGGGCAGGCGATCTTTATCCATGCGTATGAGGTTTTCAGATGTCCGGCTCTCTGTATGACATTCCCCTGAAGCAGATTGATGGCTCTGACACGAGCTTGGGCGACTACCAAGGTAAAGTGCTGCTGGTGGTCAACGTTGCCTCCAAATGTGGCCTGACGCCGCAGTATGAGGGGCTGGAAAAACTCTATCAAAGCAAGCGCGCCGAAGGCCTGGAGGTGTTGGGTTTCCCTGCCAACAATTTCAAGGAACAGGAGCCCGGTAGCGAAGAAGAGATCAAGGCGTTCTGTTCCCTGACTTACGGCGTGCAGTTTCCGCTGTTTTCAAAGGTGTCGGTGACCGGCGCTGACCAGCATCCACTTTATGCCCAACTGACGGCCGCGCAACCCGCCGCGACCGGCGAAGGACCGTTCCGCGAGCGCCTCAAGGGGTACGGTGTCACCTCGGACGACACCACCCAGGTGCTGTGGAACTTCGAGAAATTCCTGGTTGGTCGTTCGGGAAAGGTCGTGGCTCGCTTCGCCCCGGATGTCGCTGCCGATGATCCTCGATTGCTGTCTGCGATAGACGCACAGTTAGCCCTGACGGCCTGAACCCACGCGTCTGATACACGGGCTGCAATGCAGGATCGAGCATCAATGTTGACAGTGAACAACATCGTCGCGCTTCGCGCCCACACCGCGCGCGCGCGCGGCGTGCAGAAATCTATTGCCCTGGTGGCGACCATGGGCAACCTGCACGAGGGGCACATCGAGCTGATTCGCAGGGCCAGGCAATGCGCCGACTATGTAGTGGCGAGCATTTTCGTCAACCCCTTGCAGTTCGGTCCCAACGAGGATTTCGCTACGTATCCGCGCACCCTGGAGGCTGATCGGCAAAAGCTCGAGGATGCAGGCTGCGATCTGCTGTTCTGTCCGTCGGTTGAAGCAATGTACCCCAATGGCCAAGCGGCCCAGGCGCGTATCAGCGTGCCGGGTGTGTCGTGGGGGCTCTGTGGTGGGTCCCGTCCTGGGCACTTCGATGGGATGGCGACCATTGTCTGCAAGCTGCTGAATATGGTTCAGCCCGACAGCGCGTTGTTTGGCGAAAAGGACTATCAGCAGTTGGCGGTGATTCGCGCCATGGTCAGTGGTCTGGATATGCCGGTCAGGATTATTGCTGTGCCGACCTGTCGTGCGAGTGATGGGTTGGCCCTGTCGTCGCGTAACGGTTATCTGACGGAACAGGAACGCAGGCAGGCGCCGCTGCTGTATGGCTACCTGCAGCGGGTCGCAGCCGCCATCGAGAGTGCCGGGCATGTCGACCCGCACCTGATGGATGACTTTGCCCAACGCATTTGCCAAGCCGGTTTTGAGCTTGAGTACCTTGAAGTGCGCAATGCATTCAACCTGAGCCCCAGGCTTGAAGACGCTACTCGGTTGGCCGTGTTACTGGCCGCGCGGCTGGGGAAAACGCGCCTGATCGATAATGTGACGGTGGAGTTGGTCGATAACGCCTGAAGCTGCCTCGTGACTAACGGCTGAGCTGCTCGCAATAATTGAACAGTTATAGTCATAGTGTGCTCATTTATTTTTATTGTTCCATATTCAGAATTATAATCTAGATGTGGAATTTCATCGGGTCGTCGTAGAGTTGAGCCATGGAATTGTCAGGCAGCTTCGCTGCCAACCACCGTGAGCAAAAAACAACACCTGAAGGTGCCCGATGAGCCATGCCGTGCTTCAAGGAATTCGCGTTATCAGCCTGTGTTCCGGCATTGCCGGCTCAGCGGCTGGCCTGCAACTGAGTGAGGCCGGAGCGCAGGTGATAATGGTCGAGCCAGTTGTTAACCCGGCCCGAGACCAGCCTGTGCTGTTTGCGGTACTCAACCGGGGCAAACGCAGCGTCGTTCTCGACCTCGAAGCGGCTGTCGGCCTTGAACAGCTGCAACAACTGCTCAGCGATGCGGATGTGTTGCTGCATGACTTCACGCCGGACGTGGCAAAGGCCCACGGTCTGGCGGACGCCTTACTCACGGCGGCGTTTCCCCGCTTGGTGATTTCATCCATCAGCGGCTGGCCCCGGCGTCACGCGCTGGCAAACGCCTTGTCGCGGGAAACCTTGATATTGGCGCGTCTGGGGTTGCTGGACGAGCAGCCCGGTCACCGATCTGGCCCGGTGTTCGTGCGCATACCCTTTGCCAACTGGCTGGCGGGCTGGCTCTGTGTCGTCGGGGTGATGGCGCGCCTGCTTGCCCGCGACCGTGATGGCCGGGGCGGGCTCGCCCACACCAGCCTGGCGCAAGCCGCACTAGTACCGATGACCATGCATTGGAGCCGCGCACAAACGCCTACCCCGGCGTTTGCCAAAGGCCTGGACAAACACATTCCCATTCCCCTGCATCAATGCGCCGACGGTCGCTGGCTGCATGTGCACTATTCACCGGACAAGGCACCGTGGATGGCTACCGCGCTCGCCGCGTTGGGAGAGGTCGAGGTAGCCCGGCTGAACGCGCTGTGGCCACCCAGTCATGTAGCACCGAACTTCGGTGCGAACAAGGCCGTGATCGCCACGCGCCCTGCACAGGATTGGGTCGAGCACTTCTGGCAGCACGATGTGGCAGCGCAAATCGCGGCGCCGTTTGGCGATATTTATTTCGACGAGCAAGCCCGTCTCAATGGCTACGTGGTGCAGGTCGAGGATGAGCAGTTAGGCACGACTTGGCAGCCTGGACGCGCCTGGCAAGTGCAGCCCCTACCGCCCATCGGTACTGGTGCGCCACGGGCCAACGAAGCCGGGGCCGGGCTACCCGAATTCCCTGCGCTCGCCCCTATAGCGCTAGCCGCTGAGGGGGCGGCACCATTGCCGCCACTGCACGGCTTGAAGGTACTCGACCTGGGCGCTTATCTGGCTGGACCGTTTGCCTGCATGTTATTGGCCGACCTCGGGGCCGAAGTGATCAAGGTCGAGGCGCCCAAGGGCGACGCCATGCGACGCCTGGAACGCGTATTCAGCGGTACCCAGCGCGGCAAGCTGGGTGTGGCGCTGCAATTGGGCGATACGCACACCCGGCCGGCGGTGGAGGCGCTGGTGCGCTGGGCGGATGTGGTCCACCACAACATGCGCCTGCCGGCAGCGCGCAAGCTCAAGGTCGATTACGCCTCGCTCAAGACGATCAACCCGCAGTTGCTGTATTGCCACGTCAGCGCCTATGGACCCACCGGGCCGCGTGCCGACTGGCCGGGGTTTGATCAATTGATGCAAGCCGCGTGCGGCTGGGAGGTCGCGCAGGGCGGCGAGGGGCAGGCACCCATGTGGCTGCGCTTTGGCGTCGGGGATTTCTTCGCCGGCCTGTCCTCGCTGTACGCCTTGCTGCTGGGGCTGTATCAACGCAATCGCAGTGGCACCGGGCAAATGGTCAACGCCTCTTTACTGGGTGCCACGTTGCTCACCATGAGTGAAGTGGTGGTACGTGCAGACGGCAGCCTCACACCGTTCGAACCGATGGACGGGCAACAGACCGGCCTGGCGGACAACCATCGCTTATACCTCTGCCGCGATGCATGGATCGCCGTCGCGGCCCTGACCCCTGATGAAGTGCAGCGTTTTCACGCGCTGGTGGGCGATGCGCCTCACGACTGGTGCGACCGCCAACCGCGTGATGCGGCATTGGCGGCACTGGCAGAGGCGCAGGTGCCCGCCGAAGCGGTGCTGGAGGCACAGCGCGAGGCTTTTCTCGACAACCCCGAGCACGCCGCGGCCGGCCTGCACGCTCACACTGACCACGCGGAGTATGGCCAGCTGCAACAGATCGGCGAGTTCTGGGACTTCGGTGACCTGCCCCTGGCGTTGTCGCGTCCGCCGCCGGCGCTGGGCCAACACACGCGGCAAGTCCTGCAGGGGCTGGGTTTTGCCGATGACGAACTGCAGCGATTGGCCGCCGATGGCTGGTTGACGCTGCAGCAACCCTGACGATTTCTCGACACGCAGCACAAGGAATTTCCATGGACGAGTTGGACTTCAACGACAAAACCGTGCTGGTGGTGGGCGGCTCCAGCGGTATAGGCAACAGCATCGCGCAGAACTTTCGCCGACGCGGAGCCCAGGTGCACGTGTGGGGTACGCGGGCGAATGCCGCCGCCTACGCGGACTCGGCGGATTCGGACCTCGAAGGCTTGCACTACGCCCGGGTCAACGTGGCCGATGCCGACCTGATCGAAGCGACCCGGGTGCCGTTTGCGCGGCTGGATGTGCTGGTACTGGCCCAGGGCACGGTGCTCTATGACCGCCAGGAGTTTCTCACCGAAGGCTTCAAGCATGTGCTGGATGTCAACCTCACCAGCGTGATGGTCTGCGCGCAGAAATTTTACCCGCTGCTCAAGGACGCAAAGGGCGCGTTGATCGTTGTCAGCTCGGCGGCGGCGTTCCATTCCACCCGGGGTAACCCAGCCTATAACGCCTCCAAGACCGGCGCTTTCGGCCTTACGCGCACCCTGGCCGAAGCGTGGGCGCGGGACGGTATCCGGGTCAACGGCATTGCGCCTGGCCTGGTGGAGACCAAGCTGACCCAGGTCACCACCGCCAACCCCAAACGCCTTGAAAGCGCGTTGCGCGGCATCCCTCTGGGGCGCCTGGGCACACCGCAGGACATGGCCAATGTGGCGCTGTTCCTGGCCTCGCCCCTGGCGGGCTACCTGCTGGGCCAGACCCTGTTGGTCGACGGCGGCATGCTGCTGGCCTGATCACTTATTGCTAGGAGAGACACCATGGCCTGGGACTTCCAGACAGACCCCGAGATTCAAGCTGAACTGGACTGGATCGAGCAGTTCGTGCGTGAAGAGGTCGAGCCCCTCGACCATGTGTTGGGCAGCCCATGGAATATCCATGACCCGCTGTTCCAGCAACTGGTCAAGCCGTTGCAGGCGCGGGTCAAGGCGCGCAAGTTGTGGGCCTGCCACCTGGGGCCAGAGCTGGGCGGTGCGGGCTATGGCCAGGTGCGGCTGGCGCTGATCAATGAAATTCTCGGGCGTTCGCTGTTCGGCCCCATCGTGTTCGGTTGCCAGGCACCGGACTCGGGCAACAGTGAAATCCTTGCGCATTTCGGCACGCCGCAGCAAAAGCAGTGTTACCTGCAACCGCTGCTTGCGGGGGATATCGTGTCCTGCTTCGCCATGACCGAACCCCAGGGCGGCGCCGACCCTGCGGTCTTCACCACCGACGCGGTGCGCGAGGGCGATGACTGGTTGCTCAACGGCCAGAAGTGGTTCGCCTCCAACGCGCGCTACGCGGCGTTCTACATCGTGATGGCGGTCACCGACAAAAGTGTCTCGGTGTACAACGGCATGTCGATGTTTATCGTGCCCGCCGATACGCCAGGGGTGAGCATCATCCGCAACGTCGGCATCGCCGATGACCCGGCGGCCACCCATGCCTACCTGTCTTTCGACAATGTGCGTGTACCCGCCAGCGCCATGCTCGGCGCGCCGGGGCAGGCGTTTGTGGTGGCCCAGGTGCGCCTGGGCGGCGGCCGGGTGCACCACGCCATGCGCGTGATCGGCCAGGCCCAGAAGGCCCTGGATGCGTTGTGCGAACGCGCCTTGTCGCGCAAAACCCAGGGCAGTCGCCTGGCCGACAAGCAACTCGTCCAGGAAAAGATCGCCGACTCCTGGATCGAGCTTGAGCAATTCCGCTTGCTGGTGATGCGCACCGCCTGGCGAATCGACCAGTACCAGGATTACCAACGGGTGCGCAAAGACATCGCCGCCGTCAAGGCCGCCATGCCCAAGGTGCTGCATGACATTGCCGCACGCGCCTTGCATGTGCACGGTTCGCTGGGGGTCAGCGACGAAATGCCGTTTACCGGCTACATCGTTCGCTCATTCCAGATGGGGCTGGCGGATGGGCCTACCGAGGTGCACAAAATCACCGTCGCCAAACAGCTGCTGCGCGACTACCACGCCTGTGACGAGGTGTTCCCCGCCTACCATCGGCCGACCGCTGCCGCCCGTGCCAGGGAAAAATATGCCGACGTATTGGCACACTTCGACGAGCCGCAGGCATGAACGACTGGCAGGCGTTGGTCGAGCCGGATCGCCTGGCGCGCTGGATGGATGACTGCGGCCTGGAGCACGGTCCGATCGAGGCTGCGCGGGTCCTGGCCGGCGGTACGCAAAACCTGCTGCTGCACTTTCGCCGTGGTGCGCGTGAGTTCGTGTTGCGCTGCCCATCGCGGGAACTGCGCGAGGTCGGCAACACCACCATCAAGCGCGAGGCCCGGCTGCTGCAGGCGTTGGCGGGTTCAGCGGTGCCGCATGCCGGGCTGATTGCTGCGTGCGATAACCCGGATGTGCTGGGGGCGAGTTTCTACCTGATGGAGCCGGTGCAAGGCTTCAACCCCAACAACGTCGCTGGCCTGCCGCCCCTGCAGGCCAGCGACCCCCAGCTGCGTCGGCGTATGGGGCTGGCCATGGTGGACGCGCTGCTGCGCCTGGGCGAAGTCGATTACCACGCGGTCGGGCTGGCGGATTTTGGCCGCCCCGCAGGTTTCCGTCAGCGTCAGGTGGCACGGTGGCTGGCGCACCTCGACAGCGTCAAGGGTTATGCCGATTGGCCGGGCGCCAGCGAGTTGCCTGGCCTGGATCGGGTGGCAGCGTGGCTCAACGCACACTGCCCGCAACAGTTTGAGGCCGGCATCCTGCATGGCGACTTTCACCTCTCCAATGTGATGTTCCGCCACGACAGTGCCGAGCTGGCGGCCGTGGTCGATTGGGAGTTGGCCACCGTTGGCGACCCCTTGCTCGACCTGGCTTGGCTGGTGGTTACCTGGCCCGACGCCGATGGTTTCGGCGCCGGCACGATTGAGGTGCACCCCTGGGCGGGCTTTTGCAGCACGGATGAGCTGGTCGCCCACTACCGCGCCGGCAGCTCGCGCTCGCTGGCCGACTTCACCTGGTACCTGGTATTGGCCGGGTTCAAGCTCGGCATCTTTCTGGAAGTCAGTTATGCCCGTGCCTGCGCCGGCAAGGCGCCGATGGCCACTGGCGAAAAACACCATGCTTCGGCGTTACGCTTGTTGGCGACGGCGTTGCAGCGCATCGATCAATAACCCGCACCCCACGAGGAACCGCTCATGCAACTGGCAGGCAAACGCATCATCGTCACGGGGGGCGGCCGAGGTATCGGCGCCGCCATGGTCCAGGCCTTCGTTGATGAAGGCGCCCATGTGGTCAGCCTCGATCTCGGCCAATCGGCAGACCTTGCGGGGGCCGATGGCGGTTGGTCGACAAGCCGCACCTGCGATATCGCCGACCGGCACTCGGTGGATGCCGCCTTCGAGTGGGCCGACCAGCAGCTGGACGGGCTTGACGTACTGATGCACGCAGCCGGGATCGCCCCCAATGCGCGTGCCGAGGCGATCAGCCTGGATGAATGGGAGCAGGTCTTTGCGGTGAATACCCGTGGCACCTTCCTCACCAACCGCGCGGCCTATGAACGGCTCAAGCATGCAGGCGGGCGCATCATCAATTTTGCCTCGGCCGCCGGCGTGGTCGGCCAGCCCGGCAAGGCTCACTACGCGGCGAGCAAAGGTGCGGTACTGGCCTGGACCCGCACCGTGGCCCGCGAGTGGGGCCCGCTCGGTATCACGGTCAACGCGATTGCCCCGGCAATGTGGACGCCGATGTACGAGGCAACCCGCGCCAGCATGAGTGGCGAGCAGTTGGCGCAGCATGACGCGTTCATGGCCGGGCAGTTGCCATTGGGCGGCCGCCTGGGTGACCCCGCCCGCGATCTCGCGCCGGTGCTGGTGTTCCTGGCGGGGGAGGGCTCGCGTTTTGTCACCGGGCAGACCCTGATGATCGATGGCGGGATGGTGATGCTCAGTTGAAGGTGATCAATGGTTGCGGATCAACTGCAGGAACTCCTGGCGCGTGTTGAACGACTCGCGAAACGCACCCAGCATCACCGACGTGGTCATCACCGAGTTTTGCTTCTCGACGCCGCGCATCATCATGCACATGTGCTTGGCTTCGATCACCACGGCCACCCCGGCGGCGCCAGTGACGTGGGCAATGCCCTCGGCGATTTGCCGGGTGAGGTTTTCCTGGATCTGCAAGCGGCGGGCATACATGTCGACAATGCGCGCCACCTTGGACAAACCGAGGACCTTGCCGGTGGGCATGTAGGCGACGTGGGCCTTGCCAATGAATGGCAGCAGGTGGTGCTCGCACAGGGAGTACAGCTCAATATCCCGCACGATCACCATCTCATCGTTATCCGATTCAAACAGCGCGTCGTTGACCACTTGCGCCAGGCTCTGCTGGTAGCCGTGACACAAATACTGCATGGCTTTCGCCGCGCGCTTGGGGGTGTCCAGCAAGCCTTCGCGCCGCGGGTCTTCACCGATACCCTGGATAATCTCGCGGTAATGCCGGGCCAGTTCTTCGTTCATGGGTCGACCTTATTGTTTTGGGTTCAAGAAGTGCTTCAGGCCTGGGGTTGGCTCAACCCGCTCATCACCATGCGGCTGAACAGCGCCGCCAGGTTACCCAGCGGTGGCCGTCCTCCCACGGGGTAGCCGGCCACCACGCCGTCGAGCAGGGCGCGCATGCCGAGCGCGATGGTGCCGCATTCCCTGGCGGGCAGGGCACAGCGGCGCAGCAGGTCTTCCAGCAGATCGACATGGGTTTGGCGCAACAGCTTGATGCTGTGTTGCTGCTCGGGTGCCAGGCTGCGAAATTCCAGGCGGGCGAGGGTATGGCGCTGGTCGTGCAGGCAGTTGAACTGCAAATACAGGCGCACGTAGGCCTCCAGTTGCGGCAGGCCTTCGGCGCGGCGCACGAGGTCTTTGCACAGCAGCGCCAACAGCTCGCTTTCATGGTCCTGGATCAGCTCGAACAGTAATACCTGCTTGCTGTCGATGTGGTTGTACAGCGAGCCCACTTGCATGCCCATTGCCACCGCCAGTTGGCGCAGGCTGACCGCCTGGAAACCCTGCTCGGCGAACAGCTCCTGTGCCACCTGGCGCAACAACTGACGGGTGCTCACGTCATCGTCGGTTTCGCCAGGCCATGGCGATGCGGGCACGGCGGCCAGGCGCCCGCCGCTCATGGCCGTTCTACCGCAAGGGCCACACCCATGCCGCCACCAATGCACAAGGTGGCCAGGCCTTTTTTCACATCGCGCCGGCGCATTTCATGCAGCAGCGTCACCAGCACCCGGCAACCCGAAGCACCGATGGGATGGCCTAGCGCAATGGCGCCGCCGTTGACATTCACCTTGTCGCTGTCCCAACCCAGCGCCTTGCCAACGGCCAGTGACTGCGCGGCGAAGGCTTCATTGGCTTCGATCAGGTCCAGGTCAGCCAACTGCCAACCGGCCTTGGCCAGGCATTTTTCGGTGGCCGACACCGGCCCGATCCCCATGATCGCCGGGTCGACACCGCTGCTGGCATATGCCTTGATGGTGGCCAGCACCGGCACACCCAGGGCCTGGGCCTTGCTCGCGCTCATCAGCAGCACCGCCGCCGCGCCATCGTTGATCGCCGAGGCGTTGCCTGCCGTGACGCTGCCATCCGCCTTGAAGGCCGGCTTGAGCTTGGCCAGGCTGTCCGCCGTGGTGTGCTCGCGGGGTTGTTCATCCTTCGCAAACAGCAGCGGCTCGCCTTTGCGCTGGGGCACGGCCACCGGGGTGATCTGCTCGGTAAAATACCCGGCCTCGAGGGCTGCGCTGGCGCGTTGCTGCGAACGCAGGGCGTAACTGTCTTGTTGCTCGCGAGTCAGCTGGAAGCGGTCGACCAGGTTCTCGGCGGTGATGCCCATGTGGTAGTCGTTGAACGCGTCCAGCAGGCCATCCTGCAGCAGCGAGTCGGCCAGTTGCGCGTGGCCCAGGCGCAGGCCGGTGCGCGCCTTGGCCAGGGTGTAGGGCGCCAGGCTCATGTTTTCCATACCGCCGGCGATCACCACGTCGGCGTCGCCACAGCGGATCGCCTGGACGGCCAGGCTGACGGTCTTGAGGCCCGAGCCGCAGAGCTTGTTGACGGTCATCGCCGCCACGCCGAATGGCAGGCCGGCATTCAACGCCGCCTGGCGTGCCGGGTTCTGGCCGCAGCCTGCGGTGAGGACCTGGCCGAGGATCACCTCGTCCACCAGCGCGGCATCGATGCCGGACGTTTTCAGCAGTGCCCGGATCACAATGCTGCCCAGCTCCACGGCAGGCGTGTTGGCCAGTGCCCCTTGAAAGGTCCCGATGGCGGTGCGGGTGGCCGCGACTATGACGACATCTTGCATGGCGCTCTCCAAAAATATGACCGTGCCGCAGCACGGTGCTGTTGCCTAAAGGTGTGTGACGGCAATTTTGCCGGTGCCTTGGGCGGCATCGTGGAACATCGCGGACGGACCCCGGCGCCACTGCTCCAGTAACTGTGCCTGGCGCTGATAGGCGTGGGTCAGGTAGCGCTCTTTCACTGGGCCATAACCGCGCACGCTGTCCGGCAGGTCGGCAAGGTCCTGCGCCAGGGCCAGGTTGTCGGGCGTCAGGCCCGCGAGCAACTCATCCAGGATCGATTCATAGTTGGCCAGCCAGGCGCGTTCGACTTTGCGTTCGTGGGTGTACCCGAACGGATCGAGCCAGGTATTACGCAAGCCCTTCAGGCTGGCCAGGAGCTTGAAGCCCTGCAGCATCCACGGGCCGTAGCTGCGTTTTTTTGCTTCGGCGCCTGGGTTTGTACGGTTGAGTACCGGTGGTGCCAAGTGAAAACGCAGGCGGTAGTCACCCTCGAACTGGGCCTGAATGTTTTGCAGGAACCGGCCATCGGTGAACAGCCGCGCCACTTCGTACTCATCCTTGATTGCCAGCACTTTGAAGTAGTGCCGCGCGACACTCGCCGACAGTGCGCCCGGCTGTCCGAGCAGGGCGGTTTCTGCAGCCATGAACTGCTTGACCCGCTGCTGGTAGCGTTGCCCGAGGGCGGCGTTCTGGTAGGCGCCGAGTGCGTTCACGCGGGGTGTCACGCTTTGTTGCAGGTCTTTGGAGAGCGTGCGCTCGGCGTTCTGCACGTTGGCGTCGCGCAACTTTCGCAGCACCCGCGGCAAGTCCTGCGCGCTGCGCCGGCCCCAGGCGAAAGCCGACAGGTTGAACGCCACCGCCGTACCGTTCAGTTCAATCGCTTGCAGCAAGGCCGCTTCACCCACCGGCAGCCAGCCTTTCTGGCAGGCGTAGCCGAGCATGAAGGTGTTGGTGGCAATCGAATCGCCCATCAGCGCCGTGGCAACCTTGCTCGCATCCACAAAGTCCGCCTGGTCGGGGCCGACCGCTTCGCTGATCTGCGCGCTCATGCTGTGGGTATGGAAGGTCGGGTCGGGGTGTTTGAGCAAATCCCCGCTTTGCGCCTGCAAGGCAAAGGTGCGGACAAAGGCACTGGTGATGCTTTCTTCGCAATTGACCAGCGCATGGGTCACGCCCTGGCGCAGTTTCGACAGGGTTTCGGTGTTGGCACTTACCACCAGGTCGCACCCCAGCAGCAGCGCGGCCTCACCTTCGGCGATACGTGGGGCGAACAGCTGGTCCTGGCGTGCGGCAATGCGGATATGCGACCACACGGCGCCGCCTTTTTGCGCCATGCCGGCCATGTCCAGGTTGAGGGTGCCCTTGCCTTCGATAAAGGCCGCCATGCCGAGCAGTGCGCCGATGGTCACCACACCGGTGCCGCCAACGCCTGTCACCAGGATGCTATAGGGCTCATCCAGCGCCGCGACGGCCGGGGTCGGCAGGTTCCAGGCTTCCTCGGTGTTGGCCAGCGGCTTGGGTTTGCGCAGGGTGCCGCCTTCGACCGTGACAAAGCTGGGGCAGAAGCCGTTGAGGCAGGTGAA
Source organism: Pseudomonas synxantha (assembly GCF_900105675.1). Taxonomy (NCBI): domain Bacteria; kingdom Pseudomonadati; phylum Pseudomonadota; class Gammaproteobacteria; order Pseudomonadales; family Pseudomonadaceae; genus Pseudomonas; species Pseudomonas synxantha. The sequence goes on along the minus strand of NZ_LT629786.1, from coordinate 3,314,237 downwards.
ATCCTTGTTGCAGGACGACTGGTCGATTTCGCGCTTGCGCCCGAACTCGGTTTCCACGGCCACCACCGACATGCAGTTGGACTTGCTGCTGCAGTCGCCGCAGCCCTCGCACACCGCTTCGTTGATCACCACCCGACGTGCCGGGTCGGGGAATTTACCGCGCTTGCGGCGCCGGCGTTTTTCGGCGGCGCAGGTCTGGTCATAGATGATCGCGGACACGCCCTTGAACTGGCGCAGCTCTTGCTGAACCGCGTCCATTTTGTCGCGACGCAGCACGGGCACGCCGTCGGCCAGGTCATCGATGTGCTGGTACTTATCGACATCCTCGCTGACCACCACAATGCGCTGCACGCCTTCGGCGGCCAGCTGCCGGCTGATTTGCGCGACGCTCAGGCTGCCGTCCACGGGCTGGCCGCCGGTCATGGCAACCGCATCGTTGTAGAGAATCTTGTAGGTGATCTGGACGTTGGCGGCGACGGCCGCGCGAATCGCCAGAATGCCGGAGTGGAAGTACGTGCCGTCGCCCAGGTTGGCGAATACATGCTCGGTGGCCGTGAAGGGCGCCTGGCCGATCCAGGCCACACCTTCGCCGCCCATCTGGCTGAAGGTCTGGGTCTGCGGGTAGATCCACGCCGCCATGTAATGGCAGCCGATGCCGGCCAGCGCGCGACTGCCCTCGGGCACTTTGGTCGAGGTGTTGTGGGGGCAGCCGGAGCAATAGTGGGGGACGCGGTCCATCAGGTTGCTGAACTGGTGTTTGCTCGCCAATTGCGCGTCCAGCACCGCCAGGCGCACCTGCAATGGCCCGCTTTGGTGCAGGCGCAAAATGCGCTTGGCCAAGGCTCGGGCAATCATCGCCGGGGTCAGGTCGTTGGTGGCGGGGAGCAGCCAGTCGGTGTGGGGCAGGCTCCATTCGCCCTTGTCATCGAACTTGCCGACGATGCGCGGGCGCACGTCTTCGCGCCAGTTGTAGAGCTCTTCTTTCAATTGGTATTCGATCAAGTGGCGCTTTTCTTCCACCACCACGATCTCTTCCAGGCCTTCGGCAAACTGGCGCACACCCTCGGCTTCCAGGGGCCAGACCATGCCGACCTTGTACACGCGCAGGCCGATCTGTTGCGCGAGGGCGTCATCGATGCCGAGGATTTTCAGGGCCTGGCACACGTCCAGGTATGACTTACCGGAGGTCACGATGCCGATGCGTGCGCCGGGCGAATCCATGACGATCCGGTCGAGGCGGTTGACCCGGGCATAGGCCAGGGCGGCATACAGTTTGTGTTCCAGCAGGCGTTGTTCCTGCGCCAGCGGCGGGTCGGGCCAGCGGATATTCAAGCCGCCCTCGGGCAGGGGGATATCCGGGATCACCGGCTGCACGCGATGGATGTCGATATCGACCACCGCCGCGCTCTCCACGGTATCGGCGACGGCCTTGAGCGCCACCCAGCAACCGGAGTAACGCGACATGGCCCAGCCATGCATGCCGTAGTCGAGGTACTCCTGCACGCCTGACGGCGCCAGCACCGGCATCATCACCGCCTTGAAAATATGCTCGGTCTGGTGCGGCAGCGAAGAGGAGCGGGCGCCATGGTCATCCCCGGCAATTGCCAGCACACCGCCAAACGCGGAGGTGCCGGCGGCATTGGCGTGGCGGAACACATCACCACAGCGGTCCACCCCCGGGCCCTTGCCGTACCACATGCCAAACACGCCATCGTAGGTCGCGCCTTCAAACAGATTGACCTGCTGGGTGCCCCAGATCGAGGTCGCCGCGAGGTCCTCGTTCATGCCTGGATGGAACACCGTGTGGTGCTCCTTGAGGTAGTCGCGCGCTTTCCATAGTGCCTGGTCGAACCCACCCAGCGGCGAGCCACGGTAGCCGGAAATGAACCCGGCAGTGTTCAAGCCATTCGCCAGGTCGCGTTGCCGCTGCATCAGCGGCAGGCGCACCAGCGCTTGAATGCCGGTGAGCAAAACGTTTCCGCTGTGCTGGATGTACTTGTCGTCCAGGGACGGGGCGGCACTCATGTTGATCCTCCAGGCTTTATTTTTATGGCGGCGCCGGGAGCACGGCACGGCCTTGTTCGCCGCAGTCTAGGCAGCGTGCCTGGCATCGTAAAATCACAAAAACACCCTGCAGGTATTGGCTTTTCGGATACCTGGGTGCACGTGTCACGGCGGCTGCATTTGGCCAATAGCAAAACGCATTTGGGCGATAGCGTTGCGCGTTGTGAGGCGCCGCCGCGTGCCGTCTACTGCTGCTCACACCGAAACCCACAGCCCTCGGCTGCCAATAACAAGAATGTGACGGGAGTGTTGATGAGCAACCCAAAACTGAAGCCGCTGCGGCTGGCCCTCTGGTTCAGCCTGAGTACGGGCGCGGTGTCTGCGGGCATGGCGCAGGCCGCCGAGATCGACACCGGCAACCCGGATTTGTCTGCGCGCTGGGACAATACCGTGCGTTACAACCTGGGCGTGCGGGCCGAGTCGCGGGACTCTGCGCTGGCAAATAACGCGAGTTATGACGAGTCCGATGCCAAGTTCGATCGCGGCGACGTGGTGACCAACCGCGTCGACCTGATGAGCGAACTGGAGGTCGCCTACAAGCAGTATCACGGCGTACGCATCAGTGGTGCCGCGTGGTACGACCAGGCCTATGACAACACCGACGTCAAGACCACCGATGGCAATGTCTATTACCCTGGCGCCGTTCCCGGTGCCAGTACGCCCAGTTACCGGGGCGGGCATTATTCGGGCTTTACCAAGCGCTATCACCGCGGCCCCAGCGGCGAGTTGCTGGATGCCTTTGCGTTCACCCGTTTTGACCTGGGTGAAATTCCCGTCAGCGTGCGCGCCGGTCGCCACACGGTGTATTGGGGCAATGGTTTGTTGATTGCCGGGCATGCGATTTCCTATTCGCAAGCGCCGCTGGATGGGCGTAAGGCCGTGAGTAACCCGGGCACCGAAACGCGCGAGATCTTCCTGCCGCTGACGCAGATTTCCACCCAGGCGCAAATCACCGACAGGTTGTCGGTCGCCGCGCAATATTTCTTCGAGTGGGACACCACCCGGGCGCCGGAAGGCGGGACCTACCTGGCTTCGGCGGATGTGGCCTTGCAAGGGCCGAATCAGTTGCCGTTGCTCAGCGGGGTTACGCGTCCACTGGTGGACCCTCTCAAGCCTAAAAACTCCGGCAACTGGGGCGTGATGGGCACCTATAGCCTGGATTGGCTGCACTCGGATGTGAGCCTGTATTACCGCGAATTTGCCGACTACAACCCCTGGGGCCTGCAAGTGGCACCGACGTTTGCCCGCTACGTCTACCCCAAGGACGTCAAGCTCTACGGCCTGGGCTTTTCCGCCGGGCCTGTGTTGGGCGGCGGCTCCCTTGGCGTGGACCTGTCGTACCGACAGAACACCTCGCTGGTCTCCAGCAACATCAGCACCGTCGATAACGAAGGCGCCCGGGGCGACACCTGGCACATGGTGGTGAACGGCCTGTGGCTGCTGCCGCGCACGGCGTATTTCGACACCGGCAACCTGATCGTCGAAACCGCGTTCAGCCATGTGCAACGGGTGACCGAGCACGCGGAGTTGTACAAGGGCGAAGGTTACGGCGGTTGTCCGTCCGGGCAGGACAAACACTACGGCTGCGCGACCAAAAACTATGTCGGCATGGCGGTCAGTTTTACCCCGCAATGGCTGGGGGTGTTTCCCGGCTGGAATATCTCGGCACCGATGAGTGTGGACTACGGCGTGTATGGCAATGCCGCCACCGGCGGTGGCAACGAAGGCAAATACACCTGGAAGGCCGGGATCAAGGGCACCTACGACGAGCGCTATGACGTGACCTTGTCGTACATCGGTTATGGCAGCGAGCGCAAATACGCGAACGTCCCCGGCGTGGGTAAAACCGTGGTGGGCGGCAGCGGCGATGTGGGGCTCACGGACCGTAATTGGGTGTCGCTGACGCTCAGCACGGCCTTTTGATTGGGCCCCAGGTTTTGCATTGCAGTGGTCGTCGAGTGCGGCGGTTACTTCATCTGAATGGAGAGTGTTATGACGGTTGATTTCCATGGGGCGCTGGTTGATACCCCCGAATCCAAAGGTGGGAGCTGGCTTGCCTGCGATGACGGCCTCGGGGCCAACCCTGAGTCAGCTGGCACCCCGCAGTCTAAATGTGGGAGCGGGCTTGCTCGCGAAAGCTTTGGGTCAGGCGGCCAGGGTTTTGGGTCGGAGTACATATCCGTTGCTGCGGTAAAGTCCGCTTATGGTTCCGCTCTTACAGCGGGTCACTTTTGGAGAGACCGGAAGCCGGCCCAGCCAAAAGTAACCAAAAGGTCCTCGCCCCACCACTCGGTGCCTCGCCTGGGCTCGGCATGCCCTCACTCCGGCTGTGGAGCGTGGGCCGCCGCGATGGGCCATCCTTGGCCCAGCGCGGCTAACCCGGCGTCCTGCCGGGTTACCCACGCTCCAAAGCCTGCGTTCGGCCAGCGTGGTTTGACGGGGCGATTGAGATCAGAAGCAGATCAAAAGCAGGATCAACAGCCAAGTCAAAAGCTGAAGCCTTCAATGGCTGGTTTTTCGAAGGTTCTCACTGGTGTGAGTGCCGGTTTGGTGGCTTTGGTGTTCACGGCTTCCGCGACGGCGGATGATGCCTATACGGCAGCTGACCTTGGCGGCAAGCTCACGCCATTCGGCGCTATTGTGGCGGGGAATGCGGCTGGGACTATTCCGGCGTATGACGGCGGTTTGAAGGTCCCTGCGGGGTTGGTGCCGGGTGACGGTAACTGGCCCAATCCGTTTGCCGGGGAGAAGCCGCGCTTGCGCATTACTGCCGCCAACGTTGATCAGTACAAGGACCAGTTGGCCGCCGGGCAGGTGCAATTGCTCAAGCAAAACCCGACGACCTACTACCTTGAGGTTTACCCCACCCACCGCACGGCGACGTTTCCGGCCAACTTTCTGGCCGCCAGCCAGCGCAACGCCAGTCGGCAGGATTGCAGGACCGAAAACGACGGTTTGTCGATCAGCGAGGGCTGTCGCGGTGGCTTGCCGTTTCCGTTGCCCAAGGACGGGCACGAGGTCATGTGGAACTACATCCTCAACTATCAGGGCGTCAACGGTTGGGACTGGAACCACAGCGCCTATGTGGTCAACCAGGGGCACCCGACGCTGACCAACACCAACCGCTCCACCGGTGAGAAACCCTTCTATCAATTGGACGTGCCGGGGCGTGACCCGAAGATCGGCCAGCGTATCTGGTCGTTTATCGTCGCACCGGCGCGGACGGCGGGGCAGGCATCGGGCTATTGGGACTACCTGGATCCGGTCGCCAATGCGCGTTATGCCTGGAGCTACAGCACCGGCCAGCGTCGCGTGCGCAAGGCTCCGGAATTCAACTACGACACGCCCAACTCGGCGTTTGGTGGCGTGGCGTTCTATGACGAAATCTTCCTGTTCTCCGGGAAAATGGATCGCTTTGACTGGAAGCTGGTGGGCAAGCAGGAGATGTTCATTCCCTACAGCAATTACACGCTGAAATGGGGCTGCGACATGCAGAAGAAGCTGATGCCCAAGCACATCAACCCCGACTGCGAGCGTTGGGAGCTGCACCGCGTGTGGGTCGTCGAGGCGACTCGCAAGGACGGTGTACGTCACGCCCACAAGAAGCGCCGCTATTACATCGACGAGGATACGTTCGGCGCGGCGGTGTATGACGCCTGGGATGACAGTGGCGCGCTGTTCCGTACCGGCTCGCAGTTCAACATCGAGGCCTACGGCATACCCAATAACCCGCAGCAGGACTCCTACGCGTTGTACGACTTCACGCGTGACCAGTACGGCATGTTTGGCAATGGCCCGACACGCTATCGCGCAGCGCCGGTATCCGAGCGCGAGGCTAACCCGCAGACGATTGCCGGTGGCCAGACGCGCTGACCTGAAGCTCCTTTTAGGCGTCGTGCAGGGCGCCTTTTTTTCGAATTGCGAGAGTTTTTTATGAGCCAGCTTTTACAGCGCCTGGACGGCAAAGTGTGCGTGATTACCGGCGCGGGCAGCGGCATTGGCCGCGCCTCGGCCTTACGTTTTGCCGAGGAGGGCGCCAGGGTAGTGGTGACCGATCTGTTCCTCGACTCGGCCCAGGCCGTGGCCACCGAAATCGGCCCGCGTGCCCTGGCGCTGCAGGTCGATGTCGGCGACGAGGATCAGCTGCGGCAAATGATCGAGACCACGGTGCACACCTTCGGGCGTATCGATGTGCTCTTTAACAACGCGGTGTACCGCAACCCGGAGACTACGCGGGATATCGACTTCATCAACTTCAATACCGAGCTGTTTCACAACTGTATGCGTGTGAATGTGCTGGGTGGCGTGCTGGCGTGCAAATACGCGTTGCCGCACATGCTCGCCCAGGGCAGCGGGTCGATTCTGTTTACGTCCTCCACCAGTTCGATCGCCGGCGAAATCAGCCAGTTCAGCTACGGCGCGTCCAAGGCCGCGTTGAACTGGTACGTGCAAACCATCGCCGCGACGTTTGGCAAGCGCGGCGTCCGCTGCAACGGCATCCTGCCCGGCGTGATCCGTACGCCGGCCATGGAAAGCTGGGCCACCGAAGCGATGCAGGCAGCCTTCCTCGACCTGCAGAACGTGCCCCAGTTGGGCGAACCGCGCGACATTGCCGCGATGGCCGCGTTTTTGGCCAGTGACGATGCCGCCTATGTCAACGGCACCCTGATGCGCGTCGACGGCGGCATGAGCTGCGGTACGCCGATGGTGCCGGTGGTGCGTAATTTGCTGCTGCCCCAGGCCTCGGCCTGACTCTCCCCATCCCCGACACAGGAGCCCGGCCCATGGCCCTCGAACAAGAACACTTCATTCTCGACATGCTGGCGGCCTGGGGCGATGGCTCCGACGGCAGCCGCCCGGATATCGAACGCATCATGGCCACCTTTGCCGAAGACGCCGTCTGGCAGTTGTGGGTGCCTGGCGGCCCGGTGATTCGCGGGCGAGCAGCGTTGCACCAGGAGATAGAACGGCAGATGAGTTACGTCACTCATAACCGCTGTACCACCCGGCACATCGTGTCTTCGGCGCGGGTAGTGATGACCGAGCGCGATGATTATTGCGTCAACAATGGCGTGCCGATGCCGCACTCGATGGTGGCGGTGTACGAACTGAATGAACAGGGCCTGATCTGTGCCTGGCGTGAGTACCTCGATACCGCCGACCTGGCGAAGAAAAAGGGTGTTCCGCTGGCAGAGGTGGGTGGCCCGAACGCCGGCGCTGCCAGTGCCAATTGATAGCGGCGCTGGCCTTCAGCCCTTGATGGAGATCGACATGCAAACAACCGAGAGCCCGACCGCTGACGCCGTCGAAGCAAAGCTGCGCACCTTCGTCGAAGACTTGCTGGGCGGCAAGATCACGGCCATGCAGCGCCTGTTGCGCTGGCGCCCGGCCTGGAACCTGGAACTGCAGCGCGGCGACGAAACCCTGCAGTTGCACATTCGGGGCGAGCGCGGCGGCGACGTCAGCCCGTTCCCTGAACTGCGGCGCGAGGCGGATATCCTCACCCAGCTCAAGCAGCAAGGCGTACCGGTGCCGCATATCTACGGGCTGTGCGAAGACCCTCAGGCGATCGTGATGGAGCTGGTGCCCGGCAGCCGTGACGTCACCACCGCCAAGGACGATGCCGAACGCCACAGCGTCGCTCGCCAGTGGGTCGCGGCCATGGCGCGCATGCACCAGCTACCGCTGCAGCCGTTTGTCGAACAGGGCATCGATTTGCCCCGCACGGCAGAGGACATTGCTCTGGCGGGGCTGTACGCCTACTACCCCTTGTATGAGCGCAACAAGACCCGCGCCCAGCCCCTGGCCGAGTTCGCCCTGGGCTGGCTGCGGCGCAATGTGCCGCAGCATCGCACCCGGCCCGGCTTCGTGCAGTACGACTCGGGGCAGTTTCTGTTCGAGAACGGCCAAGTGCATGGCCTGTACGACTTTGAGTTCGCAATGATCGGCGATCCGTTGGCCGACCTGGCCTCGGCACGCATGCGTGACAATTACGAACCCTTGGGCGACAGCTTTGCCGCGCTGTATCGCCATTACCAAACGCTGACCGGTGAGCCGGCCGACCCCGATGTGGTGCGCTTCCACACCTTGCTGTTCGCCACGGTCAGCACTTTGCAGTTCTCCGCCTCGGTGGCCACGCCACAACCGGGCGACCCGCATGACACCTACACCGAATTCGATCTGGCGCTGCGCCGGGTGGTGGTGCATGCGCTGGCCGAAGCCATGGGCGTGCCCTTGCACACGCCGCACCTGCCGATTGTCGACAGCGGTCCGAATGCCCAGTTGCTGACCATGCTGACGGACGCGCTGGCGCAAGTGGAGGTCACCAGCGACTTCCAGCAAACCAAACTGCGTGCGGTGGGCAAATTGGTGGAGTACCTAGGGCGCGGTGACGCCATGGAGCTGAAGCTGCGCGAGCTGGAACAACAAGAAGCGCAAACCTTGCTGGACCGTACCTTCGCCGACTACAGCGAAATCGAGGTGGCCCTGGAAACCTTCGTTAAAAGCGCCGGGCCCGAATATGACGAGCCGCTGCTGCGCTTGTTCATGGCCCAGGTCGAACGTCGGGTGTTGGTGTATGGCAGCACAGCGATTGGCGCCTCTGCCAGCCACATCGACCTGCCACCTGTGAGCTGAGGAAACCTGTATGTCTGATCCGGATTTTGTGCATCGCTATGGCCCCTGGGCCGTGATCGCGGGCGCCTCCCACGGGGTGGGCGCAGCCTTTGCCCATCTGCTCGCGGCCCGTGGCCTCAATTGTGTATTGGTGGCCCGTCGCGGCGAGCCGCTGGCCGAACTCAAGGCGCAGCTAGAGCGCGAGTATGCCGTCGAAGTATTGACCGTCATCCAGGACCTGGCCCGGCACGACGCCTGTGAGCAACTGGTGGCGGCCGTAGGCACGCGGCAAGTCGGCTTGTTCGTGTACAACGCCGGCGGCGATCCCTATATCACCCGGTTCATCGCCACCTCGGCGGATGACTGGGAGCGCCTGCTCTGTCTCAACAGCCTGACCGTGATGCGCTGCAGTCATGCCTTTGGCGGCGCCATGCTCGAACGCGGGCGGGGCGGGCTACTGCTGGTGGGGTCCCAGGCGGCACTCGGCGGCGTGCGCAAACTGGCGATGTACAGCGCCACCAAAGGGTTCGCGTTGAACCTGGGCGAATCGCTTTGGGCGGAGTGGAAGGACCATGGGGTGGATGTCCTCAACGTGCTGATCGGCACCGTCGACACCCCCACCATGCGCGAGGCAATGGTCAAGCTGAATATTCCCGACGCCCTGAGCATGGTCCTGCCCCAAGCCGAGGAGCTGGCGCTGTGGGCGCTGCAGAATCTGGCCAAAGGCCCGACGCTGATTCACCCCCAGGACACCCTGGGCGATCCACCGGGCCAGGCGCGACGCGAGCACGTCCTGGCGACGAGCGCGCAAGCGGCTGTGTTTATTGGCAACGACTGAGGTAATGCACCATGAAAGGCTTCGATAACGCTGAGTTCAAACGCAGCTGGAGGGTACTGGTGCTGGCCCTGGTTGGCGTCGCCACCAGTTCCAGTTCATTGCTGCTGTACAGCTTCAGTTCCATGGTGATTCCCCTGCAAAACGCCATGGGCTGGGATCGCGCGCAGTTGCAGGCGGCAATCACCGCGCTGTCATTGGGCACTATCGTCGCCTCGCAACTGGCCGGCTGGCTCAACCTGCGGTATGGCCTGCGCGCGGTCACGCTGGTGTCGCTGGTCACGTTATGCCTGAGTGTCTGGGCCATGACCGGCATCAACGGTTCGATCTGGAGCCTGTACCTGGGTTTTTTCCTGGTACCACTGGCCGGGCTGGGCACCTTGCAGGTGACCTGGTCGCATCTGGTCAACCTGTGGTTCGACGAAAACCGGGGGCTGGCGCTGGCCATTATCCTCAGTGGTTCAGGGCTGGCGGCCATCGGCTTGCCGTTGATCACCGCCTGGGCTATCAACCGCTGGAACTGGCAGGCAGGCTTCCTCGCACTCGGGCTGTTGCCGCTGTTGCTGGCCTTGCCACTGGCCCTGCGCTGGCTGCTGCCGACCGCTGATGCCCGGCAAACCAGCACAGCGAGCACGGCACTGGCCGGCGGTTTGTTGCTGAGCGAAGCCCTGCGCTCGTGGCGGTTCTGGGTGTGCAACCTGTCGATGACCCTGGTGGTGGCGTGCGTGGTGGGCATGGTCACCAACATTGTGCCGTTGCTGCAGGACCGGGGCTTGAGCGCGTTGCAGGCCAGCCAGGTATTCAGCAGCTTTGGCGTGTCGTTGATCCTTGGGCGATTGGTGGTGGGCTACCTGATCGATCGCCTTTGGGCGCCGGCGGTGGCGTCACTGGCGCTGCTGATGCCGGCGTTTGCCTGCGGCATTTTTGCCTACGGCGATGCGACGATTGGCCTGTACATTCTGGCGACACTGCTGGTGGGCGTGGGTGCAGGCGCCGAGTTCGACATCGCCGCGTTCTTGATCGCACGCTACTTCGGCATGCGCGATTACGGGCGCCTGTTTGGTGCGCACCTGGGCTTGATTACTGCCGGCGCGGCGCTGTCACCCTTGCTGTTTGCCCTGTTGTACAAAGTCACCGGCGGCTACTCGGCGATGCTGTTGTTCAGCGGCATCTGTTTTGTGGTCGGCCCCTTGCTACTGCTGACGCTTGGCGGGTATCCGCGCTATCAAGGGCAGGCATTGGCCGCTACGTAAAATCGCTATTCAGTAAAATATATGGACAATAAATAGAAATGTGTTCAATTATTGCTGCATGCGCAACCTGACAACAAAACAGACAAGGAGAATGCGATGCGAGCAGCCATCATCACCGAGCGCAATGCGCCACCGGTCATACAGGACTTTCGGGAACCACAACCCCAGGACGGGGCAGTACTGATTGACGTGGATACCGCCGGGCTTGGCGGTTGGGACGTACTGGGCGCTTATCGCCTGGGCGTCGAGTACCCCTGTGTGATTCGCGGTGAGGGCGTGGGCCGTGCCCCGGATGGTCGCCGGGTGTACTTTGGCGAGCGTTCGGTGTTGCCGTTCGGTGCCTGGGCAGAACGTACCCTGGTGCCTCAAGCCGAAGTCTGGAATGTGCCGGATGATGTCGACGACAAGACCGCCATCAGCATGGGTATTGCCGCCACCGGCGCCATCGTGCCGTTGGAAAAGGCGCAGATCCAGAAGGGCGAAAAGGTCCTGGTGCTCGGCGCCACCGGCACCCTTGGGCAGATCGCCTTGCAGTTGGCACGCGGCATGGGCGCCGGTAAAGTCGTGGGCGCCGCGCGTTCCGCAGAGGCGCTGGGCCGCCTGAAATCCCGGGGGATTGCCGACGAGGTGGTGACCCTGGGCGGCAGCGATGATGTCGCCGCCCTCAAGGACGCCGCCGACGGCGGGTTTGATGTGGTGCTGGACCTGGTCTGCGGCCAGCCGATGTTGACGTCCTTGAAGGCCACCAACTGGGGCGCGCGCATCATGACCATCGGCACCGGCGCCGGGCGTCAGTTGAACCTGGACATCGCCGACCTGCTGTTTCGCAACTTGTCGTGCATCGGCACCGGTCAACGCCCGCCAGCCGACCGTGAGCAGATCTGGCTGCGCTTGCTGAGTATCGCCAAAGAGCAGCAGATCCAGGTCGATTACCTCGACTTCACGCTCGACCAGGCGGCCGAAGCCTGGGCGGCGCAGGTCAGTGGCCCTCACGCAAAAATTACCGCAACGATTCGACGTTAGGTCGCCAGGCGCGGCGCCCCTGAAAGGGCGCCCTTTACCGTTGGCGCTGGCGGCGAAACTCTTCCGGCGTCACGCCCAGTTCCTTGCGGAAGGCGGCGCCAAAGGCGGCGGCATTGTTGAAGCCTGACTGATAAGCCACCTGCTTGACCAACAAATGCGGGTCGGCCAATAACGCCATGGCGGTTTGCAGGCGGCATTGCGCGGCGTAGCGGCGCAGGGTCATGCCCGTGGTGTTTTTGCAGCGGCTGGAGAGGGTGCGCAACGGCAAGTCGCATGCCTGGGCCAGGCGTTGCAGCGAGCACTCGACGTCGGGGCTGGCATCCAGCAGTTCGCGCAGGAATTTAAGTTGCCCGGGGCTGAGTTTTTCGCCGCTGGCACCTTCTGAAATACCGCTGGCAGGTGCATCGATGTATTCGCGGCGCAGGTCCAGGGCAATGCTGGTAAGCAGGCATTCGGTCTGCAGTTCGCTGGCGAAGCTGGGTTGAGCCACTTCTTCGGCCAGACGCTGCAACGAGGCATGCAGGTAGTGGCTTTTCAGGTTGAGCATGGATTCGTGGACGTTGTCTTGCCAGTTCCAGCGGTAGCACCCCAGCACGCCCAAGGCGGCAGGGTCGAAGACGCAGACAAGCGCCTTTTGCGCGCACGCGTCGTGGCGCAAGTGGAACTGGGTGTCGTGGGGAATGAACAGCAGTTTTCCCAGCGGCTGGAATGCATGCCCTGCGCGGCTGGAAAAACTGCCGCAATTGGGGTTGTCATGCGCGCTGGCAGGCAGCATCAGGCGCAGCAGGCAGCTGTCGCCGGTTTCAATCAGGGCCGTGCCGCTGTTGGACCACTGGGCGTGTTCAATGCGGATGTCGAAGCCTTGCTTGGCCACTGAGGCCTCGGTGAGGAAATGCCCCGTGTCTTCACAGTCGTACTCGCTGTATTGGATCGTGTTCATTTTTCTACCTTCAGCGATTTTTATTGTTGGTGCTGAAATTCGAGGGTCAGCGCCTCCAAGGGGCGCAGCCTGACCCGAGTGTACCCAGCGCGCGGACTGAGCTGTTTCATATATTCAGGTGGCAGGTATCAGGAAATCAGATGACCAAAGGCAAAGATATTTCCATGCGCCAGTTGCGCTATTTCGTGGCCGCCGCCGACGCCGGGCAGTTTTCCCAGGCGGCGCTCAAGGTGCACGTCTCACAATCGGCCATCACCGCCGCAGTGTTGCAACTGGAGGAGTCGCTCGGTGTCAGCCTGTTTGATCGCTTGCCCTACGGCGTTGCGCTGACGGCTGAAGGCAATAAGTTTTCCCAGCATGCCCGGCATATCCTCGACACGCTGCAAGACGCACTCAGCGAGCCACTGTTTCTCAGCCACGGGATGCAAGGCACGGTGCGGGTTGGCGCTTCCTACACGGTGCTGGGGTATTTTTTGCCGGCGCTGCTGGCGCGTTTCAAGCGCAGCTACCCGCTGGTCGAGGTTGACCTGGTGGACATGGATCGCCAGAGCATCGAGGCGGCCGTCAGCAATGGCGAGCTGGACCTGGGGTTGGTCATCCTGTCCAACACCCCCGACCTGCGCGGGTTTGCCCATCATGTGCTGATCCGCTCGCGGCGCCAGCTCTGGCTGTCGAGTCAACACCCGCTGATGGCAGCGGCGTCGATCAACCTCGAAGACGTTGCCGAGCATGCCTATATCCTCGCCACGCTGGATGAAGGCGACACCTCGACGCTGCGTTACTGGGAGTCGCGGGGGTTGGCGCCCAAGGTGGCATTTCGCACGTCGTCGCTGGAGGCGCTGCGAGGCTTGGTGGGGCATGGGTTTGGGGTGACGATTCTTTCGGACATGCTGTACCGCGCTTGGTCGCTGGAGGGCAAGAAAATCGAGATACGGCCGTTGGTGGACGTGATTCCGCCCATGGAGTTGGGGTTGATCTGGTTGCCAGATCGGGCTCTGTCGCGGCCGGCCGAGGCGTTTAGGCAGTTTTTGATTATGGCGTGTGCGTCCTGAGTGTTTGTGCGTGGATGTTGATTGGCGGGTCGTGTGGCGAGGGAGCTTGCTCCCGTGGCGGCCTCCCGGGCGCCACCATTTGCCGGATGTAAACCGGATCAAACTGTAGGAGCTGGCTTGCCTGCGATGGCGGCCTGATAGCCGACCAGGATGTTGGATTTGACCGGGTACATATCCATTTTTGCGGTAACGGCGGCTATCGGTTCCGCTCTTACAGCGGGTCACTTTGGAAAAGCCCCAAAGTAACCAAAGGGCTCTTGCCCCACCACTCGGCACCTCGCTCAGGCTCGGTGTGCCCGAACGCAGGCTTGAATCCGTGGGCCGCCGTCATGGCCATCCCTGGCCCAGGACGGCTAACCCGGCGTCCTGCCGGGTTACCCACGGATTCAAGCCTGCGTTCGGCCAGCGTGGTTGACGGGGCGCCTGAGATCAAGGTCAAGAGCAAAAGCAGTGTAAAAGTGGTTAGTCCTACCCCGGCGAAGGACCAGGCCAGCTCCCATCATTCATTAATGTATCAAACGCCTCCGTCATGTCTTGCGCCGAGCCCGGATAATCATGGCGTACCCACCACAGCCACAACCCTAGCAACGCGCCGACGAAGCAGCGCACGGCGACTTCTCCGCGTAGTTTTGTGGCCTGGTACAGGCCCTGCTTGCGGTAGTGTTCGCGTACTTGAATGATCAGGATGTTTTCCAGGTGCGCCAGCACCACGCGGTGTCCGGCGCCGCTGAAGAACGATGTGGTGAGTGCGGCATGACGTTCGGTGGCGCCAAACAGCCAGGTCGAGACGTCCAGCACTACGCGCCGGTCGCCCTGGACGTCGGTGAGCTTGGTGGCCGGTACGCCGATAATTTCGTAGCCGGCGATGATCAGGTCTTCCTTGTCACGAAAGTGCGCGTAGAACGTCGAGCGCGCCACACCGCTTCGGTCGAGCAGATCCTGCACGGTGATTTCGTTGTAGTCCTTCTCCAGGGCCAGTCGATACATGTTATCCAACAGCAGATCGCGGGTTCGCTGGGAGCGCAGCATGTGGCGCTGGTGGCAGTGCGTGTTATCGAGCCTGTGTGCGGGGGCGGCGTGTGTCATCCGGTACCTCTGCAGCTTTTTTATTGGAATCTTGGCGCCGGGCGAGAGGATTTACCTCGGCGTTGAGGCTTGAATCATGGCATCGACCGCCAAGACAAGCACCTTAGTTTTAGAACATTTTTTAAAAAAGTGTTAATTAAAAACTGCGATGTCGAACAGATTCGCGGTTCTGTTCGTTGTGGGTTGATGCCCGGCGACTTATGTTTTCTGCGGTCCGCAAGAGACCCTGGAGAACAACAATGAGCACTATCTACGACTACATCATTATCGGGGCGGGTTCGGCGGGGTGCGTGCTGGCCAATCGTTTGTCCGCCGATCCGAAGGTTTCGGTGCTGCTGATCGAAAGCGGCCCGGACCACACCAGCCCGCTGATCGCCATGCCCCGTGGCATCGGCAAATTGCTCAACCCGGGCAACCCTCATGTATGGAACTACCAGGCCGAGCGCGGCGAAGGCATGGCCAGTGAGCAGTGGCTCAAAGGCCGGACCATCGGCGGTTCCAGCTCGGTCAACGGCATGGTGTATGTGCGCGGTACACCTGCTGACTACGACGGCTGGGAAGCCCAGGGGTGCGTCGGTTGGGGCTGGGCCGACATGGGGCGCCAGTTTGTCGCGCTGGAAGACCACCAGTTGGGCGAAAGCCAGTGGCGCGGCGTCGGCGGGCCCTTGAAGGTCACGGTGCATCCGGCGGGGGATGCGTTGTGCGACGCGGTGATCAGCGCCGCTGGCGAGCTGGGTGCGGCGCGCACCGACGACACTAACCACGTGGACTCGGTGCGCCAGGGCGGCTTCGGTTACCAACCACAAACGACCTGGAACGGCCAGCGGTTCAGCGCCGCCAAGGCGTTTCTCGACCCGGTGCGCGAACGCCCGAACCTCACGGTGATGACCGGCACCGATGTGCAGCGCATCGAGTTCAACGGCCGACGTGCCACGGCCGTGCAGGTCCGCGCCGGCAAGGCGCGCTTCCAGGTACGCCGCGAAGTGCTGTTGTGCGCCGGAGCCATTGAGTCGCCCAAGCTGTTGCAATTGTCCGGCATCGGCCCGGCCAGTGTGCTTGAGCCCCTGGGAATTGCCGTGGTGCAGGATGCCCCCGAAGTGGGTCGCAACCTGCGCGAACATGTGTACATGGCCATGCAGTACCGAGTGACACGCGGCAGCTTCAACCACTGTTTCCATGGCCTGGGTTTGCTCGGCGCGCTGGGGCAGTATTTTCTGCGCAAAAAGGGGCCGATGACCCATGCCGCCCACGAGGCCGGGGGGTTTATCAAGACGCGCCCGGAGCTTGAGCAGCCGGATGCGCAGATTGGCGTCAGCCTGTATTCCATGGACGGTGATGGCAACAAGGTGGAAATCGACAAACAGCCCGGCCTGACGATCGGCGGCTACTTCCTGCGCCCGCAAAGCCAGGGCGAGGTGCGGATTCAATCTGCCGACCCGTCGGTGCCACCGCAGATCAACGCCCGCTACCTGAGCGCAGAAATCGACCGGACCTCGGCCGTTGCCTTATTCCGCTGGTTCCGTCGCCTGGCGGCCCAAACCGCGCTCAAGCCGTTCATCGTCAAGGAGCTTACCCCCGGCCCGCAGGTGCAAAGCGACGAGCAAATCCTCGCGGCCTTTCGCCGTTACGGCCAGACCGCTTTCCATGTTTCCGGTACGTGCCGCATGGGCGCCGACAGCGCTTCGGTGCTGGACCCGCAATTGCGTGTTCGCGGCGTGGAGGGCCTGCGGGTGGTCGATACCTCCGTGATGCCTTGCCTGGTGTCCGGAAACACCAATGCCCCGGCGATGGCGATTGCCATGCGTGCGGCCGAACTGATCACCGGCACACTTTCTGGAGCCAGCGCAGCATGACTATTCCCTTTACTCAGCTCGACCAGCTTTACATCAACGGTGCCTGGGTCAACGTCGACGGCCCTCGTGAAGAGGTGCTCAATCCCGCCAGCGAAGCGGTGATCGGCCTGGCCCCGACGGGCGACCTGCACAGCGCCGACGCCGCACTGGCGGCGGCCCGCGAGGCGTTCGACAACGGCCCCTGGCCATGGCTGAGCATGGCCGAACGTGCAGGCTATCTGCGGCGCATGCATGCCGCGCTGGTGAGCAAGCGTGAGCAGATCGCCGCACTGATCATTGCCGAAGTCGGCTGTTCCCAAGGCGTGACGTACGCGATGCAGGTGGATATGCCGCTGGCCCACGTGCTGACGGCGATCGAACAATCGCTGCACAGCGACAGCCAGCAGATTCCTGTGCATGCCAACCCCAACCCCTTCAACCCGGGTGGCCCGCTGATCCTCGGCAGTGGCACGGTCGAGCGTGAGCCAATTGGCGTGGTGGCCGGTATCACGGGCTACAACTTTCCGTTTTTACTCAACCTTGCAAAGGTCTTCCCGGCGCTGCTGGCGGGCAACACCCTGGTGCTCAAGCCTTCGCCGTTTACCCCGTACAGCGCGTTGCTGTTCGGCCAGATCGCCGAAGAGGTCGGCCTGCCCAGGGGCGTACTCAACATTGTCACCGGCGGTATTGAAGTCGGCAGCCTGTTGAGCAGTGACCCCCGGGTAGACATGGTCTCGTTCACCGGCTCCGAAAGCGTCGGCAGCAGCATCATGAGCCAGGCCGCGCCGACCTTGAAACGGGTGCACCTGGAGCTGGGCGGCAAGTCGGCGTTGATCGTGCGCGCGGATGCCGATATCCAGGCCACCGCCCTGGGTGCGGTGGCCGGGTTGGCGGTCAACGCTGGCCAAGGGTGTGCATTGCTGACGCGCTTTGTGGTGCATCACTCCGTGCGCGAGGCGTTTGTGCAGTGCGCCAAGGCCGTCGCCAGCCAGTGGAAGGTCGGCGACCCGGCTGACCCCGGCGTGATGATGGGCCCGCTGATCCGGGCGTCGCAGCGCGACAAGGTCGAGCATTTCATCCGCCAGGGCCGCGACGCGGGCGCCACGCTGGTGTGCGGCGGCGGGCGCCCGGCGCATTTGTCGCGTGGTTTTTTCAGCGAACTCACGCTGTTTGATGACGTGCGCAACGACATGCTGATCGCCCAGGAAGAGATCTTCGGGCCGGTAGGGGTGGTGATCGGTTTTGACAGCGACGACGAAGCCGTGGTCATCGCCAACGACTCCCGGTTCGGCCTCAACGCGGCCGTCGCCTCGGCCGATGCCGCAACGGCCTATGCCCTGGCCCGGCGCATCCGTGCCGGCAGCGTGTACCTCAATGGCGGTAGTGGCAGCCTGCCATACGCGCCGATCGGTGGCTTCAAGCGCTCCGGTATCGGGCGCGAATTCGGGCCCAACTGGCTTAAGGAATTCACCCAGGAAAAATCCATCATCTACCCCATCGGGCGCTAGCCCCGAGGCCGTGATGAGCGCGTGGATCAACCGACTGAGAATAAAAACAAAAGGTGGTTACATGAAACCGATAAATAAGCAGCGGCGTGAGCAAGCCTGGCAGACCCTGGCCTTGCTGGTACTGGTGGGCCAAGGCGGCACGGCACTGGCGGCCGCCATCGAGTTGCCGAATTCCGACTACCGCCTGCGTTGGGACAATACCTTGCGTTACGCCCTGGGCATGCGCATGGAAGACCAGGACCGGCGCATCATGAATAACCCCAGTTACGATGAATCCGATGGCAAGTTCGACAAGGGCGATATCGTCACTAACCGCGTCGACATCTTGAGTGAAATCGACTTTTCCTATCGCAAGGAGTGGGGTGCCCGTGTCAGCGCCGCCGGCTGGTTCGACCAGGCGTACCACGACGATAGCGTGCGCAGCCATATAGCCGGCTACCAGAGCAGCTATGACAGTGATCGCTACAGCGGCGAGGTCAAGCGCTATGCCGCAGGGCCTTCGGGGGAAATTCTCGATGCCTTCCTGTGGAAGAACTTCCGGGTCGGCGACACCTCGATCAACGTCAAGGCGGGCCGCCATACCAACTACTGGGGCGAAGGGTTGCTGTTCGGCGCGCATGCCGTGTCCTATTCCCAAGCGCCGCTGGACGGAGCCAAGGCGGTCACCAGCCCCGGTATCGAAACCAAGGAAGTGTTTTTGCCCATCGGGCAAATTTCGGCCAAGGCTCAGGCCACCGATAACCTGACCCTGGCTGCGCAGTATTTCTACGAATGGGACTACACCCGGCTGCCGTATGGCGGTACCTATTTTGGCGCGGCAGACCCGTTTTTCGAAGGCCCCGACCGGCTGCCCGTCGCACCGGGCTTCTCTTTGAAAAGGGAGAACTCCAAGTTCGGCCGCGACTCCGCCAACTGGGGGGTGATGGCCAAGTATGAGATCGAGGCGATCAGTTCGAACGTCGGCCTGTACTACCGCCAGTTTGACGATTACCAACCCTGGCTTGCGCCAGAAGTCTCGGCCGCCACTGGCAGCTACCGTCTGGTCTACCCGCGCAACGTCAAGTTGGTGGGTTTGAGTTTTTCCAGGGTGTTCGACACGGTCTCGGTAGGCAGCGAGGTGTCGTATCGCAAGGGCGGGGCGTTGAATGCGGTGGGCATCGACCCTACGGACAACGAAGGGCCGCGCGGCGATACGCTGCATTTTGTCGCCAATGCCGTGTATGGCGTGCCGCGTAACTTCATCGCCAACAACGCCACCCTGGTCGCCGAGTTCGCCTACAGCCACCTGCGCAAAGTCACTGACCACGAGGAGCTGTACCTGGGTGAACACAACAATAACTGTGTAGACCCCCGGGTCGGCACGCCGGGGTCGGGCGACAAGCGCGACGGCTGCTCCACCCGCAATTACGCCGCCATGGCCGTCAACTACACGCCGCAGTACTTGTCGGTATTCCCCTCCTGGGACATGACCGTGCCCTTGACCGTCAACTATGGCCTGTCGGGCAACGCCGCTTCAGCCGGTGGCGGTAATGAAGGCGCGCTGACCTGGTCCGCCGGCGTGCAGCTCACCTATGCCCAGCGTTACGAGTTCGGCCTGCGGTACGCCGACAGCGACGCCCAGTCCAAGCGCATCCCCGGCGACACGATTGGCGGCAACGGTGCCGTGGGTGGCACCGACCGTGGCTGGCTGGCCTTCACCTTCAAGACCTCCATCTGATAACGCCAATAAACGGAGTACCTGCTATGAACGGACAACTTGCCCTGGCCTTCGCGCTGTTGAGCGCGGCCACTTGCAGCCTGGCGGCGGCGCCCGCCGATCAGGTGGCGCAAATCGGTAAAACCCTCACGCCGTTCGGTGCAATTATTGCCGGTAACGCCGAAGGCACGATCCCCGCCTATCAGGGCGGCCTGCGGCAGAGCCCACCTGGGTTCAAACCCGACAGCGGCTTCTGGGTCGACCCCTTCAAGGATGAAAAACCACTGCTGCGCATCACCTCGAAAAACATGCAGCAGTACGCGGACAAACTCAGCGGCGGGCAGAAGCTGTTGCTGGAGAAATTCCCCGACTACTACCTAGATATCTACCCCTCGCACCGCACGGCGGCGTACCCGCAGGAAGTCCTCGACGCCACGGCGCGCAATGCCACCAACTGCCACACCAACAAGGACGGTTTGGCCGTCGACCCGGTTTGCCGTGGCGGCCTGCCGTTTCCGCTGCCACAGAACGGCAACGAGGTGATCTGGAACCAGCAATTGCGCTACAAGGGCGCGGGCTACACCACCACGCCGTCATCCAACAGTTGGGTGGTGGACTCCTCGGGCTCGGTGACCAAGACCGCCGAGTCCGCCACCTTTGAAGAGTCGCCGTACTACCAGGTCAAACAGGCCGACCGCGACCCTCAATTGTATTACCGCGCCTGGGCGCTGGACAGTTACCCGGCACGCAGCGCCGGCCAGTTGATCATCCTCGCCGACTACCTCGACCCGCAGAGCCAGCCGCGTCGCGCCTGGAGCTATACGCCGGGGATGCGCCGGATCAAGTTGGCGCCGGAATTCGCCTACGACACGCCCGTGCCGAACCAGGGCGGCGTGAACCTGTTCGACGAGTTGCAAATGTTCTCCGGCAGCCAGGACCGCTTTGACTACAAGCTGGTGGGCCGCAAGGAAATGTACATCCCGTACACCGCCTACAAGTTCTATTTCAGCTGTGGCCAGGACGAACAGTTCCTCGCGCACCACGCCAATCCCGCGTGCGAACGCTGGGAACTGCACCGGGTGTGGGTGGTGGAAGCCACGCTCAAACCGGGCAAGCGCCACGTCTACAGCAAACGCACTTACTACCTGGATGAAGACACCTACGGTGCCGGCTTGTACGACGCCTGGGACCAGGGCGGGGTGCTGTACCGCGCGTTGTTCCTCAGCGGAGTGCAGCTGTACGACAAAGTCATCCCCTATACCGTCAAGAACGTCAGCTACGACTTCAACAAGGGCATGTGGTCGCTGCTCAACGACGGTTTGAAGGGCGGTTACCGCGTGCATGACGTCCCGGAGACTGAGCGGGACATGAAGCCAGAATCCATCGTGTCCCAGGAAACCCAGCGCTGATTCACCCTTCGACTCCACTTTTACGGCCCGAAAGGGCCGTTTTTTTTGCGTGAAATCCACTGTGTTGCGGGAATTAAATGAACAGATATTAAAAATGTGTTTATATTATTTCGGATGCTTTATCCGCCTGATGGCTCATCCGGGCCAGATAATTAAAAGCCGGATGACTAAAAACAAGGAGAACGCCATGCTGATTGATGTCCACGCCCACCTGTTGACCGAAGGTATGCTCAACCGTCACGAATTCTGGGGCCCGTTCATGAAGGTGCAGGGGCTGACCGTCGGCCACTTTTCCCTGGGTACCAAACAACCCGCCAAGGCGGCCACCGATGCTGAGGCGCAGGCTAATATCCTGGCGCGCATGACCCACGCCAGCCGGCGCAAGCTGATGGCCGAGCGCGGTGTCGACAAGCTGGTGATGTCTACGCCGTCACACTGCTTCATGTATTGGGCGGGTGACTTCGCCAACGAATACGCGCGTGTTTGTAACGATGAACTGTCCGCATTCTGCCGTGCCGACCCCGACCACTTCGACTTCTGGTGCCATGCCAACCTGGCGGACCCCGAGAACGCTGCCCGCGAAATCGAGCGTGCGGTGACCCAACTGGGCGCCAAGGGCGTGTGTGTGGGCGGGGCCAATTTCAACGGGCTGGAGGCGCATGACGAGCGGCTGTTCCCAGTGTGGGAAAAGCTCACGCAACTGGATGTGCCCATCATGGTGCACGGCTTTAACCAATCGATTTATTGGGGCGAAAAACACACCGACGACAAATTCGAAACCACCTCGATCGTTGGCGATTGCGTCGATGAAACCTTGTTCTTCTGGTACCTGATCTGCGGCGGCGCGCTGGATGTATTTCCCACCTTGAAAACCTACATCACCCATGCGGGCGGCATGGCGGTGTTCCAGTTGGGCCGCTTGAGTGAACTCAATCGCGCCATGGCGCCGGACTCGCGCAACCAGCGGCCGCTGATGGAATATATGCAGAACTTCTATTTTGACCTCGACGTACATGCGCCAGGCCTGCGCCGTGGCGTGGCCGAAGTGGTGGGCGTTGACCGCCTGCTCTACGGCACCAATTTCGGCGGCGCCTACGACCACGGCGACCTGACGGCCGGGCTGGGTTTGTCCACCGATGACCGTGAGCGGATCCGCAGCGGCAACGCCATCGAACTGCTCAAATTGAAGGTGCCGGCGGTGGTGTCGTCATGACCGAACGCTCGCTGGACCTACCGGCCGGGCGCCCCTATCCACAGCGTAACGGGCGCTTGCCCAGGCAACTGCAGGAGGTTACGGCGCAGTGGCTGACGCAGCTGTTGCAGCCGCGTTATCCCGGCGTCGAGGTGCTGGCGCTCGAGCCGGTGCAGGTGCGTAACGGTCACACCACCAAGTTTCGCGCCAGGCTGACCTTGAATGACGCGGGCCAGCGTGCGGGCATTGCGCCGCACCTGTGCCTGAAGTCCAATTGGTCCGAGGGCTTTGAAAGCGGCGATATCTGCGAGCTTGAGGCGCGCTTCTATCATTTGGCGAGCAGTTGGCCGCAGGCGCCTCTGCCCAAGACCTACTTCACCGACTGGGACGCCGACGGCGGCGGTCGAGGCATCGTGGTCATGGAAGACCTTGGCCTGGCCGCCGGGCAGTTTGGCCACAGCACCGATCATCTGGGCGTGGACGGTGTGGCTGCGGGCCTTGAGTCCCTGGCCACCTTGCATGGCGCGACCTGGGGCAGTGCGCAGTTGCAGCAGCAAGCGTGGCTGCCGGTGTCGATGGCCAACCCGGTGGACTGCGACGGCCTGTTGCGGATGTACAACTACATTCAGGTGAACCTGAGCAAGCCGGAATATCAGCGGGTACTGCCGTCGTGGATGTATGACTCGCCGCAATTGTTCAGCCATGCCTTCGATGAAATGGCTGCGTTTGAGCGCGAGCAGACTTCACCGGGTTGCCTGATCCACGGCGACGCCCACCAGGGCAACAGCTTCCTGCGTCCGGATGGCCAGCGCGTCTGGCTCGACTGGCAGCTCGCGCGATGGGGACGGCCTTGGCGCGACGTGACGTATTTCATGCTCGGCGCGCTGACCGTGGCGGAGCGGCAAGCGGATGCCCAGCGCCTGTTGCGGGTGTACCGCGAGAAACTCATCAGCCTGGGCGCGCAGGGCGTACTCGGCCAGGATGCAGCCTGGGAACAGTTGTGTCGCTTGCCGGTGTGGGGCATGCAGACGTGGATGTCGAACATGGATGACTGGGGGCAAACCGGCTTACCGATGGTTGAGCGCTTTTTCGCGGCTGCCGAGGACTGGGACACCATCAACCTCTTGACCGAAGGCCGCACGCCCCGACGCACGCCGATCCTGGGCAAGGATGCGCGGCCATTGGCCCCGGCTTATCAACCTCAACTGGACGCCTGAGTTGTGACCCCGAGTACGACTATGCGCCTGCAGGGCGCGGATAACTTTCGCAGCCTCAAAGGCCTGCCTGCCTACGGTGGGCGGCGCATCGCGGGTGACACCCTGCTGCGGGCGGACCAGTTGCATCGTCTGACGGTGGAGGATTGGATGGCGCTGCAGCAGATGGGGCTCAAAACCGTGTGCGACCTGCGCAGCGGCGCCGAGCGTGAGCGATACCCCAGTGACTTGCCCGAAACCGTCACACGGCATGTGCACCTGGAGGTGAGCGGCGATGTGCGTGCCGACCCGGCCATTGCGGCCATGTTGGCAGCCAACCCGGCGCAGGAGGGCGCGCGACAGATGATGCTGGAGGTATATCGCCAGCTACCGAGCCTGCTGGCGCCGCACTTGGCGGCCGTGTTCGAATTGCTCGTCGGTGGGCACACGCCGGTGCTGATTCATTGCGCCGCGGGCAAGGATCGCACCGGCGTAGTGGTCGCGCATGCTGTTGCATGCCCTAGGCGTGGCCCCCGAAACCATCATGGCCGACTACCTCCTGTCGGCCCGCCGTTTCCATCAACTCGATACCCAGCGCCAGACCGCCCTGGGCAATGCGATCGAACACATGGTCGGCAAACCGGTAAACGAAGTCGCGATCGATGCGGTACTGGACGCAAGGCCGGAGTATCTGCAGGCTGCCTACGCCAGTATCGACGCCGAATACGGCAGGCTCGATCCCTACCTGGCTCGCTTCACCGGCCTCGCCCCGGCGGGTATCCAGCGTCTGCGCGACACGTTACTGACTGCGTGGGCTGCGCCCCCTACATAACCATCTTGGGAGGCCAGGCACCTGTGGCGAGGGAGCTTGCTCCCGTGACAACCTCACAGCCACCCAATATTCCCCTGATTTGCTGTGATTTGCTGTGATTTGCTTTGGATCTTGATCTCAAGCGCCCCGTCAACCACGCTGGCCGAACGCAGGCTTGAATCCTTGGGCCGCCGTCCTGGGCCTTCCCTGGCCCAGGACGGCTAACCCGGCGTCCAGCCGGGTTACCCACGGATTCAAGCCTGCGTTCGGGCATGCTGAGCCTAGGCGAGGCACCGAGTGGTGGGGCAAGAGCCCTTTGGTTACTTTGGGGCTTTTCCAAAGTCACCCGCTGTAAGAGCGGAACCCATAGCCGCCGTTACCGCAAAAATGGATATGTACCCGGTCAAATCCAACATCCTGGTCGGCTGTCAGGCCGCCACGGGAGCAAGCTCCCTCACCACAGGCCTGCCTGGACACCTACTTCCCCTGCGTAAGCCAGATACCCACCAGAATCAACCCGCCCCCCACCGCGTGATACAGATGCAACGTCTCACCCAACAGCGTAATAGCCAATACCGCAGTAAACAGCGGCACCAAGTTCATCAGCACGGCGGTTTTTTCCGCGCCGAGGGTGTCAAGGCCACGCATCCACAGCCCTGGCGCCAGCGCCGAGGCGAACAGACCAGCGAACAACACCAACGGGATATTCGCCGGCGTCAAGGCAACCGTGGGCGCCAGCACAAACGCCGGCACCAGAAACAGCGTGCCGCAGGCGATCTGCACGTACAGGCTTTCCCAGGTCGGCAAGGGAATACGCCAACGCTTGACCAACACGCAATACAGCGCATAAGACAGCGACGCCAGCAGCATCATCAACTCCCCGCGGCCAACCCCTTGTTGCCACAGCGACGAAAGGTTACCGGCCGACAACAGCCACGCCAGGCCGATAAACGACACCCCGGCACCCACCAGCATCAACGGGGTGGGGCGGGTATGCAGAATCGCAAACGCCAGCAGCATGGTCAGCAGCGGCAGGGTCGCCAGGATCAGACCCATGGACGTTGCAGTGACCGTGTGCGCGGCAAAATACGCCAGCGATTGATACAGCGCCATGCCGAGCAAACCCAGTACGCCAAGTTTGGGCAGCAATGGCACGATGTTGCGACGCAGGCGCCACACTCTGGGCAGCAACACCGGCGACAATACAAGCAGTGCCACCAGCCAGCGGTAGAACGAAATCGCGGCCGGGTCGATCACGCCCACGGAGAGCCGATTGACCACGGTGCTTGCCGCCCAGATCAGCGTGGCAAGCACGGGAAACAGCAGGTTATTCATCGGATGCGTCCGTACTATTGATCGGCCGCATTACGCGCCTTGACCGCCTGTGCGAAATCGCGTTTGAGCGTTGGGAAATACGCGATTTGCCCACCCATGCCGCCAGCGATGTCGATGGACGCCGCACTGATGAAGCTGGCGTACTCGCTGGACAGGAACAACACCATGCCGGCGACGTCTTCGGGTTTGCCGTAGCGCCCGATGGGCACCACTTTGAGCACCATCGCGTCAAACTCTTCGCGGCTGACCCCGGGCCCCATTTCCCGGTAATGGCGGTCCCACTGGCCAGTGTCGATCCAACCCATGTTCAGGCTGTTGACCAGGATGTTGTCCTTGGCCAGGGACATTCCCAGTGAGCGCGAGAGGGCGATACACGAAGCGCGGTTGATCACCGAGGGAATGCCGTCCGGCGTCGGGACCGTGCCGGCGAGCGCATTGATTTCGATAATCCGCCCCCACTGCTGCTTGCGCATATGCGGCACTACCGCCTGGACGAAACGGAAATGGCCCATTTGCAGCACATTTGCGTGTTCAAGAATGGCCTCCGGGGTGAGCGTTTCGAGGCTGCCGCCACGCCCTTGACCGGCGTTATTGACCAAAATGTCCACGCCACCCCATGCCTCGGCCACTTCACTGACGAAGTGTTGAACACCCTGTGTGTCGGTGACATCCACAACGCGCGCCAGCACCTGTTCGGCAGATTCGCGCAATTTGGCGGCGGCGGCGTCGACGGCATCCTGGCTGCGCGCGCAAATCGCTACACGAGCACCTTCAAGGGCGAACGCGCTTGCTATAGCAAGGCCGATGCCCCTTGAAGCACCCGTGATGATGACTCGTTTTCCCCTCAGATCGATGTTCATTCGCGGCTTTTTCCTCTTGTTTTTATGGGCGTTGCGACGACGCGGCGGCCGCGTCCGGCAAGGCCCATTAGAACGCAAACCGACGCCGGATCAAAACACAATTGAACAGTTAAGTTTTTTATGTGCAATATGTCTGCGTGGATGTGCCGAGCTCTGTAGGTTGTGAAGGTGTGAACCGATGGGGTACTGAAGCTTGTGATTCTGAATATAGAATTGAAATCTTTATATGGAATTATTTGTTTTTCTCGGTTAATTTGATTTCCAAGCCGCTGGGCCTGCAGCTGTTGGGAAGTTGGACAGATAGGGCTGAGGCGCTTGGGGCAAGGTGCGCGACACCTGCCCGCAATACAGCAGAAAGCGTTCTACCGATCTCACATAAACGACTGAAAAATAAAAATAAAAGGTGGCTCGTATGAAAGACATGACCAAGCACGGTCGGCAGGTGTTCAGCCGTAGCGCTGTCGCGCTGGCGGTGCTCAGCGGCATGAGCTGTGCCCACGCAGTTTCGTTCGACCTGAGTAACCCCGACTACCGCCTGCGTTGGGACAACACCGTGCGTTACAACCTGGGCATGCGTATGGATGGCCAGGACAGTCACATCATGAATAACCCTACCTACGACGAATCCGACGGCAAGTTCGGCAAACACGACATCGTGACAAATCGGGTCGATCTGTTTACCGAAGTCGATTTTTCATACTTGAACGAGTGGGGCGCACGCCTGAGCCTCGCCGGCTGGTACGACAATGCTTATCGCGACACTGGCGTAAAAAGTCAGGTGGGTGGCCAGACCAGTTATGAAAACGACCGGTACAGCGACGAAGTAAAGCGCTACGTGCGGGGGCCATCGGGCGAAATCCTGGACGCATTCATCTGGAAGAATTTCCAGCTGGGCGACACGCCGGTCAACGTCAAGGTTGGTCGGCACACCAACTATTGGGGTGAAGGCCTGCTGTTCGGTGCCCACTCCGTTTCCTACTCCCAGGCGCCAAGTGATGGGGTAAAAGCCGCCACAAGCCCTGGTATTGAGACAAAAGAAGTATTTTTGCCTGTTGGCCAAGTCTCGGCGAAAGCGCAAGTCACCGATTCTCTGTCGATTTCCGGGCAGTATTTCTATGAATGGGACAACACCCGTATCCCTTACGGTGGCACCTATTTCGGCGGCGCGGACTTCCTGTTTGAAGGCCCGGACCAGTTACCTGCCGGTGCTGGCGCGTTCAAGCGCCAGAACTCCAAATTTGGCCGCGACGGCGCCAACTGGGGCGTGATGGCCAAATACAACCTGGAGGCCATCGAGTCGACCTTCGGCGCCTACTACCGCCAGTTCGACGATTACCAGCCGTGGCTGGCCCCGCAAATCAAGGCGAACCTGGGTGAGTACCGCGTGGTGTACCCACGTGGGGTGAAACTGGCCGGCGTCAGCTTCGCGCGGGTGTTCGACTCGATCGCCGTGGGCAGTGAATTGTCCTATCGCATGAACGGCGCACTGAACGCGACCGGCGTCAGCACCCTGGATGACGAAGGCCCTCGCGGCGACACCATCCACTTCATCGCCAACGCCGTGTATGGCGTGCCGCGTAACTTCATTGCCGAGAATGCCACGCTGGTCGCAGAGTTCGCTTTCAGCCACCTGGCCAAAGTCACCGAGCACGAGGAACTGTTCAAATACAAGGGCAACGCTGCCTGTACCAGCGGGCGCAGCCCAGCTGTTGCCAATTCCGGCGATGAGTCGGACGGTTGCTCTACCCGTAACTACTATGCCGCTGCGGTCAACTACACGCCGCAATACCTGAACATTTTCCCGTCGTGGGATCTGGAAGTCCCATTGACCGTCAACTACGGCATTCACGGTAACGCCGCTTCCGCCGGCGGTGGCAGTGAAGGTGCCTTGGCCTGGTCTACCGGGGTCAAGTTCACCTACCAGCAGCAGTACGAGTTTGGCCTGCGCTACGCCGACACCCATGCCCAGTCCAAGAACCTGTCCAACGGTACCGTGGGAGGCAACGGCGGCGTCGGTAATACCGACCGTGGCTGGCTGGCATTCACGTTCAAAACCTCCTTCTGAACAAATCCAATAAAAACGGAGCCTGTCTGAATGAAACGACAAATTGCCTTGTCCATCGCACTGCTTGGCTTTGCTGCCAGCAGCATCGCCGCCGTCAGCCCGGAAGAAGCGGCGCAGATCGGTAAAACCCTCACTGCATTTGGGTCGATTCAGGCAGGTAATGCCGAAGGCACCATTCCGGCCTACACCGGTGGCCTGACCAAGGCTCCTGCAGACTTCAAGCCCGAAAGTGGCTTTTGGGCCGACCCGTTCCGTGATGAGAAACCCCTGTTCCGGATTACCGCGCAGAACGTGGCGCAATACGCCGACAAGCTCAGCGAAGGGCAAAAAGAAGTCCTGAAGAAATACCCCGATTATTACTTCGATATTTACCCCAGCCATCGCACCACGGCCTACCCGCAGGATGTGCTGGCTGCAACCACGCGCAATGCCACCGGCTGCAACACCACCAAGGAAGGCCTGGCAGTGGACGTCGCCTGCCGTGGCGGCTTGCCGTTCCCGATCCCCAAGACCGGCAACGAGGTGATCTGGAACCAGCAACTGCGCTACAAGATCGGCCATGGCTACTCCACCACCAGCTCGTCCAACAGCTGGGTGATAGACGCCAATGGCTCGCGGACCAAGGCCGCCGAACAGGCGACGTTCGAGGAGCAGCCGTACTACCAGACCGAGCAGCCGGACCGTGACCCGAACATGTATGCGCGGGTGTACTCGCTGAATAACTACCCGGCGCGGCGTTCTGGCGAAGTGACCGGCATCAACGACTACATGGACCCCACCACCAAGCCGCGTCGTGCGTTCAGTTATTCACCGGGTCAACGCCGGGTGAAACTGGCCCCCGAGTTTTCCTTCGATACCCCGGTGGCAAGCCAGGGCGGCGTGACCCTGTTCGACGAACTGCAAATGTTCTCCGGCAGCCAGGACCGCTTCGACTACAAGCTGGTGGGCCGCAAGGAAATGTACATCCCGTACAACGCCTACAAGTTCTACTTCGAGTGCAAGCAGGACGACCAGTTTCTCACCCACCACGCCAACCCGGCGTGCGAGCGTTGGGAGCTGCACCGCGTGTGGGTAGTGGAAGCCACGTTGAAACCGGGCAAGCGTCACGTCTACAGCAAGCGTACCTATTACCTGGATGAAGACACCTACGGCATCGGCCTGTATGACGCCTGGGACCAGAGCGGCGCGTTGTACCGTGCGATCTTCCTCAGTGGCGTGCAGCTGTACGACAAGACCCTGCCGTACAACGTCAAGAACGTGGTGTACGACTTCAACAAAGGCATGTGGGCACTGCTCAACGACGGCCTGAAGGGCGGCTACAAGTTCGTCGATAAACCCCGCTCCGAACGGGATATGAACCCCGAGGCGATCGTGGCGCGCGAAACCCAGCGCTAGCATCAAGCGGCATGCGGTGACCTGCGCGCACCCTGGAGGTGCGCGCAGTTGAAGAGGTGGTCCTGTCGCCAGCGCGTCAATCGTCAGATGCGCGCCGGCGCCGGGACCCCGGCCTGGTGAGGATAAAAATAATGATTAGCCAACGCCTTGTACGACTTTCCAACCCGCTCACGCGAGTGCTGAACATTGCCCTGATCGCCGCGCTGATGGCGGCAGGTCATGCGCAGGCAGCCGCTGCGCTGATCGACCCGCTGCAAGAGCCGGCCAGCCTGCTCGAAGGCCCACTGGCGTCGCCGTTGCTGGGCGTTGCACGTGCCGGCGATGCGTTGGTGAGTGTGGGCCTGCACGGCCTGATCCAGCGCTCGCGCGACAACGGCCAGACCTGGGAGCAAGTGCCCAGCCCGGTCTCCAGTGACTTTGTGCAAGTGCGTTTCAGTGACGCGCAAAACGGTTGGATTGTCGGCCACGATTGCGTGGTACTGCACAGCACCGATGGTGGCCTCAGTTGGGCGGTGCAAATGGATGGCCGGCAATTGCTCGGCGTCCTCAATAGCGTCTATGGCCAACGCGCCGAGAGCGGTGACCAGGACGCGGCGGATATGGTCCAGGAAGTCAGCCGCGCGATGGGCTCGTCGGCGACGGCTGATGTACTGCCGGTGCCATTGCTCGACGTGCTGTTTGACGCACAAGGCCACGGCTTTGCGGTCGGCGCCTTCGGCATGATCCTGCGCAGCGAGGATGCCGGGAAAACCTGGCTGCCGTGGATCGAACGGGCGGACAACCCCAAGCGCATGCACCTGTATGGCTTGGCTGAGCACAACGGTACGTTCTACATCAGTGGTGAACAGGGGCTGTTGCTGCGCCTGGACAACCAACAGCAACGTTTCGTGAAAATCGACACCCCGTACACCGGGACCTATTTCGGCGTGCGTGCTTTCGACCAGCTGCTGCTGGCGTTCGGGCTACGCGGCAATCTGTTTGCCAGTCGCGATGACGGCCAGAGCTGGCAGGCCCTGGACACTCAACTCAATGGCAGCCTGGTGAGCATTGTCGAACAGGGCGCAGCCCTGATCGTGGTGAGCCAGGGCGGGCAACTGGTCAAGGTGGATCGCCAGACCCTGCACGTCACCAAACTGGCCAATGGGCGAGTGGGCGAGGTGTACGCCGCCAGCGCCACCGAGCAGGCCGGGAGCCTGGTCGTTGCGCGCTTCAACGGCGCCAAGGTCATCGATATCGCCAAGGCTGATTAACGCGGTCGGCACGATTCCCCTACGAGACAGAAAACATGGTCGAGCAAAAATTCAACAGCGGGATGCCAGTGATTGCCAACCTGGAGGACTTCGACAAGAACTCCGGCGGCTGGTTTGAGCGGGTCATTTTCAAAAACCGCATGTTGGTTATCGTTGCCTGCTTGCTTGCAACCGTGACGCTGGGCTTTTTCGCCACGCGCCTGCAGGTCAATGCCAGCTTCGAAAAAATGATTCCCGGCTCCAGCCCCTACATCAAGAACTACATGGCCTACAAAAGTCAGTTGCCAGGCCTGGGTAACAGCATTCGCGTAGTGGTGGAAAACAAGACCGGTGATATTTACGACGCCGACTATCTGCTCGCCCTGCAAAAGGTCAACGACACCCTCTACCTGATACCCGGCGTGGATCGGTCCTGGATGAAGTCGTTGTGGATGCCCATCGTGCGCTGGAAGGAAGTCACGGAGGAGGGCATCGACGGTGGTGCGGTGATGCCGTCTGACTATGACGGCAGCCCGAAGTCGATCCAGGCGCTGCGCAGTAACATCATGCGCGCTGGCATCATTGGTAACCTGGTGGCCAATGACGGCAAGTCGAGCATGATTGTCGCGCCGCTGCTGGATACCAACCCGCAGACCGGCAAACCGCTGGACTACGGCGACTTCTCCAAACAGCTCGAAGACAAGATTCGCGTTCTCGAAAGCCCCAAGGTGGCGATTCATATCGTCGGCTTCAGCAAGCTGGTCGGCGACCTGATCGACGGCCTGTATTCGGTGATGCTGTTTTTCGGGGCCTCGGTGGTGATCGCCGGTCTGTTTGTGTATTTCTATACCCGCTGCCTGCGCAGCACGCTGCTGCTGGTGGGTGTGGCAGTGGCCGGGGTGGTATGGCTGCTGGGGTTGATGCAGATCCTGGGTTACGACCTGGACCCGTACTCGATTCTGGTACCGTTTTTGATCTTCGCCATCGGCATCTCCCATGGCACGCAGAAGATGAACGGCATCCTCCAGGATATCGGCCGTGGCACCCATAAATACGTCGCGGCACGCTACACCTTTCGCCGGCTGTTCCTCACCGGCCTGACAGCACTGTTGACCAATATCGTCGGGTTCGCGGTGCTCGTGATCATCGATATCCCGGTGATTCGCGACCTGGCGCTGACCACCAGTATCGGCGTCGCGGTATTGATCTTCACCAAGCTGTTGCTGATCCCGGTGGCGCTTTCATACCTGGGCGTGAGCCAAAAAGCGGCGCGTATCGCGATCGCCAAGGACCAGGCGGGTGAAGCCAATCGCGGCGTGCTTGGGCGCGTCTGGCATGGCCTTGACCGCTTTACCGAGCGGCCGATGGCCACGGCGGTGATCGCGCTTTCGCTGGTCGTGACGCTGGCGGGCACCGCGGTGATGATGCACCTCAAGGTGGGCGACCTGGACCCCGGCGCGCCGGAGCTGCGCGCCGACTCGCGGTATAACCGCGACAACGCCTACATCACTGCAAACTACGGGCTGTCGAGCGATCAGTTCGTGGTCATCGTCAAGACCAACGAAGACAGCTGCCGCCTCTACCAGTCGTTGCAAAGCATGGACCAACTGGCCTGGCGCCTGCGGCAGACCCCGGGGGTGCAGACCACCCAGTCCCTTGGCGAAACCGTGCGCATGATCAGCTCGGGCATGGCCGAGGGCAGCCCGAAATGGCTGAGCATCAGCCGTGACCAGGCGATCACCAACTCGGCCGTGGATGCCGCGATGATTTCCGCGCCGGGCATCACCAACCAGCAGTGTTCGGTGACGCCGATCATTGCCTACCTGGCCGACCACAAGGCGGACACGCTGAACCGCGTATTGAAGGTGGCCGAAGATTTCGCCAACACCCACAACACCGCCGCGGGCGCCGAGCATCCGGTAGAGTTCCTGCTGGCGGCGGGTAATGCCGGCATCGAGGCGGCGACCAATATCGAAGTCGAGAAGGGCATTATCACCATGTACCTGGCGGTGTACGGCGCCACTGCGCTGTTGTGCCTGCTGACCTTCCGCAGTTGGCGCGCGACCCTGGTGGCGCTGATCCCGCTGCTGATGACCACGATTATCTGCAAGGCGCTGATGGTCTGGCTGGGCATCGGCCTCAAGGTTGCCACTCTGCCGGTGATTGCGGTGGGCGTGGGGGTCGGGGTCGATTACGCGTTGTACCTGCTCAGCGTGCAACTGGCCGTGCAGGCCCGTGGCGGCAGCCTGGCCGTGGCGTACCGGCGTTCGCTGGACTTCACCGGCCGCGTCGTCGCGCTGGTCGGCCTGACCATGGCCGCCGGCGTGATCACCTGGGCCTGGTCGCCGATCAAATTCCAGGCCGACATGGGCATCCTGCTGACCTTCATGTTCCTGTGGAACATGCTCGGCGCACTGGTGCTGATCCCGGCGCTGTCGCACTTTTTGCTTAACCCCAAGGGCAACTCCAAGGGCGGGGCCGCCCTCGACCTGGAGGACACACGCCAGCAGCAAGACAGCCGCAGGCCGGCGGCCCAGCCGCGTAATCACGCATTGACCAAGGCCGCCTTACCCCGGCGCGCCCGCTGACTTAATCGCCGGGGCAGGCCCCGGCCGCACATTGCCAGGAGAGAAAAATGTTCGAGTTATTGCTGAGTGCCGACATGATGGTGCCAGACCCGGACGGCATGACCGAGATGCTGGTCGACAAGCTGGGGATCTACAAACATGAACGCTGGCGCCAGGCGTTCGATAACCACCCGTACATTGCGCATTTCTTGCGCGTGCACAAGTCCCTGGCCGTGTCGCCGACACGCATTGAACCGCAATGGCACCTGGATCGACCGAACCCCGGCGACCCGCTGTTCCATGACTTTCTTGAAAGCCTGAAGGATTTCCAGGGCCATCACCGGCCGATGTTGACCCACTCCATCGTGCTGGCCCTGCATGGCGACAAGTTCGACGCCCTGGTGGCCAAGCTGATGCGCCGGCGCCTGCCGTTCCGCATGGCCCAGCGCACCCCGGAAATGCCGTTCGACCGGCTGTGGCTGGGCGCCACCCCGGAGCAACCGTATTACCAGCCGTCGGTGGATGGCGGCCTGTGCATCGAGATCATGCCCACCGAGCCGTTGCAGATGCCGGCGGAAACCTACCAGTTGCCACCTGCACAGCCGCGCGACCTCAAGCCCGGCGAGATGGTGCGCGTCACCGCCCGTGGCTTCCTGGTACGCGACCTGGATGAAACCCTGCGCAAGGTCTCGACCAACCTCGACTGGGAGCCAAGCGGCCCGGTCCAAAACATCCAGAGTGAAGGCTACCGCCGCGCGCGGATGGGCTTTACGGTGCCCAACAGCGCGACCCTCGATGTGCTGGAAGCGACTTACTGGAATACCGACGCCGGCCACTACGTCAACAACTGGGGCCCAGGACCGTATTACATTCGGATCGGCGTCAACGACTTGGCCGCCAAGGCCGAAGACTTGCGGGCGCGTGGCACGCGATTCCAGTGGATCGAGTCGTCGCAGGCGGTGGACGGTCGGTCGCTGATCAAGGTCGACCCTCAGGAATTCAACGGCCAGGTCTTTGAGTTCGAGGAGTGCCCTGCATGACCACCACGCACCCTGAGCAAACAGTCGTGCAGATCAACGAGGCGGTGCGCCTGGAGCGCGAGGCCAGGGTCGGCTGGATCGTTCTGACGCGCCCGGGGCAAATCAACGCGATCAACGACGCTATCCGCCTGGGCGTACCCCAGGCGCTGAGCCTGTTGCAACAGGACCCGGCGATCCGCGTGATTGTGATCCGCGGAGAAGGCGAGCGGGGCTTCTGTGCCGGCGCCGACATCAAGGAGCGCCGTGGTACCGAGTCCAGCCTGCAGGTGCGCCAGCGCATGGAGAAACTGCGCTGGATCGAATCGCTCGACGCGGTGAGCAAGCCGGTGATCGCCGCCATTCATGGTTATTGCATGGGCGGCGGGCTGGAGCTGGCATTGGCTTGTGACATTCGCTTCGCCGCGCCTGACGCGGTGTTCGCGCTGCCGGAAACCGGCCTGGGGCTGATTCCCGGCGGTGGCGGTACGCAACGGCTGTCGCGGGTGGTTGCGCCGGGCCAGGCACTGGACATGCTGCTCACCGGCGATCGCGTGAGCGCCGAGCAGGCCCAGCGCATTGGCCTGGTCAGCCGTTTGGCCAGTGACAGCGCCTCGTTGCAGAGCGAAGTGCGCGACTTTGCCCAGCGTATTGCCGGCAAACCACCGACCGCGTCGGCGTTTGTCAAACGGGCAGCGCGGGCAGCGCTGGAACTGGACCTCAAGAGCGGCCTGAACCTGGAGCTGGACCTGTTCGCCTTGCTGGCCCCGACCGGGGATGCCCGCGAGGCGGCGCTGGCGTTCAGCGAACGACGCGAAGCGCAGTTCACCGGCGAATAAGCCGCAGAGGCGTGCCGAGACAACCATAAGGAACAGGACATGAGTACAGGAAAACTGGCAGGGCGCGTGGCGATCATCACCGGCGCAGGTGGCGGCCTGGGCGCCGAGTGCGCGCGGGTGCTGGCGTCCCATGGCGCAAGCATCGCGGTAGTCGACATCAATTTCGAAGGCGCCAGCGCGGTAGCCCAGGCGCTGCTGGCCGAAGGGCATCAGGCGCTGGCGATTTGCACCGATGTGTCCTCCGAAGACGACGTCAAAGCCATGGTCGCCCAGGTGCGCCAACACTTTGGGCGTATCGATGTGCTGCACAACAACGCGGCCATTCTCAACGCCGAACAACGCCAGCTGGACCGTGATTTCGTCAACCTCGACATGCAGGCCTGGGACCGCGCCATTGCGGTCAACCTGCGCGGCGCCGTGCTGTGCACCAAGCATGTGATCCCGGTGATGCTGGAACACGGCCAGGGCTCGATCATCTTTGCCACCTCGGGCCTGGGCATGCAGGGCGACATGTCGTTGACCGGCTACGCCACGTCCAAGGCCGGCTTGATGATGTTGCCGCGCATGGTCGCTTCGCAGTACGGCAAGCAGGGCATTCGCGGCAATGCCGTGCAGATCGGCCTGGCGCCCTCCGAGCACGCGATGCCCGCCGCACTGCTGGATATCCTGCGGGACAACCACTGCACCGCCGAATTGGGCACGCCCCGGCAGATCGCCGACGTGGTGGCGTTCCTGGCCAGTGATGAGTCGTCTTTCGTGACCGGCACCACGCTGGTGGCCGATGGCGGTTTCAGCAGCCATACACCGTCGTTGGTGGCCATGCGTGCGCTGTTCGCGCAAATGGGCCGCACCGGCATGTAACGCCTGGCGCGATGCGTCCGTCGGGCGCGTCGCGGTCTCTTTTGCCGCCATTGCCGCCAGACGCTGCCATGGCTGGAACCACCTGGAAACCTGTGATGAATCAGAACCCACATGCGCTGAACAATGACTTTGATGTGATCGTGGTCGGTGGCGGCAGCAATGGCCTGTCGGCGGGCTGCTACCTGGGCATGGAAGGCAAGAAAGTCCTGGTGCTCGAGGCACTCGACAAGGTCGGCGGCATGGCCTCTTCGGGCTACCTGATCCCCGAGGCGCCACAGCACTTGGTGCACCCGTGTGCGTTGGACATGATGTCCATGCGCGTGCACGCCCATGTACCGGTTGAACTGGAACTGGCACGGCACGGCTTCAAATCGGTGGAAATGGCGCCGGGGTATGTGTACCTGCACCCGGACGGCACCTCGCTGGTGTTCTGGCGTGACCGCGAGAAAACCGCCGCCGAAATTCGCCGCTTCAGCAGCAAGGACGCCGACGCATTTCTGCAGTTCATGAAGGTCATCGACCTGTTCCTGGACATTGCGCTGCCGATGATGCGCGTCGACCCGGCACAGACCAACCTGGGCACCAAGCTTAAAATTCTCGGCACGGCGATCAAGCGCAAGGCGCTCAAGCCCGAGCTGATGGCATTGATGACAGGCTCGGCGTTGCAGGCGGCGCGTGAGCGTTTCGAGCACCCGGTGACTATTTCCGCGATGTGTGCGCTGACCGGCCTGGCCGGGGATATCAGTGCCGATGGCGGTGGCATTTACTACGCGTTGCTCGGCTTCCTTCATCGCTTCGGGGTAGGTCGGGTGCTGGGCGGGATGCAACAGTTGAGCAATGCCTTGCAGGCACGCCTGGAGGAATTGGGCGGGCAGGTGCTGGTGTCGGCCAGCGTCAGTGAAATCGTGTCCAAGGACGGGCAGGTCAAGGGTGTGAAACTCGCCGATGGCCGCAGCTTCACTGCGCGCGCGGTGATCGCGGGCTGTCACCCCAAGCCGGCGCTGGAAATGGTCACCGCCGGCGAAATCCCCCGGCATCTGCTCACGCGCATCGCCATGGCGCCGGCCAACGCCAAGGGTTCGGGCCCGTTGAAAGTGGACGTGGCCCTGCGCGGGCAGATCTCGCTGCCGCGTTTTGAAGCGTGGCGCGGTGATGGTGTGGACCTGCGCAATACCTGCCTGTTGATCGGAACCGAGGAAGCGGTGCTGGAGAATTTTGCTACTTCTTCACGCGGCGAGGTGCCGAAATTGCCGTATATCACCGTGGCTGCGCCGAGTGCTGCGGACCCTTCCCAGGCCCCGGCGGGGCAGGATGTGTTGTACATCTACCCGCCGGTGATGCCGGTGAACCCGACCCAGGGTTGGGATGGCCTGCGCGAGCAAGTGGCTGACCAGGTGATGACGCAGTTGTATGACTATATCGACGGCATTGAGGGCCAGGTGATTGGCCGGCACATCGAAGCGGCACCGGACTTTACGGCGCGCTTGAACACCGTCAACGGTTGCGTGGTGCATATCGACACCACGTCACTGCGCTCCAGCACGATGCGCCCGGCCCATGGCTTGGGCGGCGATACGTTACCGGTCGCAGGCCTGTACCTGGGCAGCGCGGGCATTCATCCGGGTGGCGGGGTCAATGGCATGGCAGGACGGCTGGCGGCCCGACGAGTGAGCGCGTACCTGAAGAAAACCGCTCGCTGAACCACACCCGACGCACGCCTGTAGGCGCGACGGCTCCCCTGTGGCGAGGGAGCTTGCTCCCGCTGGGTCGCGAAGCGGCCCCCAAAAAGCGGGAGCGCTGCGCACTCCAGCGGGAGCAAGCTCCCTCGCCACAATGTCTTGCACCCGGCGCGGTGTACGCCGGGGTCTTGAAGCGCACTGCGTCCTCCACCAATGGCAAGCCAAACAACCGCTCCCCTGTGGCGAGGGAGCTTGCTCCCGTTGGGTCGCGAAGCGGCCCCAAAAAAGCGGGAGCGCTGCGCACTCCAGCGGGAGCAAGCTCCCTCGCCACAATGTTTTGCACTCGACGCGATTTACGCCGGAGCGCTTGAAGCGCGCTGCGTTCTTCGCCAATGGCAAGCCAAAAAACCGCTCCCTGTGGCGAGGGAGCTTGCTCCCACTGGGTCGCGAAGCGGCCCCCAAAAAGCGGGAGCGCTGCGCACTCCAGCGGGAGCAAGCTCCCTCGCCACAATGTCTTGCACCCGGCGCGGTGTACGCCGGGGTCTTGAAGCGCACTGCGTCCTCCACCAATGGCAAGCCAAACAACCGCTCCCTCGCCACAATGTGTTGCACCCGGCGCGGTGTACGCCGGGGTCTTGAGGCGCGCTGCATCCTTCACCATGGCAAGCCAAACAACCGCTCCCTCGCCACAATGTCTTGCACCCGGCGGGGTCTTGAAGCGCGCTCATACAAAAAATCTTATGTGCGCAGTGAAATCCCCGCCAGGACGAAATCAGCCGAATATTGACGCCAGGTCGACAGGCCTTCTTCGGAGTCGGTATCCAGGCCCGCCAGGGCTGACATGGAATAGCTGTTGGTAAACCAGCCGGTGGTCACCAGGGACGCACTGGCAAGCAGCAGGCGCGGGTTGATATCGGCACGGAAATCACCGCTGGCAGCACCGCGCTTGAGGATCGCGTCCAACTTGGCAATCAGCGCCGGCGCCAGCTCAAGGAAATGGTTACGCGGTGTTTCATGGACGTCGTGATAGCGGATCCCTTCCAGCGCCAGGCTACCCAGGAAGGGATCGAAGCGGTACTGATCGAAGAAGTGATTGAGCACGCTGCGCATGGCCAGCGGCGGTGGCAACGACTCCACGTTGAGGTTGACCAGCTCGGACATGATGTTGTCCGAAGACTCGTCCAATACCGCCACGAACAAGCCTTCTTTCGACCCGTAGTAGTGATAGACCAGTTGCTTGGTAACCCCGGCGTCAATGGCGATGGCTTCGACGCGCGCGCCTGCCAGGCCTTTGCGGGCGAATTCGATGCGTGCGGCGGCGAGCAGGCGATTCATTGTGCTGCGTTTGCCCTGTTCGCCACCTTCAGCTGTCTTTGTCGCCACCTTCTGTTCCTTCTGCCGGCATGTGTTGTTTGCGGGACTTCGTTTGACCCCGGGTCAAACGAATCGGACTGCCCGTACCTGGACGAGCGCATACCATAGGTTGGCAGCCCGGACACTGCACGTAAAGCCGGTGCCCGGACAATAAAAACAAGAGATAGGAGATATTGATGAGCAACGAGAGCGCAGCGTTGGACCTGGCCACCGCATATTCCGCGGTGTCGCAGCTGTACCGCGGTACCGACCTGGATATTCACGAGGTGTGCCGTGAGCAGCGCCTCAAGTCGCCGATCTACGAAGGCGACTTCATCACCCAGTTCGGTGTGCCGACCAATGCTGGCACGCAGCAGGGTACGCGTCCGACCTTCGCCTTGTTCAACTATCAGGATGTGATGAGCGTGTTGCGCGATGGCGCGACCTTCACCAGCGGGTTCATTGCCGAAGGCCTCGGCGCATTCTTCGACGGTTTGATCATCCTCGCGATGGATGGCGACGAGCACCGCAAGGTACGCGCGCTGTTGCAACCGGCGTTCATGCCGGAAACCGTCAACAAGTGGCGCCCGCAGATCGACCAGGTGATCCGCGAGGAATACATCCAGCCCATGCTGGCGGCCAAAAAGGCCGACCTGATGAAGTTCGGCCTCGAACTGCCCATTCGGGTGATGTACGCCTTGATGGGGTTCCCCTCGGATGATCCCTCCAAATACAAGCAATACGCTGCCTGGGCGCTGGCCATCGTCGGAGGCAACCAGATTGACCCGACCAAAATGGTCGAAGCACGCCGCCAGGCCGGCATTGCGGTCAAGGGTTTGTACGACGCGCTGCAGGAAGTCGTGGTGCAACGTCGCGCCGAGGGCAGCCAGGGCGATGACGTCGTGGGGCGCCTGCTGCGTGCCGAATACGAGGGGCGGACCCTGGATGACCACGAAGTCATCACCTTCACGCGTTCGCTGTTGCCGGCAGCCGGTGAAACCACCACGCGCATGTTCGGCTCGGTGATGACCTTGCTGTTGACTACTCCAGGCCTGCTGGAACGCGTGAAAGCCGACCGCTCGTTGATCGCCAGGTTGATGGACGAAACCACGCGCTTCGAGCCGGTCGCCACCTTCAAGGTGCGTGAGACCGCCAAGGACGTGGAATTCCACGGTGTGAAGATTCCCAAAGGCTCCTTCGTGCAATGCATGGTGGTGTCTGCCAACCGTGACGAAGCCGCGTTCGAACACCCCGACGTCTTCGACATCGACCGCAAGCCAAAACCGTCTTTCGGTTTCGGTTTTGGCCCGCACATGTGCATCGGCCAGTTCGTGGCCAAGGTCGAGATCAGCAGCGCGGTGAACGCGATTCTCGACCTGTTTCCCAACCTGCGCCTGGACCCGAGCCAGCCCGTGCCGCAGATCAACGGCGCGCAGTTGCGTGGGGTTTCGACACTCCCGGTTATCTGGGACTGAACACACCTTTCTACAAAACATCCCTGCAAAAGCATCCCTACAAAAACAATAGAGGGCAGCATGAGAACGTTTAAAACCATTCCAGAACGCGGTGATTTCGGCTTTCAACAATTGGTCGGCCCGCACAAGGTCACGGGCGCATCGATGGCCGCCGAGCGCGGGTTCTTCGGCCTGCACCTGAGCAAGAGTTCGCCGTTCGGCTCGGTCCGTGACGAGGAGGGCAATATCTACTCCTTCGTGCGCTCACTGATGGCGCCCAACGGCACCCCCAACCCGACCAAATTCTTCTACCTGAACAACCACGTGGATCACGTCAACCTGCGCATGGACCACGAGAAAATGGCCAGGCAGGCGTTGACGCCACTGCCGGTGCACAGCCTGGACGGCGACACCGCGCGCTGGGCCAGCCAACCGGGCGAGCCGGGCAATGCCTGGGAAATCACCGCCAACAGCGAACGCCTGACCTGGAAGGAAGAGGGCCTGTTCCATCTCGAAGGCCGCCTGCTCGGCCCGGGGTTGCAGTGGTACCTGCCCGGCGTGGAGTGGGGCACGTTCTACGTGTCGCAGCTGTGGGAGCTGTCCGGTGTGTGCGAAGGCCGCCCGGTGAAGGGCGCCATGGCACTGGACCAGTTCTACATGGCCGAAGGCGGCGCCATCCACTTCAAGAAAGACTTGGTGGTGAACAACAACAAGCATGTGATCTGGTGGTCGTTCGTCACGGTGTACAAGGATGGCACCTGGGACACCGGCTCCTTCATGGTCGGGCACGACCACCTGGGCTACGCGATCTTCAACAACGAAAAGGGCGAAGTGCGGGTGACGACC
This sequence comes from Pseudomonas synxantha, assembly GCF_900105675.1. Classification (NCBI taxonomy): domain Bacteria; kingdom Pseudomonadati; phylum Pseudomonadota; class Gammaproteobacteria; order Pseudomonadales; family Pseudomonadaceae; genus Pseudomonas; species Pseudomonas synxantha. The sequence goes on along the minus strand of NZ_LT629786.1, from coordinate 3,272,229 downwards.
GACATCGAGGGCCTCACCGAACACAAAGACGGCAGCTACTTCCTCAAGTCCGCGAAGATCACCCTGGAAGGCAAGGAACAATGGGAGTTCCTGCCGGACGAGAAAGGCGAGATGATCGACTTCGTCGGCGGCTTCCCGATTACTGCCCAGCAAGAAGGCCGCTGGCGCCGGGTTGGCGATACCCGTGAGCCGTCGCACTGGCTGGGCTGGGGTGAGTCGGACCGGCGCAACGGTTCGGCGCGCAACGTCAAGGGCCAGGACTTGTAACCTCCAGGCGGCCGGGCCCAACAGGCCCGGCCGCCGCGACACCCGCCTCGACTAATAAAAACAATGAGGATCCGGCGATGAAATATCGCGACAAAGTAGTGCTGGTCACCGGTGGCGGACGCGGCATGGGCCGTGCAATCGCACTGGCGTATGCCCGCGAGGGCGCCAAGGTGGTCGTATCGGCGCGCACCGCGCGTTATGGCGAAGAAACCGTCGGGCAAATCCAGGCCCTGGGTGCACAAGCCTGCCTGGTCGGCGGTGACATCGCCGACCGTGAAGCGATCAAGGCCATGGTGCAAGGCGCTGTCGACGGCTTTGGCCAACTGGACATCGTCGTGCATTGCGCCGCCGACACCAGCCACGGGCTGATGGCCGAGATGGCCGATGACACCTTCGATCACATCGTACGCAGCAATATCCAGTCGTTGTTCTGGCTGGCCAAAGACAGTGCGCCGTACCTGTCCAAGGCAGTCGACAAGGGCCGGCTGATCTTTATTTCGTCCGGCGAAGCCAACCGCAAATACACCCCCCGCCTGATTGCCTACGGCGCGAGCAAGGCGTTCATGAATGCCTTTGCCCGTGGCCTGGCGGTGGAGTTTGGCGCGCTGGGCATCCTGGTCAATGTGGTCGAGCCGGGCCTGATTGGCACTGACCATATGCTGGAAACCCTGGGCAACGAATTGCCGCATCAACTGGCCGCGCATTTTCCGGTAAGCCGCCTGGGTGAGTCCGCCGACATTGCCAACGCCGTGCTGTTCCTCACCTCCAACGAAGCCTCCTATATCACCGGCACGTCGCTGCTGGTGGACGGTGGTGCCACGATGATCGCACTGCCCAAGGTCGAAGACATCCTCAAGGGCCACTAAGCATGTCGCGCATTGCGCCGGGAGTTAGACCATGACGACTGATACACGCACCAAAACTGCGCCTCGGCAGGGCAGTGATTTTTCCGAATTCAAGCGCGGCTGGCGCGTGGTCCTGCTCGGACTGTTCGGCATCTGCACCAGTATTACTGCGGCATTGCTGTATGCCTTCGGCACCCTGGTGATTCCGCTGGAACAAGCGTTTGGCTGGAGCCGCGGCGACTTGCAAGCGTCGATCACGTTCCTCTTCGCGGGCGTGGCGATTTCCACCCAGGTCGTCGGTTGGTTGTATCGGCGTTATGGCCTGCGTCGCGTGGCAATTGTTTCGATTGTGCTGCAGATCGTCGGCTATTTCGCAATCACCCAGATCCAGGGTTCGATTGGCTGGCTGTACCTGGCGTTCTTTGCCATGCCGATCGTCTGTGCCGGCACCATCGCCATTACCTGGACCCAATTGGTCAACCTGTGGTTCGAGCGCAACCGTGGCCTGGCGCTGGCGATTATCTTGTGCGGCACCGGGTTGATGGCCATGGTGCTGCCGCCGTTGTTGTCTCGGCTGATTGCGGCCTATGGCTGGCAGGCCGGGTTCTTCGCCCTGGGTGCGATGCCATTGCTGTTCACATTGCCGTTGGCGCTGTGGTGGTTGCGCCTGCCGACTGACTTTTCAAGGCCTGCCACCGGCAGCCATTCGGCCGAGCAGGGCAAACCGCTGGAGCTGTCCGGCATGAGTTTCCGGCAAGCCTTGCGCAGCGGCATGTACTGGGGCTTCAACGTGGCGCTGATCCTGTCGGTGTCGTTGACCGTCGGCATGGTCACCAACATGGTGCCGATGTTGCAAAGCAAAGGGCTCAGCCCGCAGGAGGCGGCCCAGGTATTCAGTACCTTCGGTATCTCGATCATCGCCGGGCGCCTGTTGGTGGGCTACTTGCTGGACCGTTATTCGCCGTCGATGGTGGCGGCGGTCAGCCTGGTGCTGCCGGCGCTGGGCTGCGCAATTTTCTATTTCAGCGGCGGGCAAAGCCTGCCGTTGCTGGTGCTTGCCACCCTGTGCATCGGCGCGAGTGCCGGGGCCGAGTTTGATCTGGCGGCGTTCCTGATGGCGCGTTATTTCGGGCTCAAGGATTACGCACGGATCTTCGGCCTGCACCTGTGCCTGATCACCATCGTGTCCGGGCTGGTGCCGATCTTGTTCGGGCATCTCTACGACGTGTACGGCAGCTATTCAGCCGTGTTGGTGTGCTGTTTCTGCTGCGCGATCATCGGCCCGACCATCCTGCTGTGCCTGAAGATGGAACCGGCATTCCTGGCGCGCCGGTATGCCTGGCAACAGCAGCAACCCGCCTGAAGTCTTTCCCTGAGGACATCGAGTTTATGAGCATGGACAGACAAGCTATCGAGCGTTTCCTGCATGGACAGGTCGACTGTTGGAACAAGGGTGACAAGCAGGGATTTTTTGCCCACTACCGCAGCGTGTCGCCCAACGGCTTGAGCATCGAATACGTCGGCAGGCCAGTGCAGGATGGCTGGCAGGTATTGGAGGGCATGTGGGCGCAGCAGCAGCCCAAGATCCGTGTCGAGGTGCGCCAGTGCATCGTCAACGGTAGCGAGGCTGCCTGTCATCACCTCAACGCCTTCCGCGAGCTGGAAGGCGGTATCGAGACCATTGAGTTGTATCGGTTCGAAGAGGGCAAATTGTCGGTGCGTTACTTCATCGACCTGTAGCCGTTCATACCCCGTCGGTCGAAAACGACAGCTCGCGCCATTGTTCAATGTGCGTGAGCATGTCGGTCAGCTTGGTGCTGACTTGCTGGTACGCATCCGAACCCGCCAGATAACGCAGGGGCGGCTGTTCATGGTTGGCCAGGCCTACAAGAGCCGCGCCCAGTTTGGCTGGGTTGCCGGTCTGCTGATGGTTGTAGGCGGCCGAGGCGCCCTTGACCTTGGCGGTGAACACCTCGTAGTCCGCCAGGCCGCGGCTGCCAAACACTGCCGAGCTTGGGTCGAGGAAGTCGGTGCGAAACACCCCCGGCTCAACCAGCGTGACCTTGATGCCGAACCCCGCGACCTCCTGGGCCAGGGATTCGGAAAAGCCTTCCACCGCAAACTTCGACGCGCAGTACAGCGCTGCGCCGCCCATGCCCAGCAGGCCTCCCATCGACGACAGGTTGAACACGCGGCCACTGCGTTGGCGGCGCATGACCGGCAGCACGGCGCGGCACACATTGAACACCCCGAACACATTGGTGGCGAACTGTTGTTGGGCTTCGGCGGCGAGGTTTTCTTCGAAGGGCGCCAGTTGGCCATAACCGGCGTTATTGACCAGCACATCGATGCGGCCAAACTGCGCCACCGCGGCATCGACCGCCGCCAGTGCCTGGGCTTCGTCGCTCACGTCCAACTCCACCGCCAGGACGCGCTCGCCGTAGGGGGCGAAGACGCCTTGCAAGACCTCAAGGCGTCGACCGCTGACCACTACGTTGTCGCCCGCATCCAGGGCGGCGCGGGCGATGGCCGCGCCAAGGCCACGTGCCGCGCCGGTGATAAACCAGGTTTTGTTCATGGGATGGCTCCTGCGCTCTGCGCATAAAAAAGCCGCACTCACGCCAGGCGCGGATGCGGCGCAAGGGGAATGGATCAGTCGCGGTTGGCCGCTTCCCAGGTTTTCAAGTCGAAGCCTTCGGCGGCGGCTTCGACAGCCGTCAAGCGGGGAGCACGGGCCAGGATCTTGCGCGCGGCCATGTGGTCACCCATGCGGTTGCATGATTCCACTGCCACCAGCCGCTCATTGCGAAAGCACAACACAGACAGTTGCCGGTTTTCGGCAGAGCCCAGCACTACGGTGCTGTCGTAACCGGTGGAAAGCCCGGCGATTTGCAGCTTGAGGTCGCCCTGGTCAGTCCAGAACCAAGGCAGGGCCGCGTAAGGTGCAGGCTTGCCCATCAAACGTGCTGCCACGGCGCGCGCCTGATCAATGGCGTTCTGCACGGATTCCAGGCGGGTGTGCTGTTCGTCGTTTTGCAGGCACGGGAAGCTGGCGACATCGCCCAGCGCAGAGATCTGCGCATCAGAGGTGAGCAGATTGGCGTCGACCTTGATCCCGTTCTCGATCGCCAGCCCGGCTTCGGTCGCCAGCTGGGCATTGGCGATCACGCCGATGCCGAACACCACCAGGTCCGCCGGCAAGCGGCGCCCGTCGTTGGTGTGCACCGCGCACACGTTGCCATTGTCGGCTTCGATGCTGCTCAGGCCCTGGCGGAAGTCGAAATGCACGCCCCAGGCTTCATGGGCCTGGCGAAACAGCTCGGACATCTCCCGCGAGACCGCCCGCGCCATCGGCCGTTCACCCAGCTCCAGCACATGTACATTGGCGCCGAGGGCGGCGGCCACGGCCGCGAATTCCAGGCCAATGAACCCCGCGCCGATGACCACCACGTTGCGCGCCGCCTTGGCCAGTGGCGCCAGGGCGTCGGCGTCGGCCCTGGTCTTGATGCCGAACACCTGCGGCAGCTCTGCGCCAGGCACCGGCAGCGGGCGGTTGTGAGCACCAGTGGCGAGCACCAGGTGGTCGTAGCCCACGGCTTCTCCAGACGCAAGCAGTACGCGGCGGTTCAGGCGGTCGATGGCCGTTGCCTGGTCATGCACCAGTTCAATGCGTTGGGTGGCGTAGAACTCTTCAGGGCGAAACAGCAAGTTGGTTGCCTGGATCTTGCCCAGCAAGTAGGCCTTCGAGAGCGGCGGGCGTTGATAGGGCAGGCCGGGCTCATCGCCAATCAGCGTGATACGGCCTTCAAAGCCTTCCTGGCGCAGGGACGCCGCAACTTGAAAACCGGCCTGGCCAGCACCGACGATAACGACAGAGGCGAGGGTCATGACAGCTCCTTGGCGCGTATTCAGAATTGCGACGACGGCAGGCGCAAGACCATGCCGTCCATGTCTTCGCTGATGATTAACTGGCAGCTCAGGCGGCTGTTGTCCTGGCGCTCGAAGGCGTACTCGAGCATGTCGGTCTCCATGCTTTCCGGTTGCGCCACCTTGGCCAGCCAAGCCTCGTCGACATAGGCGTGGCAGGTGGCGCAACTGCACGCACCCCCGCAATCGGCAGGGATGCCGGGCACCGAAGCGAAGGTCGCCGCCTGCATCACCGACTGGCCGATGCTGCCGTTGACCCGGTGTTCGGTGCCGTTGTGTTCAATAAACGTCAATGTGGGCATGTTCTGCTCCGGTTCTTCTCAGGATTGATGGGGCAGCGCCTGCGCGGTAAAGCGCGGCACGCGGCCCAGGGTCAGTAGCAACAGCGGGCCGATCAGGCAGCAGGCGGCGCTGTACACCAGCATCGCGGTGTAGGAACCGGTACGTGCGAGCATCACGGCGAACAACAGTGGCGCCAGGGCCGAGGCCACGGTGTTCAGGCCTTGGTGCACACCAAACAGGCGGCCGTACTCGCGCAAGCCGAAATAACGCGCAATGAGGAAGGCGGCGATATCGAATTCTGCGCCTGCACCAAAACCCACCAGCACGGCCGCCAGCATCAACGGGGCGATTTCGGTGGAGGTGTTCAGGTAAATGAAACACCCCACGGCAGGCAGGATCAGGCTGATCGCCGACACCGCAGGCGGCCACAGGCGATCGAGCAGGTAGCCAATCAACAGCCGGCCGAAGATCAGCGAAATCCCGAAGCAACTGAATACCGTGGCCGCGTCACCCGCCGACAGCCCTTTGGCTTGCAGCATGGGCACGGTGCTGGTGACCATCCCCACAATCGAGGAAATCACCAGGCTGAGCGCCAGGTTGCAGGTCCAGAACTTCAGCGAGCCCATGCCTTCGCGAAAGCTCATGCCGGGCAGGGCCGCCAGCGCCTGCTTTCTGTCGCCATCGCCCTGGGCCATCGGCAGCTTGAACCACAGCAAAATCAGGGGCAGCAATACCAGCAGGTTAAGCAACGCGAGGATGACGAAGGCTGCACGCCAGTCCCATTGCTCGATGCCCCAGGCCATCAGGCGTGGAATGGTGGCTGCGGTGACGCCAGTACCGGACAGCCCGATGGCCAGCGCGAGCCCGCGATTGCGGTCGAACCACAAGCTCAGCAGTTGGGTCCAGGTGACCGCCAAGGCGCCCATACCGATGATCGGCAGTACCGCAAAGGCAAAGTACATCGACCAGATGGAGGCAGTCAGTTGGGTGGTGGCCAGGTAGCCGAGGGAGAGCAGCAGCAGCGAAATCACGGTGACGCGTTTCATCCCGTAGCGCAGGTTGAACCAGCCCACCAATTGCAGCGATACCACGGCGCCGCCGAACAGGAAGGTGATGCACGCCTGCAGTTCGCTTCTGCTCCAGCCGAAGGCGTCGCCCAGCGGCACCACCAACGTGCCGAAGCCATACAACAGCGCGGCATTGATGCTGATGGCGACACCGGCGACCGACAGGATCAGGATTTTCCAGCCCTGACGGAATTCATGAAAATCAATAGCCGCTTCGTTTTTCGAAGGCTGCATGGGGTTGGCTTCCTTATAGGTTTTGTTGAGCCAAGCGCTGCTGGGGAAACTGTTTGGTTCTGTATTCAGAACCGGATACCGGGTGGAGACTAAAATTGCCCATCTGGGTTTGTCCAGCATCGCCATGTGACTGACAGACAAACGAAAATACCTGCGCCGCAGGCGACGTTGGATCAAGCTGGCTTGACTGTATTCAAGCCCTCGTCGCAGGCAGCCGGCCGGGTTGTTTTGCCCCCGGGGCTGATCACCAGCATATCCGCGCTAAAAATTAATTGCACATAAAATAAATAAGTGTTCATAATTTGCCGAAACTGAACCTGATAAGGAGAAAAAAATGAGTTCAGAACCTGCGCAGTTCAAGGCCGTGGCAGACCGTAGCCGCTGCTGTGGTTATGGCTTGTGTGCCACGATCTGCCCCAGTGTCTACAAACTCGACGCCGATGGCCTGGTGTACTTCGACGATGCCCGCGTGCCTGTGGAGCTTGAAGAAGAAGCACGCGAAGGTGCCGCAGCGTGTCCGGCCGAAGCCATCTGGCTGGAGCCCATCACCGCCGCAGACGACGCCGTTTGAATCGGCGCGCATGCGCTTTGGGATAACCACACGCTGAGGAGAGGTCGATGGGACGTTTACACAATAAGGTGGCCTTGATCACCGGTACCGGCGGCGGCCAAGGGCGTGCTGCAGCACTGCGCTTTGCCCGCGAGGGCGCCATCGTGGTCGGTTGCGACTTTGTCGCCGAGGGCCATGAGCAGACCGCCGAATTGATGCGCGCCGAAGGTTTCACCCTTTACGGCAGTGCCCCGGTCGACCTGGGCGACCACGAGCAAGCCAAGGCCTGGATCGATGCCGCCGTCGCCGAGCACGGGCGTATCGATATCCTCTACAACAACGCTTCGGCCGCGCGTTTCGGGCTGGTCAGCGAACTGTCGATCGAAGATTGGCAGTACACAATGCGTAACGAAATCGACCTGCTGTTCTACACCACCAAATACGCCTGGAACCACTTGGCCGAGCAGCGCGGGGTGATCATCAATGTGTCGTCCACTGCCGCCTGGGGCGGCTCGAAGGTCGCGGGCATCAGTGCCCACTCGGCCGCCAAAGGCGCGGTGGTGTCGTTCACCCGGCAGCTTGCCGTAGAGGGCGCACCGTTCGGCATACGGGCGGTCAGCCTGAGCCCCGGATTCGTCGCTACCCCCGGCACCCGTCCGTTCCTGGAAGACGCCAAGCTGCGCGCGATGCTGCTGGACGGCGTGCTGATGGACCGTCCCGGTGAACCCGAGGAAGTGGTGGCGCTGGCGGTCTTCGTGGCGTCCGATGAGGCGTCCTTCATTACCGGCTCGGACTTTGTCATCGACGGCGGCTTACTGGCGGTCTAGCCAGCGCCGCACCGTTTCATCTCGAACAATAAAAAGGTGAAAAAACGTGGACATCATCGGCATCGGTTACATGGGTTTCGAAACCCCGCACCTGGACGCGTGGCGTGAATACGGCCCGCAGGTGATGGGCTTCGGCATAGGCAAAAACCCCGAGAGCGACCCGGATTCGCTGTACTTCAAGATCGACGATCGTCGCCACCGGTTTGCATTCCACCCCGGTGAGGTCGACCGTATCGCCTATATCGGTTGGGAGGCCATCGGTCGTATGGCGTTCGAGGCCGGTATCAAGAAACTTGAGGCTGCCAAGGTCGAATACACGCGCGGCGATGCGCAATTCTGCGAGCTGCGCGGTGTGCGCGAGGTGGTGCGTTTTCGCGACCCGGTCGGCTATCGGCACGAGCTGTTCTACGGGCAGAAATGGCTGCCACGTTCGTTCCAGCCCGGGCGCCCGCACAGTGGTTTTCTCGCCGATGAGCGGGGCGCCGGCCATGTGGTGTTGATCACGCCGGACTACACCCACGAGCTGGAAGACTTTCTGCTCAACGTGATGGGGTTCAGTTGGTATGGCGCGGGTGCGGGCAAGGGCCGCACCGGGTTCTTTCGCTCCAAGCTCAACCACCACACCAGCCACGACATTGCCTATGGCCACGGGCCGGGGCGGATGGGCGTGCAACACGTGGGCTTGTTTGTGCGCAATGTGCGCGATGTCGGCGAAACCTACGACATTGTGCGCCAGCGCGAACTGCCGATGATGATGACCCTGGGCCAGCATGCCCAGGACCCGCACCTGTCGTTCTACCATTTCACCCCCTCGGGTTTTGCCTTCGAAACCATTGCCGAAATCGAGCCGTGGCAGGGCGATCCCTACGAGCTGAACCCTGAAAAGCTCAGCCTGTGGGGGCATGAAATGGTCGGGCCGATCCTGGGTGCCAGTGTCAAGACGCCCGAAGAGGTGCTCGACGCCGAGTACTTGCCCATCTACCTGGCCAAGCGCTGACATGCGCATTGCGCGGGTCGAGGTGGGCGGCAGGGCATTCTGGGCGCTGCTTGAAGATGAGACCCACCGCCTGCGGCCCATTAATGCACCGTTCGCACACTGGGCCGGGTTAACGGGGGCGCAGGCGTTGGATGCCCTGGACCTGGGGCCTGAACGCCTGCCCCGGTCCGCCGCTCGGCTGCTTCCACCCCTGGAGCCTGGCGGGCGGGTGTTTGGCGTCGGTTTGAATTACCCCAGCCATTTGCAACGCCTGGGCAGCACGGTGCCGGCCCACCCCTTGGCCTACATGAAGCCTGAATCGGCTCTGGTGGGGGCCAATGATGAGATCCACTATCCACCCCTGACCACCCAGCTCGATTACGAAGTCGAACTTGTCGCCGTGATTGGCCGGCCGCTGCTCGATGAGCCGCGCGCCAGCCATTGCCTGTTGGGCTACACGGTCGGCAACGACATCAGCGCACGGGACGCCGGCAAACAGATCGGCCGCCTGGACTTGCTGACCCAGAAGGCCATGGACCGCACCACACCCGTCGGCCCGTGGATCGTCACGCCTGACGAGTTGGGTGTGAGAGGGCAGCCGATGTTGAACATGCAACTGACTGTCAACGATGAGCTACGCCAGCAGGACAACACCCGGCAGATGATTTTCCCGCTGGACGAGCTGCTCAACTACCTCGATGCGCGCATCACCCTGCGCCCCGGAGACCTGGTGTTTACCGGGTCCAGCCATGGTGTCGGGCTGGAAACAGGGCGCTTCCTGCAGCCAGGCGATCGCGTCGATGCGCAGATCAGCGGTGTCGGCCGTTTGCGCAACACCATTGCCGCGCCGCGCGCCCTGAGTGGCGCGCGGGCAAAGGGCAGGTTGGGTCAACCGCTGGCGTAAACCGGCGTTCCTAAACAATGAATTCCTGGCAGGAGTAACTATGAGCGATGGCTCGGCGTGGGCGCCGTTTCGTAACAAGGCGTTCCGTGGCTTATGGCTGGGCGGTGCGCTGGTCAACTTGGCGATCTGGATGCACACCGTGGGAGCGGCGTGGATCATGACCACGCTGACCCCATCCGCCACCATGGTTTCACTGGTACAAACGGCCGTGACCTTGCCGGTGTTCCTGTTTGCCTTGCCGGGCGGGGTGATCGCAGACCGCGTGGATCGCCGAAACTGGCTGATCATCACCCAGTGCATGATGCTGTTCGCCGCCGTGGTCCTCAGCCTCCTTGCATGGACCGCACACCTTGAAGCACTGGGGTTGCTGGCCTTTACCTTTGTGCTGGGTACCGGCAGTGCCTTGGGCATGTCGGCGTGGATGGTGACCATGGTGGGTGTGCTGCCGCGTGACCAGGTGCCTGCAGCCGTCTCCTTGATTGGCATTGCCATCAATGCCACACGGGCATTGGGCCCCGCGTTGGCAGGCGCGTTGATTGCCTACTGGAGCACCACTCTGGTATTCGTGGTGATCGCCTTGTGCATGTTTGTGGTCATGTTGTTTCTGTTTCGCCTGGCACCCGCGCCGCCCGAGTTTGGCTTGCCGCCGGAAACCCTGGCGGGCGGTATGCGCAGCGGGCTGCGCTATATCCGGCATTCGGCGGTTTTATCCAGCGCGCTGCGACAGGTGTTGGTGTTCACCAGTTGCGCCAGTGCGTTATGGGCATTGATGCCGTTGGTTGCCAAGCAGGAGCTGGGCATGGATGCCGGTGGTTACGGCCTGCTGATGGCATTTCTCGGCGCTGGCGCGGTGTTGTCGGCCATCTGCCTGCCAAAGCTGTACCGAACCTTGAGCCTGCGACGCCTGATCGTCTGCGGTGTGATCGCCTTCAGCGCCGCCACCCTCAGCGCAGCGTTGTCGCATAACCGCGCGGTGGTCTGCGCCATGATGTTGTTGGCAGGTTTTGGCTGGATGGCAGTCAACGCGACCATTTCCACGGTTGTGCAGACCTACGCGGCCAACTGGGTGCGCGCGCGCGTGGCCTCGGTGTACGTGCTGACGTTGATGGGCGCCATGGCGGCCGGTGGCGTGCTATGGGGCGCACTGGCCGAGTACGTGGGGCTCGAGCAGAGCTTGCTACTGGCGACACTGTTGTTGATCGGCGGGCTGATGCTCACTCGCAAGGGGCAGTTCGAGCTGGGCCAGGAAGCGGATTTCGCCCTGGTGGCCCTGACCGAAAAACCCCTGCTGACCGCTACGGTCGCCCACGCCGACGGACCGGTGTCGGTAGAGATCGTCTATCAGGTCACGGATGCGCAGCGCGCGGACTTCCTGAACAGCGTCTACGCAGTGGGCAAGGCGCGTCGGCGCAACGGCGCGCAGAACTGGCGGCTTTACCGCGACATGGCGCAGCCGCAGCTATATGTCGAGCGGTTTACGGTTGAATCCTGGCTCGACTATTTGCGCCAGCAGTTACGCGTCACACAGGCGGACCACGCCCAGGAACGCCTGATAGAGCGCTATCGCTGTGAAGACCTGCAGACGCGTCGGCTGATTTACCAGCCGCCCTTGGCGTCGGTCAGCGATGCGTAGGAAAATTCCCAGATAAAACTTTCACGTAGGGTTTCATTCTCAAGCTAGAATGCCAGCAATCTTTGGTTACCTGGACTGGGCATGGACTCTTCCGACGTCAACGACAGCACTAAATTGGGCACAGCGGTTACCGTCAAGCCGGTTTCCAATGCCATACGCATCCTGCGCTACCTCAGCCAGGTCGGCACGCCCGAACGTTCGGTGGACATCGCCCGACAATTGGCAATCAACCCCAGCACCTGCTTTAACATCCTGCGCACGCTGGTGCAGGAGGATGTGGTGGATTTCAGTGCCATGTCCAAGCGCTACTCGGTCGGCCTGGGCCTGGCGCGGTTGGTGGAACAGCAAGTGACCCAGGGCCATCGTGTGCAGATGGCCAAGCCGCTGCTGCAGAACCTGGCCGCGCGCCTGCGGGTGACGATCACCCTGTGGCGCCGCACCAGCCCGGATCGGATCGTGATCGTCAGCTCCGCCGCCAGCCCGACCGACGTGCGCATCGACATGGCCGAAGGCCAACGCTTGCCACTGCTGATGGGCGCCAGCGGACGCATGTTCGCGACCCAGATCGACATGGAAGACCCTCTGGTGCAAAGCGGTTACGAGACCATCCGCTGGGCCCGACCGTTGCCGCTGGCGACTTATCGCGAGGAGGTCAAACTGGCGGCCGAGCGCGGCTGGGCCATGGACGACGGGCATTTTTCGGTCGGCATCCTGGCGGTGGCGGCGCCGATCTATTCGCCGTCCGACAGCATCGACTTCACCGTCTCGGCCGTGATGTTTCGCGGGCAGCGCGACGAGGAAGGCCTTGCCGAACTGGGCAAGGCGTTGATCGAGTTCTGCAGCGAGGTGGCCTGCGTGCTGTACTGAGGCGCGCGGTTACTCGCGCACCAACAGCAAACTGCCACCCAGCGGGCCGCCGCCGGCAGCCACGGTGCTCACCTCGTGGTCGCGCGTCTGCCTGCCCTCGGCGCGCCCCCACAGTTGCTGGCAAGCCTCATGCACATAGCCCAGGCCATGGGTTCGGCCACCGGACAGTTGGCCGCCATTGGTGTTGATCGGCAGGGCGCCCTCCAGCGCGATGCGGGTACCGCCCTCGACAAACGCGCCGCTTTCACCGGTGGGGCACAGCCCCAGCGCCTCCAGCCAGATCAGCGTCAGAATCGAAAAGCCGTCATACAGCTGCGCAGAGCCGACATCCTGCGGGGTGTAGTCGGTGCGCGCCCACATCATCTGGCCGACATCGAACGCGGCCATCTTCGTCAGCGAGATCTGGTCCCACGACCAGGGCTGGTTGAGTGCCGCGCCCATGGCCTCGATGCGGATAGGGCGGTTGGGCAGGTCCTTGGCAATGTCCCGCCGCGACAGCACGATGGCCGTGGACGCGTCGCAGTGCACGTCACAGTCGAACATACGCAGCGGTGACGAAATCATCCGGGACGCCATGTAGTCATCCATTCTCATTGGCGTGCGGTACACCGCCTTCGGGTTGCGCATGGCGTTGCGGCGGCAGGTCAGGGCAATTTGCGCCAACTGCTCCGGCCGGGTGCCGTACTCATGAAAATGCCGTTGCGCATACAACGCCATCAAGTTGATGCCTGACTGCACGTTGAACGGGGTAAACCATTGCCACGCGAAGCTGCTGTCGCGGCCCTGGGTCTTGTTGGTCAAGGCTCCGGCTTGTTTGTCGACCACGCGTGCCGAGGCCTCGGTGATGGTGCGAAACACCAGCACGTGCTTGCACAGCCCGGCTGCAATCGACATGGCGCCGTTGATCACCCCGGCGAGCGGCCCCGGGCCTTCATAACCGCCGCCGAACCAGTTCACGTTAAGGCCCAGCGCGTTTTTCAATGCGCTCGGGCCCACCGGCGAGAATGCATCGCCGTTGTTGTTGTCGCCCGGCCAGCAGGCCACGCCGTCGATGTCACTGCGCTGCAGGCCAGCGTCGGCGATCGCTTCAAGGCAGGCGTCGACCGTCAGGCGCATGGCCGACAGGCTCGACGGTCGGCCGACTTCGGATTGGCCGACGCCGGTGATTGCCACGTCTTTTTCATACCGATGATCGAACATCATTGATCCTTCTCGAACAGAGGCAACCACACATCCTCGATATTGAGGAAGCTGACCCGCACCGGCATGTCGATGTGCACTTCATCAACTGGCATGCCCACCACATTGCTGACGAACTGCAAGCCGGCCTGTTCCACCAGTTCGATGATCGCCACCACATACGGCACCTCCAGCCCCGGCGTCCAGGGTTGGTGGTTGACGGTGTAACTGAGCACCTTGCCCTTGCCGCTCACCGCCCTGGGCGCCACGTCAAGGCTGGCGCAATGCGGGCAGAGTGGGGCGGGCGGGTGAAAGTACAGGCTGCACGCCGCGCAATGGTGAGCGAACAAGGTGCCCTGTTCACCGCCTTGCCAGAAGGCGCGGTTATCGGCGTTGAGTGCGGGAAGTTTTCTAGGCATGACGTAGTCCGCTGCGAAGTGTTTGACTCGAAGTCGTACGGTATCATTTGAACATATTTTCGAAAAGTGTCATATATTCGCCGTAGTGAATGCGCGAATCGACTGTTCGCGCACTAAAAACAACAAGAGGATTGCGCTATGTCCCAGCCATTACAGGGCAAGAGGATAGTCGTCACCGGTGGGTTCGGTGTGTTGGGCAGCACGCTGGGCAAGTATTTACTGGCGCGCGGTGCGCAGGTGGCCTTGCTCGATCGCAGTGAGGCACCTGCCACGCTGTTGGACACACAAGGCTTGCTGTGCCTGGATGGGGTAGACCTGACGTCGGCAGCGTCGGCCGGCGTTGCCTTTGAACGGGTCGCCGCGCAGTGGGGCGGCATTGACGGCCTGGTCAACGTGGCGGGCGGCTTTGCCTGGGAGACGGTCGAGGAAGGGCAGTTGGAGACCTGGGACCGCCTGTACCAGATCAATCTGCGCACTGCCGTGGTCAGCGCCCAATCGGCGCTGGCGCACCTGGTGGCGGGCAACGCCGGGCGCATCGTCAACATTGGCGCGCTGGCCTCGGTCAAGGCGTCGGCCGGCATGGGCGCGTACGCCGCCTCCAAGGCCGGCGTGGCACGCTTTACCGAAGCCCTGGCGGAAGAACTGAAAGACCGTGGCGTGACCGTGAATGCGGTGTTGCCGAGCATTATCGATACACCGACCAACCGCGCCGATATGCCCGACGCCGACAGCAGCCGCTGGGTTACACCCGAGGCGCTGGCAGCGGTGGTGGCGTTCCTGTTGTCGGATGACGCGGCAGCGGTGACCGGCGCGCTGTTGCCGGTGAGTGGCCGCGTATGAGGCTGGTGACCTACACCGATGCCGAGGGCATTGATCGCGCGGGAGCCTTGTTCAACGACGATCAGCAGGTGCTGGACCTGCAACGCGCCTACCGCGCGGTGCAAGGGCGTGACAGCGCGGCGCTGGGCAGCATTCTCGGGCTGGTGGAGGCTGGCGAGCCGGCGTTGGAGCTGGCGCGTGGCCTGCTGGCCAAAGCACCGGCCGACGCGGTGCTGGAGCGTGCCCATGTGAAGCTGCGCGCACCGATCCAGCCGCCACCGCAAATGCGTGACTGCTCCTGCTTCGAACTGCACCTGCGCCAGAGCTTCGCCGCCGCCCGTCGCGCGCGCGCCCTGCGTACCGACGACCCAGAAGCCACCTTGAAAGCCATGAACACCCGCGCCGATGACCGCGTGATCGAGACCTTCAACGAGCAACCGATCTACTACAAGGGCAACCGCTTTGCGGTGGTCGGTATCGATGATGAATTCCAATGGCCGAGCTTCACCCGGGCGCTGGATTTCGAGTTGGAGTTCGGCTGCTACATCGGCAAGCGTGGCAAGGACATCAGCCGCGAGGCGGCCCGCGGACACATCGTCGGCTACACGATTTTCAACGACATGAGCGCCCGCGATGCCCAGGCCCTGGAAATGCCCGGGATGCTCGGGCCGGCCAAAAGCAAGGACTTCGATACGGCGAACATCATGGGCCCGTGCCTGGTCACCGCTGATGAGCTGGGCGACCCCTATGACCTGAACATGATTGCCCGGGTCAATGGTGAGGAATGGGGGCGTGGCAATACCCGTGACATGCGCTGGCAATTTGAAGATGTGATCGCCCACGTTTCGCGTGATGAAACGCTTCACGCCGGTGAGTTCCTGGGTTCCGGCACCGTGGGTAACGGTTGCGGCCTGGAGCAGTTGCGGTATCTGAAACGCGGTGATGTGGTTGAGCTGGAAATTGACGGTATCGGCGTACTGCGTACCCAAGTGGGCCTAAAGCCTGCCCAGTGAAAGCGGATTCGAGTGATTTCACCCACAAATTGTGCGTGAATTTAGTATACACAAATCTGAAAAGTGTCTTATATTATCTTGCGGCTTACCGCCGTGAAGCCAAGAGTAGGAGGCAAGCATGCTAACAATAACAAGCCCCGTGTTGTCTGATGGAACCAAGGTCTCTGACCTCATCTACCCCTCCAGCCGTGAAGTACAGATGCGCGTGTTGTCTGACCGCGAGATTTACGACCTGGAGATGGAGAAGATCTTCGGCAAGATTTGGGTGCTGCTGGGGCACGAGTCGGAAATTCCGAATTCCGGGGATTTCATGGTGCGTGACCTGGGCTCCGATTCGGTCATTGTTGCGCGCGGCAAAGAAGGCGAAGTCTTCGTCACGCTTAACGTCTGCCCGCACCGTGGTATGCGCATCAGCACCGCTGACTGCGGCAACACGCAAATTCATAAATGCATCTATCACGGCTGGGCCTTCCGTCCCAACGGTGACTTCGTCGGTTCGCCGGTCGAGCGCGAATGCATGCACGGCAAGACGCTGCCCAAGGAAGAGCTGGGCCTGAAGAAGGCCCGGGTCACGTTGTACGGCGGCCTGGTATTCGCTACCTGGAACATCGACGGGCCTTCGTTCGACGAGTTCCTCGGTGACGCCAAGTGGTATTACGACATGCTCTTTTGCCGTTCGGACAAGGGCATGGAAGTGCTTGGCCCGCCGCAGCGCTTCGTGGTCAACGCCAACTGGAAAACCGCCGGCGAGCAATCGGCTGCCGATGGCTTTCACACCCTGACGCTGCACCGCTGGTTGGGTGAAGTGGGCAACTATGCCAAGAAAGGTGAAGGCGAGACCGCCGACCTGAGCCCGGAGATGATCGGCGTTGAGATCAGCTCGCCCCATGGCCATGCGCTGCGCTGCATCGACCTGGCGCGCAAGATCAAGCGCCTCACCGGGCTCGATCCGGCGGAGTTGAGCGTGGAGCAGAAACTCCAGGCACTGCCTCCGGCCGGCATGACCGCCGACATGGTTGAACAGTTGGCGCGCAACCTCAGCGAGGATCAACTGAAAGTCCTCACCACCATGCCCCCGCAAGTGGGTGGGATGTTCCCGAACATTCTCTTCGGCTTTGTCTACATCCCGCAGCCGGACGGCAGCGTAGTCGGCTCCATGACCTTGCACGCCTACGTGCCGCGTGGGCCGGACCAGCTGGAATTCGTCAACTGGGTGTTCGCCGAGAAGGACGCTTCGCCGGAACTGCGCGACAAAATGCTCAAGCAGACCATTCAGCTGTTCGGCACGTCGGGCATGGTTGAACAGGATGACTCCGACACCTGGCCGCACATGACCCTGGCCGCCAAAGGCGCCATGGGCCGCAAGAGCACGCTCAAATACCAGGCCTGCTTTGAAACCGGTGCGCCGGAAGGCTGGCCGGGCCCAGGGATCGTCAACGAAGGCTTCACCAAGGACGACACCCAATGGCACTGGTGGTTGTACTGGCATGAATTGATGACGGCTTCGGACGAGCAGTAAGCCCGTGCCAGGCGGCGCGGCCCTTGCAGGCCGCGCTCGCTGGCAGCGCTCTCTATCAGCACAACAATAACAGTGAGGAAATGACTCATGGCTCAGGTTCAACAACGCGGCGAGGAAGACATCCAGCCGGGTTCTCCGGTGGGCACCAAACGGGTGCCGGTGGGTTCGCCGATCTATAACGACGTGGTGACCTTTCTGTACGAGGAAGCCACGCTGCTCGACCAGATCCGCCTGCAGGAATGGTCCGAGCGCCTGGATACCGACTTGGTGTACACCGTGCCATTGCGCCAGACGCGCCTGGCCGCCGAGCTGAAAACCACCATCGTGCGTACGGTGCAGCATTACCACGACGATTATCGTTCGATCATGGGCCGGGTGTTGCGCCTGTCCGGCAAAAGCGCCTGGGCCGAAGATCCGCCCTCGCGTACGCGTCGTCTGGTGACCAACGTGTTCGTCGAGGAAACCGCCAAGCCGGATGAGTTCGTGGTGACCAGCTATCTGCTGCTGACCCGCAGCCGCTTCAAGGACACTCATGTCGATGTCATCAGTGGCGAACGTCGTGATGTGCTGCGCCTGGGTGAAACCGGGTTCAAGCTGGCGCGCCGTGAGGTCATTCTCGACCAGGCGGTCTTGGGTACGCCAAACCTGGCGGTGTTTCTCTAAGGCACAGGGTCAATGCACAGGACGTGCATTGACCGCTTGCAGCCATGCCTGGTCGTCGGCGCACAGGCGTTCTCGTCGGTCGCTGAAATCCAGGGTCGAACCTTTTATCCGCAGGGCCTGTTCGGCCCTCACCGCCTGCTGGCTGTAACACCGGTTGCTGTTCTCGGCGTGTGCCTGGTCATCGAGGTTGAATGCTCGGCCCATCGAAATCAGCGTGCAACGCCGCAACAGCAGCGCCGCCTCTGCGGCTTCTTCGTTAAGGGTCGCCAGCGCCCAGCGCGCCATGCCTTCACGCAAGTTGACACCGGCGTAGGGGGAGGGCCCTTCGATCAGGGCACCGTTGACTTCCCAGACCAGTTCCTCATGGTTATCCCGTACCAGCGTGGGGCGTGTACGCTGATTGACGCGGCGGTCCACCTGGATGTCATAGCGTCGCGCGGTGGTGCCGCGTGCTGCGGTGGCAATGGCCAGGCCGGCCAGATCGAGCAAATGGGTGCACTGATGGCTGGCGTCGGTTTGCCGGGTGACCGAATGCGCCACGCGATCCAGCGGCATGCCAACCAACTGCTGTAATTGATCGCAAGCCTGCGGGCACATCGAGTACGGATACCGCAGCGCTTCGCCACCGATGGCGATGACTGTGGCGTCTGCATGCCGGACCCAAACGCGAAAGTGGTGAAAGTCGTCTTCCAGGGCGGCGCGCACTTCACCAGAGCCATGGCGGCGGCTGGCGATGATATCCACGCGGCGGCGAAATGCAGTCATCCTCAATATCCTTTGTACTACAGCTGTTCAGGCGTAAGAAATCGGTTATATTTGAACACTATAACCAAAAATGTTCACTAAAAACAAAAAATGGAGTGGCTCATGGCACTGCTAACCGAACAGGTCGCGCTGATCACTGGCGCAGGGGGCGGCATTGGCCGCGGTATTGCGCTCAATTTCGCTAAAGAGGGGGCGGCAGTCGTGGTGGCGGAGCTGGATGTCGCCAGTGGCGAAGCCGTTGTCGCCGAGCTCAAGGCCCTGGGCGCCAGGGCGGTGTTCATCAAGACCGACGTGTGCGTCAAGGCGCAGGTCGAGGCGGCCGTGCAGTTGGCGGTGGATGAATTCGGCGGCCTGGATATCCTCATCAACAATGCCTTCGCCCCCACGCCCAATGTGCTGTTGGAAGACAAGACCGATGCGATGCTTGAACAGACCTTGGGTTCCACCGTGTGGGCGGCCTGGTGGGCGATGCGTGCCGCGCTGCCGCACATGAAGGCGCGCGGCGGTGGCAAGATCGTCAACTTTTACTCCATCGATGTTGAAATCGGCGCCTGGCTGCATGGCGACTACAACACTGCGAAAGCGGCGATCGTCGGGCTGACGCGCAGCGCGGCATCGGAGTGGGGACGCTTCAATGTACGCGTCAACGCCATAGCGCCGACCGCCATGGGCGCGACGTTCCACAAGCTTGCGGCGGAAAACCCGGGTTTTGCCGAAATGTCTGCCTCGATGCGTCCATTGGGTCGCTGTGGCGAGCCAGAGGCTGATATCGGCCCGGCCGTGGTCTTCCTGGCGTCGGAGATGTCGCGCTATATCACTGGGGAAACCATCCACGTGGACGGTGGGCTGCATTTGCCCGGCTACAACTCCCGCCCCAAAGCGGTGCCGGTGCGGGAATACTGAGCCTGGCGCGATAAAAATAGCGCGGCGAGTGCCGCGCTTTTTCTGATGTTGCCGTAGCGCCTATTTCTTGGAGACCACGATAGATGTGGTTTCCAGGTCCCAGGTGGTCGCGGTCTTGCCTTCGTCCCGCAGCAAATACTTGAGCACCCGGCCCTGAGGGTTTTTCGGCAAGCTGCTGCGAAACTCGATGTAGCGCGGCAGGGCATAGTAAGGCACCGAATCCGTCGCCCACTGGAACAGATCTTCGGGCTGCAGCGCTGCGCCTTCATGCAACACCGCCGTGACTTTCACATCGTCCTCGCCCTTGTCGGATGGCACCGCGTGCACCGCCACTTCCGCCAGTGCAGGGTGAACCGCGAACGCAGCTTCCATCTCGAAGCTGGAGATGTTTTCGCCACGGCGCCGCAGGTAATCCTTTTTGCGGTCGACGAAGTAGAAAAAACCCTCGTCGTCGAACTTGCCGATGTCGCCGCTGTGGAACCACATGTTGCGCATCAATTTTTGGGTGTCTTCGGGACGCTTCCAGTAACCCTGGAACATGATGTCCGGGCGCAGCGGGCGTACCACGATCTCGCCGGCGCAGTTGGCGGGCAACTCCTGGTCGAATTCATCAACGATGCGCACGTCAAAGTCGGCAATGCGTTTGCCTGACGAACCCGGTGCGGCGTATTCGCCGGCCGCCAGGGAAGTGATCACGCACGCTTCGGTAAGGCCGTAGCCATTGCCGCCAACCAGCCGCGTGCCGAAACGTTCGCGCCAGAGCTGCTTGGTCTCTTCGGTGTAAGGGTTGCCACGCGCGGTATGGATCTGCCCGACGCAGCGCAGCATCGCATCGTTATCCGGCGCTTGTGCCAGCAGGCCGCCCATGCCGCCGAGGATCGAGGCGATGGTGGCACCCGAGCGTTCCACTTCCGGCCAGAAGTTCGACACCGAGAACCGTGGCAGGATTGCCGCCCGCGCACCCACCAGGATGCTGGCAATGATCGACACGCACAGCGCGTTCATATGGAACAACGGCAGCGGGGTGATGGTGATGTCATCGGCGCTGGCCGGCCCGGCACGCAATTGCAGGCGCGCCAGGTTGCACATGAAGTTGTAGCTGATCATGCAGCCCTTAGATGCGCCGGTGGTGCCGGAGGTGTAGATCAGGCAGGCAAGGTCGGATGGCTGCGGTTTGGTCGGCAGCGGGGTGGCATCGTGGCCACGAAACGCATCCAGCGGCGCGATGCGAATCCGACAGTCTGGAGCGTTCTGCAGCAGGCCGCGATGGAGAATGTGGTGCACGTCATGCAGTTGTTCCGCCAGCGGCGTGATACGCGCCAGGTAAGCGGCTTCGCAAATCACCACCGAAGTGCCGGTATCGGCGATCTGATGTCGCAGAAACTCGCCCTTGAGCGCCGTGTTGATGGGCACGCTGACCGCGCACAACTTGTTGATCGCGAGCCAGGTGGTTACCGCGTCGATGTTGTTGTCCAGCATCGTCAGTACGGTTTCACCGGCCTTGACCCCCAGCACCGTGAGCGCATTGGCCATTTTTGTGGAAAGTGAGTCAACCTCGGCGTATGTGTATAACTCACCACTGAAATCCAGCAATATTTTGTCTGGATGCCTTGCCACTGCACGTTCAAGCGCATCGATGACCGTGTCTCGATCTCCGACGGCCCAGGTCTCGGGATTTCCAGTGCTACCCATATCGGTTCTCCGTTTAGGCGCCCGCAGCGAAGGGGTTACCTGATTTTATTTTGGTGAGAGAATTTGATTCTAAATACAAACTAATAAAATGTCTTTAGGAATAAGTTGAACATGTTGTGTTATTTATGCATAGATCCTGTGCTAATGTTGGCCATCTTTTCTCTTCATGAGCCTGCCAATCCATGCCAAAAACTGCGCCGCAGAAAGCCGAAACGCCTAAGCCAGCTGCGAAAACCCCAAAAATTAAAAAAGCCGCAGTGGCAGAAGCGGCTCCCCGTGCGGTCAAGCCCGTCGAGCGGCGCGCCGGGAACAAAGCCGTGTCCGGTGCACCGGTCAAGCCGAACCGGCGCTCGGAAGAAACCATCGCGAATATCCTCAAGGCCACTGAAGAAGTGGTGTTGATGTCCGGCGCCGAGCGCATTTCGATTCTCGATGTGTGTCAGGTCGCGGGGGTTTCGCGGGGGACTTTTTATCGGTATTTCGCCTCACAAGAAGACCTTTTGGACACGTTTTCGCGACACAAGCGCGAAAGCTTCCACAGTTCGCTGTCCCAGGAACTGGGCCCGATCACCGACCCCGAAGCGCGCCTCAACGCCTTGTTCGCTTACCTCGACAATTACCTGGAACAAAGCCGGGCACGACGCCTGCTGGTCGTGGCGCCGGATTACGCCCTGGGCTTCTTCCGGCGAATTTTTCATGACTCGATCGTGCGTTTTCAGGACGGCCTGAGCATCGTGTTCGACGATTGGGACGACCGGTTGGGCGTTCGCCTGGACCGGGAGTTGGTCTGTGAAATGATCATCCGCTACGTGCTCAGCGAAATTCTGGTGCCGGAAGCGGCAGGGCGACGTCTGTTCCCGATCCGCGTGAAAAAACTGCTCGGGGCCTTGATCATGGGCTCCACGTCGCGCACCCGCCGTTAAACCCCGCGTTTTTCCCGCACCACCTTTAGAGCCCCCGAATTTCGGGGGGCTTTGTGTTTCTGCATGGCTGACTAATCGCAATCTTAAGCGGCGTTTTTTTCGATTCGCGGGCAATTGCGTGTGCTTTTTCTTTGCTTCTCACGCCGCTCGAGCGCTCTGGCTCGGGCGTTCGCACGCCTGATTGAAATTAATATGAACAGTTTTTTGATTTATGCTCAAATTAAATTTAAGCTCAAGCCTTAGCAGCGAGCCGTACGGCTTCCCCTTTTCGCGGCAGACCGACCTTGTCGCGTGAAGGCACCGCGCTAATCCCCAACAAAAAGTGCCAACTTCGAGGTACCTAGACATGCTCATCGATCTCCACGCTCATGCTCCCCATCCGGGCTACTACAACCAGCACCCGCACTGGGGGCCTTTCTTCGAGCAACATTCCGACGGCGATATCAAACTGCGTGTCGGGGACTGGATCCTGGGCCTGGGCTCGCCTGAGCGCAAAGCCGCCGTACGTTCCGGTAACGGGCCAAAGCTTGAAGAGTACCTGTCGCGCTGGGCCGATCCGAAAGTGCGCCTGGCCGGCATGGACAAGGCGGGGCAAAACCTGCAAGTGGTGTCCGTCCCGTCCCATTGCTACATGTACTGGACGGAAGCCGAGTTCGCGGTGCCGTTTGCGCGCACCGTCAATAACACCCTGGCCGAATACTGCTCGGCCGCTCCTGACCGCCTGATGTTCTGGGCGCATGTGCCATTGAATTCGCCCGAGGCCGCAGCCGCCGAATTGCGCTATGCCTGCACCGAGTTGGGAGCCAAAGGCATGGTTGCCGGTGGCGCCAACTTTGGTGGCCTGGAGTTCGACTCGCCGGAACTCGACGTGGTCTGGAGAACTCTCTGCGACCTCGACCTGCCGATGTTCATCCACGGCTACAACCAGTCGGTCACCTGGGGCAAGAACGCCAATGACGACCGCTATGAAACGACTGCCATCGTCGGCATGCAGTACGACGAGAGCCGCTGCTTCTGGAACCTGATCTGCGGTGGCGTGCTCGACCGTTTCCCTAATCTGAAGGTGTACATCACCCACGGTGGCGGTTATGTGCCGTACCAGTTGGGACGCCTGGCCAAGACCAACGAAAACCTCGACGTCAAATTCAACAAGAAGCCGCTGCTGGAATACATGAAGAACTTCTACTTTGATGTCGAGCTGCATGAAGTGCCGATGCGCCAGGCCCTGGTCGACATCATTGGCGCCGACCATGTGCTGTACGGCAGCAACTTCGGTGGTAGCGATGCGGTGCGTCACGACCTGACCGACGGGCTGCGTCTGTCGGATTCCGACCTGCGCAAGATCCGCTATGAAAATGCCTGCCGCCTGCTGCACCTGGATCCCGCCAAGTTGGGCAAGGTAGGTGCCTGATGAAGCTGGCGCGTTGTGAATATTTCGCGTCCGGCGTGTTCTGGGCCGTGGTGGATGTTGCGCAGAACGAAGTGACGCCGATTTCCGGTGAGTTCAAGGATTGGGCGCCGGCGGTGGCTGCCGGACGCGGGATCAGCTCGGTGCGCATTGCCGGCCCTGCGTTGCCGCTGTCCAAGGTGCGCTTGCTGCCGCCGATCGAGCCGGTCAATCGCGTAGTGGTCGCGGGCGCCAATTACGCCAAGCACTTGGTGGAGTTCGGCTTGGGGGCACCGGCTCAGCCGGTGGCCTTTCTCAAGGCCTACGGCGCACTGATAGGCGCCCATGATCCGATCCGTTTTCCGCCACTGACCGAAGAGCTCGATCACGAAGTGGAATTGGTGGCGGTGATCGGCACCCATGAAATCGATCTGGAAGACCCGCTGGCCTGCGTGCTGGGTTACACCGTTGGCAATGATGTCAGTGCCCGCGACCTGCAGCGCAGCGGTGCGGCCGGGATCGGCATGGATTTATTCGCGGCCAAGAGCCAGGACCAGACCACGGGCCTCGGCCCCTGGATCGTCACCAAGGACGAGTTCCCTGAGGGCTCGCCCAAGCTGCGCCTGACGTTGAAGGTCAATGGCGAAACGCGCCAGGACGGCTCGACCGCCGAAATGACGTGGGATGTAGGCCAGTTGATTCGCTTTGTGCAGCAGCGCTCCAGCTTTGCCTGTGGCGACGTGCTGTTCACGGGTTCACCCGCAGGCGTCGGCATGGGCACCGGGTTGTTTCTTAAAGAGGGCGATGTGGTGGAGGCCAGTGTCGAAGGCATTGGCACGTTACGTAATGTTGTCGGGCGAAAAATCCACGCTTAATCGAGAGACAAAAATGAACGCCAAACAAGAAAAAATAGTGGTCGTCGGTGCCGGTTTGATGGGAACCGGTATCGCACACGCGTTCGCCAGTTCGGGTTTTACAACGCTGCTGGTCGACACCAATGCCGCCTCGTTGACCCAGGCCCGAGCGAGTATCGAAAAAATCCTCAGCGACGGCGTGCGCCTGGGCAAGGTCAGCGAAGAGCAAGCCAAGGCTTCTCTGGCGAACCTGCTGACCGGCGGCGACTTGAGTGAAGCCGCCGCCGGCGCAAACTGGCTGGTGGAGACGGTCTCCGAGCAACTGGCGGTAAAGAAGGCGGTGATCGGCCTGGCGGCACCGCTGCTGGCGCCGGATGCAATCATTGCAACCAACACCTCGGCGCTCAGCGTCACCGAGATTGCCGCCTCGGTACCGGGCGCCGAACGGGTGATCGGCATGCATTTCTTCAACCCCGTGCACAAGATGAAGCTCATCGAGCTGGTACGTGGCCTGGCGACCAGCGATGAGGTGGTGGCCCGCACGCGCACCCTGTGCGATCAGTTGGGCAAAACATCGATTGTGGTCAATGAGTCCCCGGGGCTCACCACCAGCCGTATGTCGGCCCTGCTGGGCAATGAGGCGATGTGGATGCTGCAGGAAGGCACCGCCACCGCCGAAGACATCGACACCGCGCTGCGCCTTGGCTTCAACCATCCCATGGGGCCGCTGGAGTTGGGCGACCTGACGGGCTGGGACACGCGGTTGTCAGTGCTGCGCTACTTGCACCAGACCCTCGGGGAGAAATTCAGGCCGTGCCCACTGATCATCAAAATGGTCGCGGCCGGGCGCCTGGGGCGCAAGACCGGGCACGGGGTTTACCGCTACGAAGAAGGTAAGCCGGTCGCGGGTTCCGGGCTCAAGGCGAGTGCGCTATGAACGACATCGTGATTGTGGATGCGGTGCGCACGCCTATCGGCCGGTTTCGCGGCGGCCTGGCGGGGGTGCGTGCCGATCACCTCGGTGCGTGGGTGATCGACCAGTTGCTCAAGCGCAATGATCTGTCACCGACGCGCGTCGACGACGTGATTTTTGGCTGTGTCACGCAAATTGGCGAGCAATCGGCCAACATTGCCCGTACCGCGTTGCTTGGGGCTGGGTGGCCGGTGACCATTCCAGGGCTGACCATTGACCGCAAATGCGGCTCCGGTGAAGTCGCAGTGCACCTGGCGGCCGGTATGATTGCCGCAGGCTCTGCCGACATCGTGGTGGCGGGCGGCGCGGAAAACATGAGCCGCGTGCCCATGGGCAGTAACCGCGAGATCCACGGCGAGGCATTCGGTTGGATGGCAGCGCAGCACTATGAACTGACCAGCCAGGGTGAGGCCGCCGAGCGCATTGCCGACAAGTGGGCGCTGAGCCGCGAAGCGCTGGATGCGTTTGCCTTGGCCAGCCAGCAGCGCGCGGCCGCCGCGAGCGATGCCGGCCATTTCGATAACGAAATCGTCGGCGTACCTGTCGAGGCATTGCGGGAAAAGGCGCTGGAGGAGCCTGCCACGACGCTAAGTCGCGACGAGACCATTCGTCGTGATACTTCGCTGGAAAAACTCGCGACTCTCAAGACCAGCTTTCGCCCGGAAAGCGGGCGTATCACCGCCGGCAATTCGTCGCAGATCAGCGACGGCGCCGCGGCCCTGCTGATCATGGGGGCCGATACTGCGCGTCAGCTCGGGCTCAAGACACGGGCGCGCATCGTGGCCTTCACCACGGTGGGCTCGGACCCGACGCTGATGCTCACCGGGCCCATCGCCGCGACCGACAAGGTGCTCGCCAAGGCCGGGTTGAGTCTTGCGGATATCGACCTGTTCGAAGTCAATGAGGCGTTCGCCTCGGTGCCGCTGGCCTGGATGCAGGAAACAGGTGTGCCCCACAGCAAGCTCAACGTCAATGGCGGCGCGATTGCCCTTGGTCACCCATTGGGCGCCAGTGGCGCGAGGTTGATGACCACCTTGCTCAACGAACTTGAGCGACGTGGCGCGCGTTACGGTTTGCAAGCGATCTGCTGCGCCGGTGGCATGGGTACCGCCACCATTATCGAACGGCTCGACTGAGGTGGCGCGCCTGCCGCTGATTACGTTGGAGGCGATGCCGGCTGCGTTGCAGGAGGCGGTCGCGCGCGGCCGGCAAAGCCGCATGCTCAGCGCCATCACCCCGGTGCAAGTCTGGGCTCACCGGCCTCGGGCAGCCCTGGCCTGGCTGGGGTTGATGGAGGCCCTGCACAGTGAAAGCCTGCTGGATGAGCGCTTGCGGGAACTGGTGCGGCTGAAGATTGCCAGCATCACCACCTGTCAGGCCTGCCGGCTGGCGCGCAAGTCCGACAGCGTTACCGAGCAGGACATTGTTTGCATGAACTCGGACAGCGCGCACTTCACACCCGCTGAACAGGCGGCACTTGCCTACGCCGAGCTGTTCGCCGGTGACTACCTGGCTATCGACGATACGCATTTTGCCCAACTGGCTATCTTCTTCTCGCCGGAGCAGGTGGTGGAGCTGGGTATGTTCTGTGCGTTGATGTTGGCAGGCGGACGTATGACCGTCGTTCAACAAGCTTACTGATTGCATTTGGATGTGAAACTGATCAATTATCGAAAAAGCGTCCATATATTCGCGCAGCAGTCCGGCTGCCGTCGCCTGATAGCGACCTGACTGCGATCAGCCTCAAACAATAACGACAAAAATGACGGAGATGCTCATGTCCACACCTGCACAGAGTGACCTGACCAAGGCATTCAACGATGTCGCCAGTAATTACCGGGGTACCAGCGACATTGACCTGCACGCGACTTACCGCGACATGCGCGCAAACTCCCCGGTGCTCCAGGACAACTTCATGGCGCGTTTGGGTGTGCCGACGATTGCCGGTCTGGACGCCAGTCGGCCCACCTTTACCTTGTTCAAATACGACGACGTCATGGCCGTGATGCGCGATGCCGGGACGTTCACCAGCGGGTTTATTGCCGAGGGCCTGGGCGCATTCTTTGATGGTTTGATCCTTACCGCGATGGACGGTGATGCCCACAAGAATATCCGTAACCTGCTGCAACCGGTGTTCATGCCAGAGACGGTCAACCGCTGGAAAGAAACCAAGATCGACCGCGTCATTCGTGAGGAATACCTCAAGCCCATGGTGCCGGCCAAGGGCGCCGACCTGATGGACTTCGCGCTGTATTTCCCGATCCGCGTGATCTATTCGCTGATCGGCTTTCCCGAAGACCGCCCTGAACAGATCGAGCAATACGCCGCCTGGGCATTGGCCATTCTCGCCGGCCCCCAGGTCGACCCGGAAAAGGCCGCCGCCGCACGCGGTGCCGCGATGGAAGCGGCCAAGGCGCTTTACGATGTGGTCAAGACGGTGGTGGCTGAGCGCCGCGCCAACGGCGCCACCGGCGATGATTTGATCAGTCGCCTGATCAATGCCGAGTACCAGGGCCGGTCCCTGGACGATCACGAAATCGCCACGTTCGTGCGCTCGTTGTTGCCAGCTGCCAGCGAAACCACGACGCGCACCTTTGGCACCTTGATGTCGTTGCTGTTGCAGCACCCGGATGTGCTGGAGCGGGTACGCAACGATCGCAGCCTGGTCAACAAAGCCATCGATGAAGCGGTGCGGTTTGAACCGGTGGCCACGTTCAAGGTACGCCAGGCCGCCAAGGACCTGGAGATTCGCGGTGTGGCGATTCCCAAGGGCGCCATGGTGCAGTGCATCGTAACCTCGGCGAACCGCGACGAAGACGCCTTTGAACGAGCTGATACCTTCGATATCGATCGCAAGGCCAAGCCCTCGTTTGGCTTCGGTTTTGGCCCGCACATGTGCATCGGGCAGTTTGTGGCCAAGACGGAGATCAACTGCGCGCTGAATGCCATTCTTGACTTGATGCCGAACATTCGCC
Organism: Pseudomonas synxantha; assembly: GCF_900105675.1. Classification (NCBI taxonomy): domain Bacteria; kingdom Pseudomonadati; phylum Pseudomonadota; class Gammaproteobacteria; order Pseudomonadales; family Pseudomonadaceae; genus Pseudomonas; species Pseudomonas synxantha. The sequence continues at coordinate 3,243,766 of NZ_LT629786.1, read as the reverse complement.
TTGACCCGTCCAAGCCTGGGCCGCAGATCGTGGGGGCGCAGTTGCGCGGGCCGCATTATCTGCATGTGTTGTGGGATTGACCGACGTACACCGGATCATACTGTGGTAGCTGGCTTGCCCGCGAAAGCGGCCTCTAGGTCGACCGGGATGTGACTGATGCCCCGCGACCCACCTGTGGGAGCGGGCTTGCTCGCGAAAGCGGTCTTACAGGCGAGCAGCTCACTTGCCGGGTGTAAACCGTATCAAAAGGTGGGAGCTGGCTTGCCTGCGATGGCTGTGTGTTGGGCGCCAGAGATATCGGTCGGAGTACATATCCGTTTCTGCGGTAATGGCCTCTTTTGGTTCCGCCCTTACGGCGGGTCACTTTTGGCAACCGCCCGGAATGCCGGCCCAGCCAAAAGTAACCAAAAGGTCTTCGCCCCACCACTCGGTACCTCGGCCAGCGTGGTTGACGGGGCGCTCTAGATCAAAATCAAGAGCCAGCCAAACGCTTGAAAAACTGCATTAAATGAACACAATTAAAAAAAGTGTTTAATTAATGCAGATCCTGCTCTATGATTCAGGGACAACAACAAGCCCGAATGCGAAGGGGAAAAACAATGAAAGTTGAAGATCTGATTCTCGTCAGCGTCGATGATCACGCGATTGAGCCGCCGAATGCCTTTGCCCGTCACATGCCTGCGCGCTTCAAGGGGCGTGAGCCTCATGTGGTCAAGAAGGGCGACCGTGATGTGTGGGTGTTCGAAGAGCAGGCCACCGGTTACATGGGGTTGAACTCTGTGGTTGGCCGGCCGAAAGAGGAATACGGCATGGAGCCGCTGGGCTACGACCAGATGCGTCGTGGTACCTGGAATATCAAGGACCGCGTCGACGACATGAACGCCAACGGCGTGCTCGGCTCATTGTGCTTTCCTACCTTCCCGGGCTTTGCCGGGCAGCGTTTCCAGGTGCATGCCGACCGCGATGTGTCCCTGGCCGCGATCCAGGCGTACAACGACTGGCACTTGCACGACTGGTGCAATGCCGCACCGGGGCGTTTTATCCCGTTGATGATCGTGCCGTGGTGGGACATGAAAGCCGCCGCTGCCGAAGTCGAGCGTCTGGCCAGGCAGGGCGTGCATGCACTGTCGCTGTCGGATAACCCGGCGATTCACGGTTACCCGTCGATCCACAGCGATTACTGGGACCCGTTGTGGAAAGCCTGCAGCGATAACAAGGTGGTTATTTGCTGCCACATCGGCACCGGCGTCAAAGCCAATCACGCCTCGGACATGTCACCGATCGACGCCTGGATCACCTCGATGCCGATCTCCATCGCCAACTCGGCGGCGGACTGGATCTGGGCGCCGATGTGGAAGAAATTCCCCGATCTGCGCATGGCACTCTCCGAAGGCGGCATCGGTTGGATTCCATACCTGCTGGAGCGTGCGGACTTCACGCACCGCCACCACAACGCATGGACCAACTCCAACTTCGGCGGGAAGATGCCCAGCGACATCTTCAACAAACATTTCGTCACCTGCTTTATCGAAGACAATTTCGGTCTGCAGAACCTCAAATACTTGAACACCGAGATGGTCACCTGGGAAAGCGACTACCCGCACTCCGACTGCACCTGGCCGAACTCGCCTGAAACCGCGTGGGAAGGCTTGCAGCACTTGGATAAAGAGATGATCGACAAGATCACCCACTTGAACGCGATGCGCGAGTTCTCCTACGACCCGTTCTCGATCCATAAGCGCGAAGACTGCACGGTCGCCGCGCTGCGGGCCAAGGCGACTCACGTCAGCATCGAACCGGCCCTGGGCCTGGGCGGTGCCGACCACGGTCGGCAAGACAACAAGCCGGTGACATCCGGCGACATCAACGCGATGTTCGCCGAAGCTGACGCGCAAACCGCGTTGTAAGTTGCCGCTGCTCCCACCGTCGCCCACCAAGGGCGGCAGTGGGGCGGTAGAGGTTCCGTGGTCGCCTCGTTTGAGGCGGTCGCGCTCGTGTTCAGCGTAAGAGAACGCATATGCCTATCAGCCAATTTTCCTACAGTAGTATTCCTGCCGAAGCCGAGGCGCTTCGCGCAAGCGTCCGCGCCTTTATTCATACGCACCTGGCCGAATACCCGAATACCTTGCGGGCGGAATCCTGGATGGGGTTCGACGCGGCTTTCAGTCAAAAACTCGGAGCCCAGGGCTGGGTTGGCATGGCCTTGCCAAAGGCATATGGCGGGGCGGCGGCCGGGCCCTTTGCCCGCTACGTGATCATCGAGGAGCTGCTGGCGGCCGGGGCTCCGGTTTCGGCGCACTGGATTGCCGATCGGCAAAGCGGTCCGTTGATCAATCGCTTCGGTACCGAGGCGCAAAAACAGCATTACCTGCCGGCTATCTGTCGCGGCGAAAGCTACTTCTGTATAGGCATGAGCGAGCCCAATTCGGGGTCGGACCTGGCGTCGATCAAAAGCAGCGCGGTGCGTGACGGCGACAGCTGGGTGCTCAATGGGCAGAAGGTCTGGACGACCAACGCTCACCATTCGCACTACATGATCGCTCTATTGCGCACCGGGGAAAAACAGGCGGCGCGCCACGAGGGCATGTCGCAATTTATTGTCGACCTGAGCCTGCCGGGCATCACGATCCGGCCGATCCGTGACTTGGCTGGCGGTGAGCATTTCAATGAAGTGTTCTTCGACAACGTGCGCTTGCCGGTGGATGCCCTGATCGGCAGCGAGGGCAAAGGCTGGGACCAGGTCACCGCCGAGTTGGCCTTCGAACGCAGCGGCCCGGAGCGTTTTCTCAGTTGCATCGCGCTGTTGAAAACCCTGATCGATGCGGTGGGCAACCATCCCGACGCCTTGCAGTCGCGGGAGATCGGCCGAATGTCGGCCAAGCTGTTGACCCTGCGCAATATGTCGCTTTCGGTCACTGCCCAACTGGCGGCGGGGGCGCAACCGACGTGGGCGGCCTCCTGCGTCAAGGACCTGGGGAATGCCTTCGAGCAGGAAATCCCCGAAGTGGCCCAGTTGCTGTTGGAAACCGAACCGCGCCAGGACGGTGGGAGTGAACACGCGCGAGTGCTGGCCTACCTGACACAAATGGCGCCGTCATTCTCATTGCGCGGCGGCACGCGTGAAATTCTGCGGGGCATCATTGCCCGTGGCTTGGGGTTGCGATAATGCGCGAACTATTTGAATCGACAATTGAACGCCTGTTGGCCGACCTGGCGACGCCCAGTTATGTGATGGCGTGTGACGGCGGCGAATGGCCTACGGCGTTGTGGCAAGCCCTGGACGAATCCGGCTTTACCTTGGCCGGCGTCAGCGAGGCGCTCGGTGGCGCCGGTGCCAGCTGGTCCGATATGTACGTGCTGGTACGTGCGGCCGGGCGTCATAGCGTGCCGGCGCCACTGGCTGAAGCCCTGCTTGGCAACTGGCTGTTGAGCGAGGCCGGGTTGGAAGGGGTCGCGGGGAGCTTGAGCATCGCGGCCGACACCGATTTGCTGCTCGACGATGATCGGGTATTCGGCTCGGCGTACGCGGTGCCGTGGGGCCGTCAGGTTGAAGCGCTGGTGGCGGTGGCGACCCAGTCGTCGTCCGGCAAGCCGAGCGTGGTGCTGTTGAAGCGCAGCGATGCCAGCGAGTTGACGCTCAGCTTGAATATCGCCGGTGAGCCCCGCGACGACCTGGGCTTTACCGGTGCCCAGGTGCTGGCGCAGGCAGCCTTGCCTGAGGGTTTTGCCGGCAACGTACTTGAACTGGGCGCCGCCATGCTGCGTTCGGCGCAGATTGCCGGGGCGCTGCACGGCTTGCTGGACATGACCGCCAACTATGCCCGCGAGCGCCAGCAGTTTGGCAAGGCGATTGGGTCGTTCCAGGCTATCCAGCAGCAACTGGCGGTGTTTGCCGAACAGGCCGCTGCTGCCGGGATTGCTGCCGAAGCGGCGTTTGCCGAATCAGGCGACGGGCTGGCCGAATTGACTATCGCTGCAGCGAAGATCAGTACCGCCGAGGCGGCCGGCATAGGCGCCGGCTTTGCTCACTCCGTGCACGGCGCCATCGGTTTTACCGAGGAATACCCTTTGCACTTGCTGACCCGCCGGCTATGGGCGTGGCGCAGCGAGGCAGGCTCGGCCAGCCTCTGGAGTCAACGTCTGGGCCAGCGCATCTGCCAGGGTGGCAGCGATGGGTTCTGGCCGTTGCTGACCGACCACGGCAGGCAACCCTTGTGCCCATCCGGGAGTGATGCATCATGAAGCCGTTTCTGCAGATCGAGCGCGACGGCGGCATTGTCACCGTGCGCATGGACCATCCCGACACCCGCAATGCCTTGACGACCCCCGAGCAGATCCAGGAGTTCGTCGAGCTGTGCAGCCAATTGCGCCGCGACCAATCGGCGCGGGTGATGATTCTTACCGGCAATGGCAGCGCTTTCTGCGCCGGTGGCAACGTCAAGGATATGCATGAGCGCGGCGGGATTTTCGCCGGCTCACCCTATGAACTGCGCAATACCTACCGCGATGGGATTCAGCGCATACCCCTGGCGATCTACGAGCTGGATATCCCCGTGATTGCGGCCGTGAACGGTCCGGCAATCGGCGCCGGCCTTGACCTTGCGTGCATGTGCGACATTCGCCTGGCTTCGACCTCGGCGGTGTTTGCCGAGAGTTTCGTGCGCTTGGGGATCGTTCCGGGAGACGGCGGCGCCTGGTTGCTGCCGCGGATCATCGGCATTCCCAAGGCCAGCCTGATGTCGTTCACCGGCGACGCCATCAATGCCGTCAAGGCCCAGGAATGGGGGCTGGTGGAGCAAGTGTGCACGCACCAGACCTTGATGGCCGAAGCGCGCTCGCTCGCCGAACGGATTGCCAGCAACCCGGGGCATTCGTTGCGCTTGTGCAAACGCCTGCTCCGCGAAGGCCAGCATATGCGCCTGGACTCCTTGCTGGAGCTGTCGGCCGCGTACCAATCGCTGGCTCATCACACCGAAGACCATCACGAAGCCGTGTCGGCGTTTGTCGAAAAACGCGCACCCGACTACCGCGACCGTTGATGGCTTATCGACCCAATTCTGGAGACTGACAATGCGCAGTGTTTTTCGCGAAGACCACAGCATGTTCCGCGACCAAGCCCGTCGGTTTGTCGATCGCGAGATCGTGCCCTACCTGCATGAATGGGAAAAGGCCGGCATCGTTCCCAAGGAAGTCTGGCTCAAGGCTGGGGAAACCGGGCTGTTGTGCTCCACAGTGCCTGAGGAATATGGCGGCCCCGGTGGCGATTTTGGCCACAGCGCCGTGATGATCGAGGAGCTGGCGCGTGCCAACGCCACGGCAGTGGGTTTTACCACTCACTCGGAAATCGTCGCGCCGTACATCGTTGCCTACGGCACCGAAGAACAGAAGCAGCGTTGGTTGCCGAAAATGGTCAGTGGCGAGCTGGTCGGCGTGATCGCCATGAGTGAGCCGGGAATCGGCAGTGACCTGCGCTCGATGCGCACCCTGGCGCGCGCCGACGGCGATGACTACATCGTTTCCGGGCAGAAGACCTTCATCACCAACGGCGGCAACGCCGGGTTGATGGTCACCGCCACCAAGCTTGACCTCAGCGCCAAGGAACTGACCCTGATCTGTATCGAGGAGGACCGTCCAGGCTTCGCCAAGGGGCGCCTGCTGGAAAAGATCGGCCTCAAGGGCCAGGACACCGCCGAGCTGTTTTTCGATGAGGTGCGCGTACCCGCAGCCAACCGCCTGGGCGAGGAAGGGCAGGGCTTCAAATACCTGACTCACCAGTTGGCCTGGGAACGCTTGATCATTGCCATCCGCGCCGCGCAGTCGATCGACACGTTGCTCTCGGAAACCATCGAGTACACCCGTGAGCGCAAGGTATTCGGCAAGCCGGTGCTGGACTTCCAGAACACCCGCTTCAAGCTGGCCGAGGCCAAGGCGCAATTCACCATGTTGCGTGTGTTTGTCGATGATTGCCTGGCCAAGGTCATGCGCGGCGAGCTGGCGCCGGATGTCGCGGCGATGGCCAAACTGCTGGGCTCGGAAATGCAGGGCAAGCTGCTCGACGAGTTTTTGCAACTGCACGGTGGGTACGGGTTCATGAGCGAGTACAAGATCAGCCGGGCGTGGGTGGATGCCCGTGTCGCGCGAATCTACGGCGGCACCTCGGAGATCATGAAGGAGATCATCGGGCGGACCCTGTGACACCAGATGACGCAGCCACCTTTTGAGGAACACCATTAATGAGCCTTTACCGACCTTTCGTGCTGCTGTGCCTGTGGTGCAGCGCGTTCATCAATGGGGCCCAAGCTGCGACGACGGATGTCTACGGTGGCGAAGCCCAGCGCGCCAATGCCTTGCTGGCCAAGGCCGTGGCCGATTACAAGACGCGGGGTGATGGTGCCCTCGCCGAGTTCAGTCGCCAGGGCGCCTATGTGGATGGTGAGCTATACATCTACGTGATCGACACCGCCGGCGTAATGCTAGCCAGTGGCGGACCTTCAGCGTCATTGGTGGGCAAGCCCGTGGTCAGCGTGCTGGATGACGACCTCAAGGCCGCCTTCCAGCACGCTATTTCGCAACCGGCTGACGGCACGGTGCGCAGCGCCGAATACCGCTGGTGGAACTGGCAGCACGGCAAAGTGGAGCGCAAGCGTGTGTTCTACGAGCGTGTGGCCGATCGGGTGATCTCGGTGGGCTACTACATGCCCCGAGCCAGCGCTGAACAGGCCAGGCAGTTGCTGCAACGGGTGACCGAACAACTGGCCAGCGACCCGGCCTCTACGCTGGATCGCATCAACAAACACGACAAGCAACTCACCGAAGATGATCTGTATGCCTTTGTGGTGGACCTGAAGACCCAACGCTTCGCCGCCCATGGCTTCTTGCCCAGGCTGGTGGGCACTGACTTCAAGTCGCTGCGTTCCACCGATGGCAAGCCCATTGGCGAAGCCATGCTTGAACTGATGCGCACTGAGGACAACGCCGAGATGACTTACTTGTGGCGTAACCCTATGACGGGTCAGAACGAGCTCAAACAGACCTTTCTACAACGAATTGATGGTTACGTGGTGGCGGTGGGTTGCTACACGATTGTGGGTCTGAAGGCCTGTGGTCGACAGTGATAGAATCCAATGCAGACATCGTGGGGCATTTTTAGCCTCGCTTAGACGTTTGATCCATCACCAGCGAGTTGGGCGGTAGGCAATAATCCTTAGGTACGATCATAGCTTGCGTGGCACTTCCATCAAGTTATACAAGATGCGGGTGATCGAAGTCCCAGACGTGGCGATCCGGAAGTAAATCATGTGCTACTCAATGCAGCGTCATCGGTAACAGAAGAGGGCGAGATCTTGCCGATTCAGAAACCTGTTTAGAGTTCACGTGCCCACTGCTGGGTGTACGCCTGTGCGACTCCCCAATGAGTACGAATCCATTTTTTTGGTTAAACCGATGCGGATATAGCATGAGAAGTCTTACCCGGCCTGGCCCCGTGTGATTCGGCCGTAGCCACGTAAAAACGCCAGCACAAATAATGAGTACACAATTAAGGCCATCAGCGTAACGCTATACTTTGGAAATCTTGAGCTTTCAAACACTTGGAGGATGAGTTATGATCCCGTCCGCTGCGCCATATTCGGTAACCTGGAACACTGAACGTCAGGTCGCCACAAGAAGCCCGCTCATTGAGCGGGCTTTTTTTCGTCTTCTGAATACACCGGAGCTCATCTCCAGCCACGGTTTTTCAAGTACACATCAGTTCACCGCTGGCACAGCCTTTTACCATTCCCTGCACATCAATTTTCGTATTGGTTCGTCTACCGCTGGGTTGTACTCCCGGAAAAATTTTGGAACAACTGCACAAATCACCCAGTCATTTTTCATGTGCGACACGCCCTGTGTCGTTGAATTGCGTCCTGGCAAGGGGCGATCTTTGATTCAGTGAGGGCATTAAAATGGCTAGGAAAACAGTGCAAGACCTTTTTATTCACGAGCTTTCCGATATCTACAGTGCTGAAAAGCAGATCACTCGTGCCTTACCTCGTATGGCCCGAGCGGCAACCAACCCGTTATTGGCAGAAGCATTCAATGCTCATCTTGAAGAAACCCAGGGCCAGATTGAACGGATAGATCGGCTCGTGGAACTGACCGGTTTAAAACTCAAAAGAATGAAATGCGTAGCAATGGAAGGGCTGGTCGAGGAGTCAAAAGAATTAATTGACGAGATCGAGAAAGGCGCTGTTCTGGATGCTGGCTTGATTGGGGCAGCGCAAAAGGTGGAACACTACGAGATCGCTGGCTATGGAACGCTCATTGCCATGGCAAAGCACTTGAACCTTCCTGATGCTGCGAAACTGCTCGCAGAAACTCTCGCTGAAGAAAAAGCGACCGATGAAAAACTATCCAAGATTGCAGAGCAGGGCGGTAATCAAGCTGCAACATTAGAGTCCAAATGACGCTAGGGGTGGTAGTCAGACGGCGCTGCAATGGCGCCGTTTGTTATTCACGTGAGTATTTACTGGCCGAATGGCAGTTCAATGATCGCCAGCGCTTCGGTTTACATTGGCCTTCCTGTTTCTAATACTGGTTTCTGTACATGACGTTTTTCCTACGGTGGTGAGCCGGACGTCACTCCGGCTATCAGCGCGATCTCGATACTCCCGGCATATCCATATTTATCCTGCGCCAGAAGGCTTCAGAGAAACTGTAAGCCGAGAAAGCAATCAGCCCCAAGGCCATCACCATCAAAATCAACCACCCAGCTGGTAGATTCTGAAGCGCGTCCAGGGCTTCCTTCATACCGGGTGGATCCATGGCTTGATAAGCGGAGCCACTGATTGCCAGCAGCAACGCAATCTCTATAAAAACAACCCCACGGGCTATCAGGCCGAAGCGCGACACTGGACGTACGTACCGCATGATGTCTTCGTCAGCCTCGAAATACTTCTCAAACGACGCCTTCCATCCCTTGATGATGTGAGCAATACCCACACCAAGCGGAATGAGAGCGATCAGGTAAACCAGCAAACTCGAGTATTCCCAAGACAAAAGATGCGCTAGCCAGTCTTTGGTCTGCCCTCCGGAATCGCCCGAGCTTCTAATGCCGCTAATGAGCAGGCCCAATGCGAAAAGCGCCAGAGCGCCGTTGACCATACCTCCTGCAAATAGACCCGTGCGAATCACCAGGCCTTTGAGCTCTTTGCCGTGATGATCGACATCACGCGTAGCTTGCAGGACGCGCCAAGCCGCAAATGCGAGCAGACCCGCCACCACAAGCCCAACTAAAAAATAGCCGAATGGTTGGCTTAGCAATGCTTCCAGGCTCTTGTGGCTGTCTTTCGGTTTTGTCGAGTCTCGTGCTGCGAGCAATGCGAAGATACCGATGATCAAATAAAGCGCTCCCCGGGCGGCGTAGCCTCCCCGAGCGAGTATTACCAGGCTATGTTGCGCGGACATTCGATGTATTCCCGAGATCTGATAAAGAGCAGACCCCTCCTGTTGGAGGGGGTTCTATTATCAAGTCGAAGACTGCTGTGATGTCGTGAACGAAAACAGCTTGCCGATGTTAACCACAAGTGGCCAAGCCGCGTGGCGAACACGCCCGCCAATCGGGTTCACTACCCAGGTGTTTAGGGCGCGACGACCATCGGCGGTTGGACAGTTCCAGAGCTTCTGTGGGGGATAAAGAAAATATTTCAAATAAATTGCATTTAAATCAAGACATTGCGGATTATTGGTGTATGATGCGCCCACACCGAAACGAAGGGTGATTAGCTCAGCTGGGAGAGCATCTGCCTTACAAGCAGAGGGTCGGCGGTTCGATCCCGTCATCACCCACCATTCGCTTCAAGTGTTACGCGCAGCGGTAGTTCAGTCGGTTAGAATACCGGCCTGTCACGCCGGGGGTCGCGGGTTCGAGTCCCGTCCGCTGCGCCATATTCGGCAACCTGGAGCACTGAACGCCAGGTCGCTACAGAAAGCCCGCTCATTGAGCGGGCTTTTTTTCGTCTGCGTTTTTTCTATTCGGCTTTTTTCCTGCGCGGCTGGCGTCTTGCCAAGTGTTCGAAGCAGAAAGATGCTGTGCCGAATACAGCGATTATGGTCAGTACGATCATGCCGAGGGTTGAGCTTTCCACGCTGACTTCCTACGCAATGATGGGGTATGCCATCACGGTAGAGACGGGGCGGAAGCTGCTCAATAGGCCCGACGCAATCCTTACGCCGCCGGGCCTGTTGTTACGCACTCTTTACGGCGCGTTGCGGCTGTGCCGGTAATCGCTGACTGCTTCATACACCGCCTTGCGCAACCGGTTGATGCCGCCAATAGGGCGGTGTGCTTCCACACCAAACCACGGGTTGAACGACTGGTTGTCGCAGGCCAGGTTCTGCGCGGGCGTGTCGAAGTCCTGGGCGGGGATCCTGACCTTCGCCACCGTCTCATATGGCGCGTCGCTCTCCTTCCATTCGATGCTGGTGTCTTCGATCGGCATGAACTTCTGCGGGTTCTGGCGCTGGATCTGCAGCACGAAACAGGCGGCTACACGGTCGGTGGACAGTTGTTGTGTGAGGGCGCTGCGCAGGAAGTTCGGCAGGGCCTGATTCTGTTTGGGCAGCACATAGTCCGGGCAGCTTTGCGGGTCTGGCGCGACGCGGAACTTGGCGTTGGCCGCGCCGAACTTGTAGGGCGAAACTGAGAAGTAGGTGGTCTGCGTCGGGCTGGCGGGTGCGGGCGCCAGGGTGGCCAGGGCAATAAACAGGTGGCGCACTTGCCAACTGCGCGGGTCGAGCGTGGGGAAGAAAGCCAGGACCTTCTTGCCGTCCGCCTGCGCGCCGATGTTCTGCGCATATTCCGCTACATCGCTGACGAAGAAATTCGGATGACTGAACATCACGAAATCCTGCTCCGTGCGTGTTTGCTGGTCGGCCATCAGCTGTTTGCCGGGCACATCCAGCAGCTTGATCGCCATGCCGCGGGCGTCGCGGATGCTGTCGAACTGCGGGTAGGCGTTGCCGTTGGACAGACGCATGGTCGCCTCCCAGGTCTTGCCCGGTTCGGCGAACACGCCCTGGCGCAACGCTGGATCGAGATCGGCCAGCACACTGACTTCGGCTTTCACGCAGCCATGGGCCTTGGCGTGGGCATCGCGCAGGTAGCGGGTGCCTTCGCGGTGCTGGTCGACGATGCGGACTGCGGTCTGGATGATGCCTTGGGTCATGGCCGCTTCACCCGGTGGGATCTGCTCATCCGCTGACACCGGGCCACTGTGCTGCCAGGCGAACCAGAGGGTCGCCAACAACCAGCCTATTAGGCCCAGGCCCAGCAGCCACAGCAGGGTTTTGCCGAGAAAGGCGCCAAGACGCAGCCACAATCGAGCGAGCATGGAACGGTCCTTGTTTTGCGATCGGATAATCATGGCAGTTGATGCTCCAGCGGGCCGCCCAGCACTTTGAGGTATTCGAGCAGCGACCAGCGCTCCTGCGGCAGCAAGCCACGGCCAATGACGCCATTGCCGCGTGCACCTGCACGGAATTCGTGGCCGCTGTTGTGGTTACCGGTGATCCGGGTATCGAACAGGAAGGCATTCTTGAAGGCGGCGCTTTCAAAGCCCAGGTGGCGAGGGTCGTAATTGAAGGTGCCCTTGTAGAAGGTAGTGCTGCGTTCGTCCTGGGGCGACAGTAGTTGGTAGATCGTCGGCACCGAGCCGTTGTGCAGGAACGGCGGGGTGGCCCATACGCCGGCCAGCGGCCGCGCTTTGTAGGCACGTAATTCGCGTACGCCGATGGGCAGGCCGAATCCGTCCAGTTGCGGGCGCTGCGCTGGGGTCACGCCGGCAGCGCGGTAGGCATGTTCTTCGACGAAGGCAGTCACGTAGGCCAGGCCCTGGGCCACGGACATGTTTTTCAGGTCCAGCGGCGCGGTGGGCGTGGGGTGCAATTGGACATCCAGCTGGGCCAGTTCGGCCGGGTCCCATTGCAGGGCACTGAGGTCGTAGCGCTGGTCGGCAATGTTGCTGGCGGTGCCGGGGTCGGTGCCGATGTAGTCCACAGGCAGCATTTTCAATTGCTGTACTGGGCGCCCATTTTCCTCGGTAACAGTCGGTACGTGGCAGCCAGCGCAGTTTTCGGCGAACAGTGCACGGCCCTGGGCGGCGAGGGGTTTGTCGATGGCGCCGAACAAGTCTTCCGGCCAGGTTGGCGGCTTGAGGCGTTGCAGGGTTTCCTCGATCAGGTGCAAGTCGCCCACCCGCACGCTCGACGGGTAGCGGGCATCGCCCTGGAGCGGTTGGCCGGCGCTGTCGAAGAATGCCAAGGTCGCACCGACGCCAAGGGCTTCACCGATATTGCGCGCCATGGGTTGCTGGGCCGAGCCGTTCCATTGCACCCAGTCGAAGGTCCAGATATCCCACAGTTGCGGGTAGTCCACTGGAGCGTTGGCGACGCGGTAATTGTCTGGGGAAATGGCGTCGCCAAAGCTGGCATTGGCGATGCGGCCAAAGGCGTCGGTGCGGCCAGGGCCTTCTTCAGTGGGATAAAGACCGCGGTGGGTGTCGTTCCAGGCGACCTTGAGGAACTGGTCCAGCGCTTGCTTGAAGTCCTTGCGCAGTTGGTCGTGCTGGGCATCGTACCGGTCACCCAAGACCCTGCGGGCAAAGCGCTCGAACTTCCAGGGGTTGTAGTAGGTAGCGGCAAGGCTGGCGACCAGGGCCTGGCCGAAACTGCCGCCGCGCAAGGTCGGGACGCTGGAGGGTAATACATGTTGCGCAGAGCCACCGTCGATGCGCAGGGCCTGGCCTTTGAAGTGCAGTTCGCCGGTGTGGCAGGCGGCGCAGGTGACGTCCAGGTACTGAACCTTGCTGCCGGCGTTCTGGTGTCGGGTGAAACCCACTGGCAGGTTGCCTGGGTTCTGCGTGGTGGGAACCTGCTTGGGGTCGACCAGGAAGCCAAAGCGCGCCAGATACTGCGGCGCGGCAAAGCGTTGCTCGGAGAACGGCAACTCCAGGGCCGTGAACCAGTCGTAGTGCAGGCCTTTTACCTGGGTGCCTTGGGGCGTGAAGTAATAGACCTGGCGGTCAGCGGCACTCCATTGATCCTGGTAGTGCACCTGCTGCACTGGCACGTAGTCCGGCAGCTTGGGGTTAATGGTGTAATAGAGCACCACGGCCAGGATCAGGCCGAGGGCGATGAGTATCAGGAGTAAAACACGGGAAAAAATGCGCAAGATAACTATCCTTGTCGAGTTGTCGCGTTGTTATGCCACTACACCACAGGTGCGGCAAGTAGCCAGTAGCCTGGTTGCAGGCGGTCCCGCGATCCGTCGCGGTACTCCATAATGAATGAAAATGCTTTTAAACACGTGAACTTATCAGAAGTTTCCTGCTCACATGCCGGTAGCCATTGGTCGTGGCCGCCTGATAAGCTCGCGACTTTATTCGAATGCCCTTTTGGCGCATGAACAAGGAAATAGCATGAAACAGCATCGGTTGGCGGCGGCGGTGGCCCTGGTTAGCCTGGTACTTGCGGGTTGTGATTCGCAGACCAGCGTAGAGCTGAAAACCCCGGCGCAGAAAGCTTCCTATGGCATCGGCCTGAACATGGGCAAGAGCCTTGCCCAGGAAGGCATGGACGACCTGGACTCCAAAGCTGTGGCCCAGGGCATTGAAGATGCCGTCGGCAAGAAAGAACAGAAGCTCAAGGATGACGAACTGGTCGAGGCGTTTGCCGCACTGCAAAAGCGTGCTGAAGAACGCATGACCAAGATGAGCGAAGAGTCGGCAGCCGCCGGCAAGAAATTCCTCGAAGACAACGCCAAGAAAGATGGCGTCGTCACCACCGCTTCCGGCCTGCAGTACAAGATCGTCAAGAAGGCCGACGGCGCCCAGCCCAAGCCAACCGACGTAGTAACTGTGCACTACACCGGCAAGCTCACCAACGGCACCACCTTTGACAGCTCCGTGGATCGCGGTAGCCCGATTGACCTGCCGGTCAGCGGCGTGATCCCGGGTTGGGTCGAAGGCCTGCAACTGATGCACGTTGGCGAGAAGGTCGAGCTGTACATCCCGTCTGACCTGGCCTACGGCGCCCAGAGCCCGAGCCCGGCGATTCCAGCCAATTCCGTGCTGGTATTCGACCTGGAACTGCTGGCCATCAAGGACCCAGCCAAGGCAGACGCTGCTGAAGCACCTGCTGCACCAGCCGCCAAAAAGTAATCGGCGCCTGAACAGACAACGCCCCGTCTCGACGGGGCGTTGTTGTTTCTGCCGGTTCACTTTTGTTGCCGCAGAGCTAAGTGTGGCGGGCAAGCTTGCCCCCTACAGTGAAATCCGATAGAACCCACGGCAGCGGAAACAGTCTGATAGAAGACTCGAGCACGGGTAGCCGCACGCGCATGCCAAGTCAATGAAATCTTGGGTTTTTTTTATGTGCGCAAAAAACGCCCGATCTGACTGCAAGCCTTATAGAGCGTGGCTTTCAGCCGATAAAACAGGCTCTGTTCACAAGGTTATCCACAATTTGTGTGGATAACCTTTTATATCGCCTGGAACTGGAGTGACCGATGAAACCACCTTTCAATTTCACCCGTTTCCTGCCTATGGCGGCTCGTCTGCTGGGTCGTGGGCGCTTACCGACCCTGCTGTTTGCCGTCGCCGCCAAAGGCTCAAGCCAAGGCAACCGGCTGGGCCAGCTCAAGGATGATCTCAAATTGCTCCAGGCCCTGTGCCTGGCTTACTGGCGCGGCGAATACCGGGCGATCAGTCCCAAGGCGCTGATCTCGGTGGTGGCGGGGCTGATGTACTTCCTCAGCCCGGTTGATGCGATCCCGGACTTTATCCCCATGTTCGGCATGCTCGACGACATTGCAGTGCTGGCATGGGTCATGAAGACCCTGAGCGGCGAACTGAGCGCCTTTCGGGCCTGGCGCGAGGCGCAGCGTCCGGAAAAACTGGCGGTGGTTGAGCGCCTGCCTGCAACGCCTGAACTGCTGGCCCAGGAAAACCCGCAAAAAAACTAATGATGCTGGGTATCCCCTACGACCTTTGTGGCTGTTAGGATTACACTTCTAAGGAAAGAACTTACTTAGTAAGTGTTTTTATCCTACGGGGCAGTCATGGATATCCAGATCATTTCACGCAATGGCGAACCCGAGTATGCGGTGTTGCCATGGGACCAGTACCAGGCGCTGCTAAAAGCTGCCGGTCAGCAGCAACCTACACTCGCTCCTTCACCTGTCGCCCCCATCGCCACCGATCAGGACCTGCGCCCGCTCGCAGACCTGCGCGGCCTGCGTGAAGCCAAGGGCCTGGCGATCGAGACCTTGTCACGCACGGTGGGGATCAGCCCTTCGTATCTTGGATTGATTGAAAGTGGTGAACGCCAGCCGGATGCCGCCATTCGCCGCAGCCTGGCTTGGGAATTGGGCGTTGCAGGTTGGAGGGATGAGTCTTGAGCCTACGTATCAGCCGTCAGCACTGGGATGGGTTACTCAATGAACTGGACCAGGCACGTCGCCAGCGCCATTTGCTGACGTACCGGGCGCTGCTGGAGCGCCTGCAGTTCCCGACCCCGGCCATGCAGACCCTGGCCGCCGCCCTGGAACATCTGGCGGCGCTGGATGCCAAGGCCGAGCAGCCGCTGCGCAGTTCACTGGTGATAAGCCAGGGCGCCAGCCGCCTGCCGCGCACCGGTTTCTTTGAGTGTGTGGAGCGGCTGGGGCGTTTCAGCGGGCCGTCTGATGGTGTGGCCGCTGCGTCCTGGCATGCTTCGGAAGTGGTGCGGGTATTCGAGTACGAGTACCCGGAATCCGCCGAGGCCTAAAGCGCCTGGGGGACTCTGTCCATGCTGTCGATCACATGGATGCTGTAGCCGGCCACGTCCTTGGCCTGGTGCTTGGCTTGTGAGGCCAACTCTGCCAACTGGCTGGCATCGAGCTCTGCGCAGGCCTGTGGGTACAGATGCACCACGCCAATGGACAGCGACAGCAGGGCGAACTCCTGGCGCACGCCTTGGCGGTTGAGTGCGACAAAGCAGCCAGCATCAACGTGCTCGGGGCGGTAAAAGCGTCGACATTGGGTGTGGAAATCATCCAGCAACTGGTTAAGCCGCTTGCGCCAGTCTTGCGGGCCCAGCACCAGCAGAAAATCATCGCCACCGATATGCCCGACAAAGTCGCGGCTGGGGTCAACCCGGTCGTTCAGGCATTGTGCCAGACATAGCAACACTTCATCTCCACGCCCGTAGCCGTAGATGTCATTGAACGGCTTGAAACTGTCGATATCCACATAGCAGATCACTGACTCGCGCTGTTGCTGTAACAGTCGCGTCAGGCACTGCTGGATCGGCACGTTGCCGGGTAGCAAGGTCAGTGGGTTGGCGTAGCGTGCCTGCTGGATTTTCAGTTCGGTGATCAACTTGAGCACATCGATGACCCGGCCCAAGCCCAGGTAATCGCCGTTCAAGGTGATGATGAAATCTTCTTCGATGCGCTGTCGCGCGCGACTGGTCAGCAAGCGACTGACCTGTTGCAAGGACTGGCTCAACTCCACCGCCAGGAAGTCACTGCTCATCAAGCGGCTGATGGGTTTGCGCGCGAATAGATCCGTTGCGAACGGCTTGAGCAGCGCGTCCGACAACGAATGCCGATGCACAATACCGACGGGGCGACCGCAGCCATCCAGCACCGCCAGCGAATTGAGGTTAGCCTGGCGACGGAACGATTCCAGCACTTGGGCCGTGGCAGTCTCTTGATCCACCGCTGGTTGCTCATTGAGCAGGGCACTGAGGTCACTGCCTTCGTCATTGAGGGCAGTGGCGGCGTTATCGAGTTTGGGCAGCATCAGGCGCGCTTCCTGAGGCGGATGCTCCTGCGGGCGGCAGAGCAGGTAACCTTGAATCAAGTCGACACCCATCTCGGTCAACACTGCCAGTTCCTCCGTTCGTTCGATCCCCTCGGCAATCACTTGGGCGCGGGATGCCCTGGCGATCTGCAGAATCGAGCCGACAAATTCGCGCTTGAGTGCGTCCTGGTGAATGCCGTCGATAAAGTGCCGGTCGATCTTCACGTAGTCCGGACGTAGCTCCGACCACAATCGCAGGCTGGAATAACCGGCACCCAGGTCATCAAGGGCTATGGCAAAGCCCATGTCGCGGTAATGGTGCAGGGCGGTTTGCAGCAGGGCGAAATCATCGGTGGGCGTCTGCTCGGTGAGTTCGATCACCACCTGGCTGGGCGCAATACCGAAGTCGCGCAGCAGTTGCAGGGTGCGCCCCGGCTGATGCGCAGTCTCCATCAAGGATTCTGGTGAGATATTGAGAAACAGCTTGCCCGGCAGTTTCTGATCGCTGAAACGCCGGCACGCGCTCTCCCGACACGCCATTTCCAACTCGCTCAGGCGCCCGGCCTGGCGGGCTACGCAGAATAGCGCGACGGGGGAGTGCAGGGGGCTGTTGGACGGGCCGCGGCTGAGGGCTTCGTAACCGAGAATGCGCCGCTGCGACAAGCAAATGATCGGTTGGAACAAGCTGTGCAGGCTGCGTTGAGCCAGGATTGAGCCCAATGCATTCAGCTGTTCGGTCATGGTCATGGCGATCTCGATCGAAAAAAAAGGACCGCAGGCATTAAGCCTGCGGTCCTTTCATTTCACGACAGAATGATGTCTATATGATGACACTCCATGGAGCGCTCATATTAAATTGCCATCATTTACTGCTTGGCCACCTGCTTGGTGATTTTCAGGTAATCGAGCAGGATCCGACCGGTTTCGGCCAAGTAGGCGTCATCTTCCGGCTTGGTTTTATCGGCTTCGGCCGGCAGTGCGTCTTCATCTTCTTTCTTCAGCTCTTTGAGCGGATCTTCACCTTTGGCCTTGCGGCGGGTGTTTTCCAGCACCAGTTGCTGGTTCTCGATGCTGGAGTGCTGTGCACGGCGATCCGCTTCGTTGAGGCTGACGGTTTTCTCTTCCATCAGCTTCTTGGCCAGGGCCAGCTTGTCACGGATAAACACGAACTCGGCATCCTTGGCGGAGCGGGTATCGTGGTCAGCCTTCAACTGCGCCAGGAACGGCTTGAACGGATCCGATGCCGGCTTGATCGCAGGGCGGATGGTGTCCCATGGCATGGCTTCAGGCAGGGCGCTTTCGCCGATTTCCTTGGTGTCGATGATCGATGGGAAATCGATATCCGGCAGCACGCCCTGGTGCTGGGTGCTCTGCCCGGAAACCCGGTAGAACTTGGCCAGCGTCAGCTTGAGTTCACCATGGTTCAGCGGCTGGATGGTCTGCACGGTACCTTTGCCGAAGGTCTGGCCGCCGATGATCATCGCACGGTGATAGTCCTGCATGGCGCCGGCGAAAATTTCCGAGGCCGAGGCCGAGAGACGGTTGACCAGCAACGCCATCGGCCCCTTGTAGAAGGCGCCCGGGTTCTCGTCTTCCAGCACGTCGACGCGGCCGTCAGCGTTGCGCACCAACACGGTCGGGCCCTTGTCGATAAACAGGCTGGTCAGCTCGGTGGCTTCCTGCAGGGAGCCGCCGCCGTTGTTGCGCAGGTCGATGACCACGCCGTCGACTTTGTCTTTCTGCAGTTCCGTGAGGATTTTCTTCACGTCGCGGGTGGTCGACTTGTAGTCCGGATCACCTGCACGGAAGGCCTTGAAGTCCAGGTAGAAGGCCGGGATTTCAATCACGCCCAGCTTGTAGTCCTTGCCATCCTGCTTGAGGTTGAGGACTTTCTTCTGCACGGCCTGGTCTTCGAGCTTCACCGCTTCGCGGGTTATGGACACGATCTTGCTGGTCTGGTCGTTCGGTGCATTGGTGTGCGGAATCACTTCGAGGCGCACCACGCTGCCTTTCGGCCCACGGATCAGCTTGACCACTTCGTCCAGGCGCCAGCCGACCACATCGACCATCTCTTTGTCAGCCTGGGCCACGCCGATGATCTTGTCCGCCGGGGCGACCTGTTTGGTCTTGTCCGCCGGACCTGCCGGCACCAGGCGTACGATCTTGACCTGGTCGTTGTCGCTTTGCAGGACTGCACCGATGCCTTCCAGGGACAGACTCATGTTGATATCGAAATTTTCCGCGTTATCTGGCGACAGATAATTGGTGTGCGGGTCGTAGGACATCGCAAAGGTGTTGATGTAGGCCTGGAAGATATCTTCGGCACGGGTCTGGTCCAGGCGCGCCAACTGATTCTTGTAGCGCTTGGTCAACAGCTCCTGAATGGCCTTGGGCTCTTTGCCGGCGATCTTCAGGCGCAGCACTTCGTCCTTGACGCGTTTGCGCCACAGGTCGTCGAGGGCCGCGGTGCTGGTCAGCCACGGAGCGTCCTTGCGATCCACCAGAAGGGTTTCCTTCTGGGTGAAGTCGAGCTTGTCGATGCCTTTGTCCAGCTCACCCAGGGCGAAGTCCAGACGGGCCTTGACGCGGTCCAGGTAACGCTTGTAGATGGTGAAACCGGGCTGCAGGTCGCCACTCTTGAGGAAGTCGTCGAATTGCGTCTTCCATTTGTCGAACTCAGCGATATCGCTGGCCAGGAAGTAGCTGCGCGACGGATCCAGCAGCTTGAGGTAGCTGTCGTAGATGATCACCGAGCGAGCGTCGTCCAGCGGCGGCTTGCTGTAGTGGTGGCGCTTGAGCAACTCGACGACGTTGAGGCTGGCAATCACCTCATCGCGATCAGGCTGAAGATTGTCCCAGCTGTTGGCTGCGAACGTATTGGTCGACATTGACGCGAAGCCGAGACCAATGAAAAAAGCTAAGGCGGTGCTGGGGAACAGATGCTTCATGCTGATTCGACGCGGGGGCAATTGATAACGCATATTAGGCCGTCTTTGAGGGAGCCGGTTCCATATGGTCCGGTCGCATAATGCAAAAAGCCCGGCACTACTGCTACGGGCTCAGTCCAGACTCACTATGGAGGCACAGTGAGAGCATTGCAAGGCGTTGAGGGGCATGTCGAGTGGTGTAAGAGCTTGGTCCTACATGCAATGTAGGGCGAGTTCGTGGTAGCGAGCTCTAAACGCGCTGAATATTCCACAGTTGTAACGGGACCCATGTGGGAGGGGGCTTGCTCCCGATGGCGGTGTATCAGATGAAATATTCTTCACTGATACACCGTCATCGGGAGCAAGCCCCCTCCCACATGGGGATCTCGGTTGGTTCAGACCCAATGGTGGATCGGCCAGCCGGCCTTTTCAGCATGCTCGCGCAACACCGGGTCCGGGTTTACCACCTGCGGGTGATCCACCTTGAGCAGCAGTGGTAAATCATTGCGCGAATCCGAATAGAAATACGCGCCCTCCAGCGTTTCCCCTTCCTGCTCCAGCCATTCCAACAGGCGCGTGATCTTGCCTTCACGATAGGTCAGCACGCCTACTGTCTTGCCGCTGTACACGCCGTGGCCGACGTCCAGGTTAATCCCCAACACTTCGTCAATACCGATGCGCGCCGCAATTGGCGTGACCAAGTGAGTGCCCGATGCGGAAATCACCAGGATCCGGTCACCATTCGCACGGTGGCGGGCGATGGTCTTGGTGGCGTCGCTATAGATCAGCGGCTCAATCACGTCTTCGACCCAGGGCTCCACCAGATGCTCGATCTCTTCCGGGGTGCGGCCGATCATCGGCTCCAGGCTGAAGTCCATGAAGTCTTCCATGCGCAACTCGCCTCGGCTGTAGGCGTCCATCAATTCGTTGTTCCTGCGCATGAACGACTCAGGGTCTACCCAGCCCAGGCGGCCCATCTGTTCGCTCCACAGGGTGGCGCAGTCGCCGTGGATCAGGGTGTCGTCCAGATCAAAAATTACCAATGCCATCCGTCATGTTCTCTCTCAATAGGTCGCTGCCTGTCAGGCTACTTCACACAGGGCGCTGGGGTCGATGGAAAGTGCCAGGCGCTGGCCGTCCGGGTGCAGATCGTCGGCCGAGCGGTTGAGCACGTCCACCACCAGCTCTACACCGCGGGCTTCGATGCGGTAGCGGATCACGTTGCCCAACAGGCTGTGGCTACGCACCAGCGCATCCAGTTCGCCGTTGCGGCTCAGCTCGATGGCTTCCGGGCGAATGGCAATACGGCTGTTGATCGGGCGTTGCAGCAGTTGAGTGGCCTTGTCGGCGTCGAGCAGGTTGTAGTTGCCGATAAAACCGGCGGCAAATGCATCCACCGGCGCAGTGTAGAGCGTCTCGGCATCGCCGCTCTGCACGATCTGGCCCTGGTTCATCAGGAAGATGCGGTCAGACATGGTCAGGGCTTCTTCCTGGTCATGGGTCACGAAGATCGTGGTCAGCCCCAGCTCGCGCTGAATCTGGCGGATCTGTTCGCGCAAGTGCTTGCGAATCCGTGCATCCAACGCCGACAGTGGCTCATCCAGCAACAGCAGGCGCGGGCGGGTCACCAGGGAGCGGGCGAGGGCCACGCGCTGGCACTGGCCGCCAGACATCTGGTGCGGGTAGCGACCGGCCAGGTCCGTAAGCTCCACCAGTTGCAGCACTTGCTGCACACGCTTGTGGCTGTCGTCGGCGTTGACCTTTTGCATGCGCAGGCCAAAGGCGACGTTCTGTTCCACGGTCATATTGGGGAACAGCGCGTAACTCTGGAATACCATGCCGATATGACGTTTCTGCGGGCTCAGGGGCACGATATCCTGGCCATCCAGCAGGATCTTACCGCTGTCCACCGAGGTCAGCCCGGCAATGCAGCGCAGCAGGGTGGACTTGCCGCAACCGGACGGGCCGAGCAGGGTGACGAACTCGCCCTTGGCGATTTCGCAGTTGATATCACTGAACACGGAGGTACCGGAGTAGCCTTTTTGCAGATGTTGGACGCTGACGAAGCTCATTGGCTTTTGTCCTTGTTCAAGATATTGGCGGCCCAGGTCAGCACCAGCACAAAGAAGAAATAGGAAATCACCACGGCGCTGGTGAAGTGGCCGCTGCTGTTGCGCATGTTGTTGAGGTACACCTGCAAGGTCTCGTAGCGGGTGCCGACGAGGATGTTGGCGAACACGAACTCGCCGAACAGGAACGAGAACGATAGCAGCAGCGCCACCATCAGGCCCTTGCGCAGGTTGGGCAGCACCACCAGGATCGCGGCTTGCCAGGTGCTGGCGCCGAGCAGTTGCGAGGCGTCCATCAGGTCGCGCAGGTTAATGGCCTGCAGGTTATTGGTGATCGCGCGGTACATGAACGGCAGCGCCACGGTGAAGTAGCAGCCGATCAGGATCCATGGCGTGCCCACCATCGCTAATGGCCCGGAGCCATATAGTTGTAGCAGGCCCACCGACGACACCACCGGCGGCACCGCAAAGGGCAGCAGGATCAGGATGTTCATCAGCGCGTCGAGCCTGGGGAAGTGGTAATGCACCACGAACAGCAGCGGCAGGATCAGCACCACCGAGAGGATCAGCGCCCCAACGCACACCAGCAACGATTGCCCGAATGCCATCAGGAAGCGCGGGTCGCTCCACAGCTGTACATACCATTTCACCGTGAAACCGGCAGGCAGGATGGTGGCTGACCAACTGCTGGCAATGGAATACACAAAGGTGCCGATCAGCGGCAGCACCAGGATCAGGAACAACAGGTACACCACTACCCGATGGTAGAGGGTGACCGGGCCGGCATCAGCGCGTGACATGGTAGCTCCTCTTGAGCAGCAGTTGATGGACCACGGTGACCACGGTCATCAGCGCCACCAGCACCACCGCCAGGGCGCTGGCCATGTTCGGGTCCAGCGACACATCGCCGGAGACCAGGCCGGCAATGCGGATCGGCAGCACGTTGAAGTTGCCGGTGGTCAGGGCATACACCGTGGCGTAGGCGCCCAGGGCGTTGGCCAGCAGGATCACGAAGGTGCCCAGCAGTGCCGGCGTCAGCACCGGCAACCCGATATGGCGCCAGAACTGCCAGCCATTGGCGCCGAGCAGGGCGGCCGACTCGCGCCAGTCTTCGCGCAGTGCGTCAAAGGCCGGGTAGAGCAACAGCACGCCGAGGGGAATCTGGAAGTAGGTATAGAGGATGATCAAGCCGGTTTTCGAGTACAGGTTGAAGTCCTGAATGATCCCGGCCTGCTTGAGCATGATGGTGATGCTGCCGTTGAACCCCAGCAGGATGATGAACGCGAAGGCCAGGGGCACGCCTGCGAAGTTGCTGGTCATGTTGGCAAAGGCCGTGACGAAGTTGCGCAGCGGCGAATCCACCCGGCGCAGGGAGTAGCTGCCCAGGGTGGCGATGATGATGCCGAAGATGCTGGAGTAGAAACTGATCTCCAGGCTGAACTGGATCGCCTGCCGGTAGAACTTGG
Organism: Pseudomonas synxantha; assembly: GCF_900105675.1. Taxonomy (NCBI): domain Bacteria; kingdom Pseudomonadati; phylum Pseudomonadota; class Gammaproteobacteria; order Pseudomonadales; family Pseudomonadaceae; genus Pseudomonas; species Pseudomonas synxantha. The sequence goes on along the minus strand of NZ_LT629786.1, from coordinate 3,220,481 downwards.
AACTGAAGATGCGCGTGAAGTTTTCCAGGCCCCAGCCGGACTCTTCGGTCTGCAGGCTGTTGATCAGCACCCACACCAGCGGCGCAATCTCGAACACGATAAAGAACAGTGCGAAGGGCACCAGGCAGAGCAGGGCCAGCCATTTGCCGCGGGTCATTGAATTCACTTCAGCAGCTCCCGGCATACAGGTTTGTCGTGGGGTACGCCGAGCAGTTCACACACCGTGCCGCACAAGTCTGTCTGTGTGGGCGCGGCATTGCTGTCCAGGCTGAATCCGTCGCCGAGTACAAACAGGGGGACCTCGCGCTCTTCTGGCAATAGGCCGTTGTGGGAGCGATCGTTGTTCATGCCGTGGTCGGCGGTAACCATCACCTGGTAGCCGGCGTCGAGCCAAGCTTGCAGATAGTCGGCCAGGATGATGTCGACCGAGCGCGCGCTGTTGCGGTATTGCGCGGAGTCGAGGCCGTGCTTATGGCCGGCGTCGTCGACGTTCATCGGGTGCACGAGCAGCAGGTTCGGCGCGTGCTTGAGCCGCAGGCTTTCGGCATCGGCGAACAGGTGGGAATCCGGGTAGTGGTCATGCCAGTAGAAATGCCCATGCTGGATCGCCAGCGCCTTGTCGTCGGTGTGGCGATCTCGGGCGGCGAGAAAGGGCGTGCGGTTATACAGCTCACTGACCCAATGGTAAGCCGCCGCTGCCGTGGTCAAGCCTGCATCGGTGGCGTAATGGAAGACGCTGCGCTGGTTGGACAGGCGCGAGACGTTGTTATGGACGATGCCGCTGTCAATCGGCGGCACGCCGGTGAGGATGCATTCATACAGCGGGCGGGACAGGGCGGGCAGTTCACATTCCAGTGTGTAGAGGGCTGCGCGTCCTGCGCCGACATAGGCCTGCAAGTGCCCCATGGCGTGCCTGGCGACCTCGAAGTTCAGGCCGTCGAGCACCACAAGGATGACATTGTGCTTCATGGGGGCTGGGGCTCCGCAACAGATTGGATTCGACTCGATTGTCCGCAAGAAACCGGACCAAATGTGGGAGGGGGCTTGCCCCCGATGACGGTGGAACAGCTAATAAATCTGTTGAATGACACACCGCTATCGGGGGCAAGCCCCCTCCCACATTGGATCTCCACTGGGTCTCCAATGTGGGATAACCCCTTACTTCATTTCTACGATGACCTGCTCGTTCCACAGCTGCGGCAGCTTCTTGGAGGTCGCTTCCCAGGCATCGGCATCCTTGATCGGTTGCGGATTGGCCTTGGTGTACTGCTCGCCCGGGATCAGGTTCTTGGCGATGTCGGCCGGCAGTTTCAGGTCGGTTTCAGCGCGGATAGGACGGGCATTGCCCTTCGCCAGATTGAGCTGGCCGGCATCGCTGAAGATGTATTCGCGGGTCAGCTTGGCGGCGTTCGGGTGCTTGGCGTATTTGTTGATGATGGTGGTGTAGCCGGATTTCACCGAGCCATCCGAAGGGATCAACACCACGTAGTCATCCGGGTTGGCCATCTTGGCCTTGTAGCTCAGTCCGTTGAAGTCCCAGACGATACCCACTTCGACTTCGCCTTTTTCCATGGTGGCGATGGTCGGGTTGGACAGCGAGAGGCGACCTTGCTGGGCGATCTTGGTGAAGAATTGCAGGCCCGGTGCGATGTTTTTCTCGTCGCCCTTGTTGGCGATGGCGGCGGCGAGTACCGCGTTGGACGCCTGGGCGGCGGTGCTCACGTCACCTACCGACACCTTGTACTTGCCGGTCTGCAGGTCAGCCCAACTGGTGGGAACCTCGGAGCCGTGCAGCAGCTTCTTGTTGACGATAAAGGCAATGGTGCCTGTGTAGGCCAGGGCCCAGTGACCGTCCTTGTCTTTGGCCCAGTCTGGCACCTGTGCCCAGGTAGAAGGCTTGTACGGCTGGGTGACTTCCTGCTTCACCGCGATGGGGCCAAAGGCCGCGCCAACGTCGCCGATATCGGCACTGGCGTTGTCTTTCTCGGCTTTGAACTTGGCGATTTCCTGGGCCGAACTCATGTCGGTGTCGATGTGCTTGAGGCCATAGGTGTTGGCCAGGTCTGCCCAGGTACCTTTCCAGTTGGCCCAGTCATCGGGCATGCCGACGCTGTTGATGGCGCCTTCCGCTTTCGCGGCGGCTTCGAGCGTTTTCAAATCGGTATCAGCGGCCATGGCGGCGGTGCACATGGCAATGGTCGAGCCTAACAGTGATGCCAGGAAAAGCTGTTTCATCCGAAGCTCCTTTGGGCGTTTTCAACGCGGCGTTTTATATGAACGTTAGCGGTGGTTTGGTCTAGGTCAGCAATACCTGAGCCAATCTAGGCCCGATGGATGACAGTTTCATGTCGATGTCGTTTTCAAAGCGCTGATGTCGCTCAGCGCAGAGTTAGCGTAGACCATGTCCAAGTGCCCGCAGGCCCTGGACTTGGCCGATGTATTGCAGGGTGTGGTAGGAAGGGCTACACCCGCTGTCATCTGTCGGTCATCTGTAATGCCTAGGCTGGCACGCAACAGCAAAAGCCCAGATAGCGCACGTTTTGTGCACCCGAACGGTGCTGGTCTAGTCCAGATAGGTAACGTTGATGCGTGATGAGGCAATCAAGGCGGTAACCTCCATTGGCCTGGCGCTGCAAGAGCAGATCGACCATGGCCTGTTGCCGCCAGCCAGCAAGTTGCCCGCCGAACGCAAGCTCAGCGAGTTGTTTGGTACCACTCGGATTACCGTGCGGGAAGCCTTGTTACAGCTGGAGGCTCAAGGGCAGATCTATCGCGAAGAGCGTCGCGGCTGGTTCGTCTCGCCGCCGCGACTGGCCTATAACCTGATGCAACGCAGCCACTTTCACGCGATGGTCAGCGACCAGGGGCGTGTGGCCTGCACTGAAGTGATTTCGGCCCGGCTGCAACCGGCGTCGGCGGCGGTGTGTGCATGGTTGCAATTGCCGGCGCTGTCCAGCGTGATCCAGATTTGCCGCAGCCGCAGGATCGACGGGCGTCTGGTGCTGTACGTGGAGCACTACCTGAACCCCCGGTATTTTCCGGGGATCCTGGCGTGTGATTTGAATCAGTCGATGACCGAGCTGTATGCGCGCAAGTACGACTTGCACTATGGACGGGTGCGCTTTGAAATCGTGCCGACTTCCCTGCCAGTGGAGGCCGCCGCCGCGTTGCGCGTGTCGGTTGGCAGCCCGGGCTTGCGCATCGCCCGGGTCAACTATGACCAGCACCAGCGCCTGATCGATTGTGACCTGGAGTTCTGGCGCCATGATGCGATTCATGTGGGGGTGGATGTCATGGCGTCAGCGTCTTGATCACCTGATCCGCATTGGTTTCCAACTCGGTCACAGGGTCGGCACCGTCCACATTCAACACCAGCAGCGTGGAGCCGCCGGCAGTCACAGCCGCTTTCACCGTCTCACTTGGTTGACGGTGGTGCAGCACTATCACCACATCGTTGTCCTTCAAGTCGGTACTGAGTTTCTGCAGCGCCTCAGGCGTCCAGTCGGCATCGGGTCGCGCATCGGTGCTGACCAGTTCCAGGTTCAAGCTGCTGACCAAGTAGGCAAAGTGATCGCTCAAGCTGACCACGCTCAGGTTGTCAGCTTTTGCCAGTCGCGCCTCGCTGTCGGCGTTGAGCTTGAGCAGACGTTGCTTGAGGGCGGCCAGGTTGGCGTCGATCTTCGGTTTGGCGCCCGGTGCCAGGCGGCTCAGGTCGGCGGCCATCACATCGGCCATGCGCCCCATATTGTTGCTCGATTGCCAGGGTTGACTGTTCAAACCATCGGCGCCGCCGGGTTGCACGGCGATCCCTGGCAAGCCGCCGTCTACCGGGCGTGCGGCATCCACTTCCACGATACGGATATTGCTGCGACGCGCCACCGGGTACAGCGGGTCATCGGCCCACAGGGAACGCAGGCCGATGGCGGCGTCGGCGTCCTGTGCCAAGGTATTGAGTGCCGCAGCACCGCGGCCGGTGAAATAGGAGACCTGCCGCGAGCCTGGCAGGTTGGCGGGGGCCGCACGTTCAAGCTGCACGTCGGTGCCTTTGAGCAGCACTTCGGCCAAGCCGTAGGTAATGGGCAGCGAGGCCAGGACCTTGACCGGTTTTACCGACTTGGCCTTGGTCAGAGCGGCATGGCCGAGGCCGTGGTTGGCCTTGAACTCCTTTGGATCGAAACCATCAACGGCGGCCAGCGCCGAAGTACTGATCAAGCAAGCGATGGCCAGGGCCATTGGGCGAAAGACAGGGCGCATTATCCAAGATTCCCTTTGAGGCTGGGCACGGTGCCGCGGGCAATGGCGGCGAAGGCAAAGGCGATACCAGCAACCAGGATGATTGCGGCGCCGGACGGGATCGGCAGGTCGAAGATGATCGGCAGCAGGATCCCGCACAGGGTGCTGACGGTGGCGATGACGACCGACACCCAGAAGAACCCCTTGAGCGACTGGCTCAACAGGCGTGCCGCGGCGGCCGGAATCACCAGCAGCGCACCGACCAGGATCGCGCCGATGACCTTGACCGCCGCGACGGTGATCAGTGTCACCAGAATCACGAACAGATAATCCAGGGTTTTCACCGCGACACCACGCACCGCCGCCAACTGCGGGTTGAAACTGGCAAGCATGATGCGGTTGTACAGCGGCAACGCCAGGGCCATCACCAGCGAACCGACGATTGCCAATACCAATAAGTCGTTGCCATTGACCGTCAGCACCGAGCCAAACAGCACGTTCTCCAGAATATGCACATTGATCTTGCCGGCCAGGATCAGCAGCAGGCTGGCGCCCAGTGCCAGTGACACCGAGAGGAACACGCCGATCAGGGTATCCGGCGCCAGGCCGGTACGGTTGCGCAGGTAGTTCAGCAGGATGCCGAACAGCAGGCAGTAGCCGAACAGGCTGCCATAGGGCCCAGTGTAGGGTTCGCCGAGCAGGATACCCACGGCCACGCCGGTCAGTGCGGCATGGCCGACCGCTTCGGAGAAAAACGCAAAGCGCTTGACCACCACCAGCGTACCCAAGCCGCCCAGTACCGGGCCGATCAGCAAACCGGCGAGCAGGGCGTTGACCACAAACCCGTAGGCCAGGGCTTCCGGCAGGTACCCGGAAGAGGCCCAGCCCTGAACCATCAAGCGAAAGGCTTCATAACTCATTGCGCCGGGCTCCGAGGGTGAGTGGAGAACAGGGTCAACAGGCGGTCCGGGGTCAGCGCCTCTTTAGGCGTGGCGTCGAACAGCACGCGGCGGTTCAGCCCGGTGACGCGGTCGGCCAGGCGGCCGACGGCTTCCAGGTCGTGCTCGATCCACAGCACGGTGATCCCGGCCAGGCGCCAGTCTTTTAGCAAGCGTTCGAAGACCTGGATGCCGGCTTCGTCGAGGGCCGACATCGGCTCATCCAGCACCAGCAATTGCGGCGCCGGGATCAGGCCCTGGGCCAGCAGGACGCGCTGGCGTTCGCCACCGGACAACGCGCCCATGCGGCGCTTGCGCTTGTCCTGCATGCCTACCCGTTCGAGCGCTTCGCCAATGGCGGCGGCGTAATGCCTGGACAGGCCAAGGAACGCCGGGCGGCGCTGGCACATGGCGGCCATGAAATCATCCACGGTCATCGGCAAACCACGGTCAAACTCCAGTGCCTGGGGCACATAACCGATGGTGCCGGGCGTGGTCGGCCACTCCAGGCTCAATCGGCCCTGGTGGGGCGTCTGCCCCAGCAGGGTCTTGATCAGCGAGCTCTTGCCGCCGCCGTTGGGACCTACCAGTGCGTGGATGCTGCCCGGCTGTACCTGGAAACTTACGCTGTCGAGGATCACGGTGCGCCCGAGGGTCAGCGACACCTGGTCGAAGTCCAGGGTCGGGCCGACGCTGACTACGTTCAGTTGCTCTGCCGCCGTCATGCCCCCGACTCCTGGATCGCACGGACCACGGTGTTGAGGTTGCCGGTCATTTCAACTTCGTACTTTTCAGCGCTGTATTCTCCATAGGAAATATGCGACAGCGGGTACAGCTTGACCCCGGATTCACGCTGAATGGTGTCAACGTAGGTGGACGGGAAATCCATCTCCGAGAAGATCACCTTCACATCCAGGGCGCGCAGTTCATCGATGGTTTTTTTCAGCTGGCTGGGGCTCGGCTCGATACCGTGGGCCGGCTCCACTACCGCAGTCACTTCCAGGCCAAACTCGCGCAGCAGGTAGTCATAGGCGGCATGCACCGTAGCTACACGCAGGTCCGGGTTGGGGGCGCTGGTCAGCTTGGCCAGGGCGTCGGCGCGCATCTGGCGCAGGCGCTTGCCGTAGGCGCGCGCATTCTGGGTGTAGGCCTTGGCGTTGTCCGGGTCGAGCTTGCCCAATTCGCGGGCGATGTTATTGACCTGGGCTATCGAGGCACTGATCGACAGGAAGGTGTGCGGGTTGACCACCTTGCCTGCGCCGCGTGCGGCATTGCCGGTGGCGGCCAGCAGCGGCACGTTGGCGTTGGCTTCGATCACCGGGATGTCCGGGCGCTCGCTGGTGGCGATCATGCGGTCGGCAAAGTCGTCATGGCCGACGCCGTTGAGCACGATCACATCCAGCGTGCCGATGCGCTTGATGTCTTCGGCGCGTGGTTCGTAGGCATGGGGGTTGAAGCCGGCCGGGATCAGCGGCACCACCTCGGCTTTGTCGCCGACGATATTGGCCACATAGCTGTAATAAGGGTGCAGGGTGATGCCGATACGCAGGCGCTTGGCCGCTTCGGCATTCGCCAGCGGGGCGAGCATCAGGCTGAGAAAGCTGACCAGCAACAGGCGCAACAGGGGCGATGAAATAGACATGGGCAATCGGTCTTCTCGTTCAGTGACGGTGCTGGCGAGTGACGCCGGCATCGAATTGCGCGACCACTTGCTGCCAGCCGGCCGCAATCAGCGCCTGGTCAGTGAGGTCGGAAGGGGCGGCGAGGTTGGCGCTGCGGTTGAGCCAGATATCCGGCTCGTTGCCCTGCACGCGCATCAGCAGCGAACCGCTGGTGGCCGGAACCTGGCTCAAACCCAGGTAGGCGGCCGGGGCCAACAGCTGCCAGCGATGGTCGCCACGGCTGACCGAACTGGCATCCTGGGCAAAGGGCGCGAAGCCTTCCTCGGCCAGTTGTTCAGGTGTCGGCAGGGCATTTTGCTCCTGTTGCAACAGGTGGATTTCATCCAGCGTCACCCGCAGGTCGGCATAGATACCTTGTTCGGCGGCGCTCAGGTCGCGGCGGGCGTCCAACTGGTGGCTCGGCACCGCCGTGACTGCCTGGCTTTCACCGTGCAATGCCACCACCGTGCCCGCCACTGCCAGGATGATCAGGCACAACAGCAGCACGTAGAGGGTTTCATGACCTGCGCCGGCGGGGCGTACGACCTGTGTGGTAGTCATTGCGCCTGGATATCCGCTTGGTCGATTTCCACGACGTGGCCGGGGCCGGCATCAAACAGCACATAGAACTCGGCCGCAGGCTTCTTGAAGGTCAGGGTCGAATCCTCGCCGAGCTTGCCCGGCACCAGGATGGTTTCGTCGTAGCCGATCACATCCAGGGTTACACCGGGGGCGCCGCTGCCGTCGGAAAAGCCGCCCTTGCATTGGATCTGCTCGCCGGGGATTTCCTTGCATTCGCACATCGGGTTGTGGGCAAAGGCGGTGGTACTGAAAGCCGCGCACAGCAGCAGTGCGGCGCGGGTCAGGCGCTTGAACGTCATGGTTTGACTCCTTGCTTGTTCAGCCAGGCAATGGTGGCAGGCGAGGCCTGGCTCAGCGGGATGGAACCCTGGTGCATGCTGCCGTCCCAGCCTTCCATGGTTACCCACACCTGGGCGTCTACCGGTGTGCGTTCCGGCACCGGCAGGGCGGCGCCCATGCGGTACGGCGTACCGAAGAAGATCACCCCGGCGGCGCGCAGGCTGCGCGGCTTGCCGATGCGCAGGTAGGTGGCCTTGACCTGGTTGGTGCAGGTGTCACACAGGGCGGCATTGAATAATTTCATCGGTCCGGCAGGGTCTGGCCGTGGGCCTTCATTGCGCAGCTCGGCGAGGGTCAGGCTCCACGGGCCGACTTGCACCTGCCCAGCCACGCGCTCGCCGATACCGGTATCTCCGCGAAATAGCGCGGCATCGGCGAAGTACTTGGGCATGAACCCCAGTGGCACGAGCAACAGCAGGATGTTGATGTGGAAACGCCATTTCAGCCAGAAGGCGCGAAGGGGGGATGGCGGTACAGTCGCGACCTTGCTCATCGCTGGGCCTCCGGGGTTTCAGCCTGCATGGCCGGGATGGGCGCGGGTTGCCGCTGGGTCTTGGCTTCGCGCTTGAGGGCGTTGAGGGTGGCCAGGGCGGTGCGCTTGGTCCAGATCAGCAAGCCGCTCAGCACCATCATGCTCAGCACCAGGCCGAAGAATGCCCAGATCAACTTGATCCACAAGCCGCCAAAGTCACCAGTGTGCAGCGGGCGCATGGATTCGGTGACGAACTCCAGCGCGGTACGGTCGGACAGCAGGTTCGTGACGGCGATTTCACCGTCATAGGGGTTCAGTTGTGCGGTCTGGAACATTAGTGGGTACCAGCCCCGGCCGCCAATCTGCAAATGGCTGTAGGCGTTGAACGGCAGGACCAGAAAAGAGGCTTCCAGCCCGGGAATGCGTTGACTCGCAATCTCGATTGCGTCGTCCAGCGCAATCATCGGCGCGGGTACGCCAGGTGCAGAGGTTGGCACTTTCTCGCGGGCGATCACCGGCACGACCGGCTCGCTGGAGATGGAAATCTGGTTGTCACCCAGGATCGCCTGGATCAGGAACCAGGTGCCGGTGATGGAGATGACCGCGATAAACCAGATCGACCAGATACCGCTGAGGCGGTGGAAGTCACCCCAGAAAATGCGCGCACCGTGGCGAAAACGCAGGGTTGGCTTGAAGAAGCCTTTCCAGAAACGCTTGTACACCACCAGGCCGGTGACCAGCGAGGCCAGCAGCGGCAAGCCAAGCAAGGACACCAGGTACCAGCCCCAGCTGTAGCCGTTGGTGAACGGCACCAGCCACCAGCCGTGCAGGGCACGGGTGAATTGCTGGAAGTTGAACGACGGGCTGATGCCCTGGATCGCTCCGGTATAGGGGTTGGCGTAGACCTCCACGGAACGTCCATCCGGGTAGCTGAGGTCGACACTCAGGGCGAAGTGCGATTCATCCGGACGGCTGATGGATCGCACGATAGCCTGGGGTTCATCGCGCTTGATGGCGGCGATCACCTGGCCAAAGCTCAGCGGCTGGGCGTCATCCGACGGTTTGCTCGCACGGATATCCGGGTTGGCCAGCCAGACGATTTCCTGGCTGACCACCGCCAGGGTGCCGGTAACGCAGACGATCAGTACAAAGAACCAGATGGGCAATGCCAGCCAGCTATGCACGAGAAACCAGAGTTTGGAGCGTGACTTCTTCGACATGATTAATGAGGGTCTTGATCGGAGGGGGCAATGGAGGCCCGGAAAAGGCCGGTCGTAGCTTTTGCTGACGCGACGGGCTGTATCTAAGTTAAGACGGATGAGAATGAGAAATCCCTAATGCATATATGAAAGTAAATGTTTCAGGTTCACATTCAGGCGGTATGGAAACGTTGATCGAACACGAAACATGTTTCATGCGATCACCCCGTCGCCATTGATGGGGCAGGACGGCTGGCTAGGATGGGCGGACCCCGTCGAGCGAGCCCGCAAGAAAATGACTGCCAGAACCCTCTACGACAAACACATCGATTCCCATACGGTGTGCGCCCTGGATGACCAGGGCCATGTTTTGCTTTATATCGACCGCCAGGTGATCAACGAATACACCAGCCCCCAGGCGTTCAGCGGCTTGCGCGAGGCCGGGCGCACGGTGTGGCGCCCCGGCACGGCGCTGGCGGTGGTCGACCATGTGAACCCCACCACTCCCACGCGGGTCGCGACCATGCCGGATGCCGGCGCGGCGCGACAGGTGGCCTACCTTGCGGAAAACTGCCGGGATTTCGGCGTCGAACTGCTGGATGTCCTCGACAAGCGTCAAGGCATCGAACACGTGATCGCGCCGGAGCAGGGGTTTATCCTGCCCGGTATGGTGATTGCCGCCGGAGATAGCCACACCACCACCTACGGCGCCCTCGGCGCATTCGGCTTTGGCATCGGCACCTCGGAAATCGAGCATCTGCTGGCCTCCCAGACCCTGGTCTACAAACGCTTGAAAACCCTGCTAGTGAACGTCGATGGCGAGCTGGCGCCGGGCCTGACTTCCAAGGACGTGATCATGGCGCTGATCAGCCAGATCGGTGCATCCGGTGCCACCGGCTACGCCATCGAGTTCCGTGGCACCACCCTCGATGCGCTGAGCATCGAAGCGCGCATGACCATCTGCAATATGGCCGTGGAGGCCGGCGCCCGTGGCGCGTTCATGGCGCCGGATGACAAGGTGTTCGCCTACCTCAAGGACAAGCCTCGCGCACCCCGGGGGGCGCTGTGGGAACAAGCCCTGCGTCAATGGCGCACGCTGCGCAGTGACGAGGGCGCGGTGTTTGACCGCGAAGTCCAACTGAATGCCGCCACCCTGGAACCCATGGTCACCTGGGGCACCAGCCCCGACCAGGCCGCGTCCATTGGCGCCCGTGTGCCCGACCCGCAGCACGTCAGCGATCTGATACTGCGCCAGGGCATGCGTCGCGCCCTCGATTACATGGGCCTGGAACCCGGCATGCCGCTGAGCGATATCGTCATCAGCCATGCGTTTATCGGTTCCTGCACCAACGCGCGCATCGAAGACCTGCGCGACGCCGCCCGCGTGGTGCGCGGCAAACAGGTGGCCGATCATGTACGCGCGATGATCGTACCGGGCTCCACGCAAGTCAGGGACCAGGCCGAAGCCGAAGGGCTGGCCGCGATCTTTATCGACGCTGGTTTCGAATGGCGTCAGTCGGGCTGCTCGATGTGCCTGGCGATGAACGACGACGTATTGGCCCCCGGCGACCGCTGTGCCTCCAGCACCAACCGCAATTTCGAAGGCCGCCAGGGTGCGGGGGCCCGCACTCACTTGATGAGCCCGGCGATGGTCGCCGCTGCCGCCATCACCGGCCGGCTCACCGATATCCGTGACCTTGGAGAGCGCCCATGAGCCTGCAACCCTTCACCCTGGTCACTGGCAAAGCCGCACCGATGCTGGCGGCCAATATCGATACCGATGTGATCATGCCCAAGCAGTTTCTCAAGGGCATCGATCGCAATGGCCTGGACCGTGGGCTGTTTTTTGACCTGCGTTTTTTGCCGTCCGGTGCGCCAAATTCCGAGTTCGTGCTCAATCAACCGGCCTGGCAAGGCGCGAGCTTTATGGTGGTGGGGCCGAACTTCGGCTGTGGCTCCAGCCGCGAGCATGCGGTGTGGGGCCTGAAGCAAATGGGCATTCGTGCTTTGATCGGCAGCAGCTTCGCCGGAATTTTCCAAGACAACTGCCAGCGTAACGGGCTGTTATTGATCACTCTGGAACAGAACGTGTTACACCGGCTTGCCCAAACCATCAGTCAAGCGGATCAGGCGCAGATCAGTATTGACCTTGAGGCCCAGCAGATTCGTCTGGCGGATGGCCAGTTGATCCCGTTCCAGATCGACACCTTGCGCAAGACGGCACTGTTACTCGGCCTGGATGCAATCGGCAGCACCTTGCAGCGCAGCGAGCAGATCAAGGCATTTGAGCGCCAGCACCTGGCGACGAAGCCCTGGCTCGATTGACACCGGGTGCTTCGTCGACTTAAGTGGGACCGACATGGGCGACGGGTTGTCCGAGGTGGCATTGATCTCCCGTGCGCAAAGCGAGCCCGATAGCTTGCGCTTGCCGCTGTTCAGCCTCTTGACCCTGATCCAGATGGCGGGCTTTGGCGTGGGCATGCTAGTGGTCAGGCCGTTCTGCGTTGGTGGTCATGACGATATGGCTGGGCTGCGCTGCTTACCGGAGGGTCAGATCGACAAACCCTTGAAGTGCTCCTGTAGAAACTCCACACAAGCCCTCAGTTTGCCGGAGTAGGCCAGGCGTGTCGGGTACACCGCCCATACGTTGGCGCTCTGGGTGTAGTCGTGCAGCACCTGCACCAGTTGGCCTTGCTCCAGCAGCGGTTTCACATCCCACATCGAGCGCAGCAGCAGGCCTCGCCCATCCAGTGCCCACTGCAACACGATCTCGCCGTTGTTGGATGACAGCGGCCCGCGAACGCGCACGCTGTGCGCTGTGCCATCGCGCTCCAGGTTCCAGATGCCGAAGGCATTATCGCGCTCCTTGATCACCAGGCAGTCATGATGCTCCAGGTCGCTCAGTTGCCGCGGCGTGCCCCGACGTTGCAAGTAGGACGGTGCGGCGCACAGCACTCGACGATTGCTCACCAGGCGTCGGCCGATGTGCTGGCCGGGGATGTCATCGCCCACCCGAATCTCCAGGTCGAAGCCTTCGCTGACGATATCCACCACGCGGTCGAACAGGTCCAGGCGGATGTCCAGTCCTGGGTATCTTTCTGCCAGCAATGACAGGGCCGGGGCCACATGATTGCGACCGAAGCCGAAGCTGCTGCACAAGTGCAGGTGCCCACGGGGGCTGTCATGGGCGTCGGACAGTTCATCCGAGAGTTGCTGAAAGTCTTCGAGGATGCGCACGGCCCAACGCTGCACCCGTTCGCCGTCTTCGGTCAGGGCGATGCGTCGGCTGGTGCGGTGCAGCAGGCGCGTGGCCAGTGTGGTTTCGAGGATCTGGATACGCTTGCTGACATAGGCTGGGGACAAGCCCAGTTCGTCGGCGGCTGCGGCAAAGCCGGCTTTGCGGATGACGGTGAGGAATACCCGCAGGTCTTCGGGCAGGGGCACGGTGGCTTTTTTGTTCGTCATCGCAGGCAGGTGTGGGAGGGTGAGTCGCCAGGATAGCATCGGTTGGGGAGGCTGCTGTGCTCGGGTAGCGGCCACGGCGGGAGGCACAGCTTATTTGGCTGCGCAAAGGAAGGGCAGGGCTTCACTCAGCAATAACTCCGGCGCCTCTTCTGCTATGTAGTGCCCGGCCGGCACCGCCTTGCCACGTACGTTGGTGGCGACTTTCTGCCATTCTCCGAGCGGGTCGAAACAGCGGCCGACGGTGCCGTCGGCGCCCCATATCACCAATAGAGGTAGATTCAGATGATGGCCGGCGTCGATGTCAGCCTGGTCATGTTCCAGGTCGATGCTCGCGGCGGCGCGATAGTCCTCGCAGATACCGGTGGCGGTGCCGGGCAATGTCAGGCAGCGCAGGTACTCGGCGAAGGCTTCGTCGGTGAATGGCTTGAGCCCGGCGCTGCGGCTGCCCATGACGCTGCGCAGGTACAACTCGGGGTTAGCTTCGATCAGGGCTTCCGGCAACGGCGCCGGGCGGATCAGGAAGAACCAGTGCCAGTAGGCGCGGGCGAAGGCTTCATCGGTCTGGGCGTACATCGCCAGGGTTGGCGCGATATCCAGCAGCACCATGCGCTTTACAACCTTGGGGTGGTCCAGGGCCAGGCGATGGGCGACGCGGGCGCCACGGTCGTGGGCCAGCACCGAGAACGTTTCGAAGCCCAGGGCCTGCATCAGTTCGACACCGTCCCTGGCCATTTGCCGTTTCGAATAATGGGTGTGATGTTCCTCGGCCGGTGGCTTGCTGCTGTCGCCATAACCGCGCAGGTCGGCAGCCACCACGCTGAAGTGTTCGGCCAATTGCCCTGCGACTTTATGCCAGATGACATGGGTTTGCGGGTGCCCGTGGAGCAGAAGCAGGCCGGAGCCTGTACCGCCTTTGCGGTAGCTGATGTCGACGCCGTTGACGTGGCACTGGTGTTTCTCGAAGCCGGCAAACATGGAGTGACTCCTTGTGATGATGACCTGCATCCTGGAATCACACGGCGGTTGGGGCAAGGGGAAAAGCGTGGGGAGGATGTTCATGAAGTGTGTAGAAGCCCGGCCCTTCAAACAAAGGAGATCCAATGTGGGAGGGGTTTTGCCCCCTCCCACCTTGAATGCACTACGGTTTGAACATCTCCATGGCACGCTGGCGGATTTGCTCCTCGGTCAGGTCTTCCTTGTGTGTAGCCAGGAACCACAGGTGCCCGAACGGATCTTTCACACTCGCGGAGCGGTCGCCATAGAACTGGTCCTGTGGCGCAGACACTTCGATGGCGCCGGCCTCAATGGCTTGTTTGAACTGTGCATCCACATCGTTGACATACAAGTGCAAACCGACACTGGGGTGTGTATCCGGGTTGCGCAGGGCCGTTTCATCGCACGGCGTGCCCAGCATGATCACCGCTTCGCCAATCCGCAGCTCGGCGTGGCCGACCCTGCCGTCGGGCATGTCCAGGCGCATGAACACTGTGGCGTCGAAGGCCTTCTGATAGAACTCGATCGCCTTTGCGGCCTCGTTGATCCCCATATAGGGGGTAATGCCGTGATAACCGTCGGGAATAGGTTTAACGCTCATAACGTTCTCCTTTATTGTGGTTATGGAGTGACAACCTTTTCACTATAGGTCACGCCGCACCACCCCATTATTGATTGGGCCTACAGGTCGGAATCAAGGGTGGGTTCCAACAGCTGGGCACCGGGGCCGCGCTCACCCAACTGATCGTCCTGGTTGCGCAACGGGCACGCCTCCATCGACAGGCATCCACAACCGATACAGCCATTAAGCTTGTCCCGCAGCAGCATCAGTTTGTTGATGCGCTCATCCAGGTCTTCACGCCATAACGCCGACATTCGCTCCCAGTCGCGAGCGTTCGGTGTGCGCCCATCGGGCAGCGCCTGCAATGCTTCGCCAATGGTCGCCAGTGGAATGCCCAAGCGCTGGGCGATCTTGATCAGCACCACCCGCCGCAGTACGTCCCGTGGATAACGCCGTTGGTTGCCGGCATTGCGATTGCTCTTGATCAACCCTTTGGATTCGTAGAAGTGCAGGGCAGTGACCGCCACGCCGCTGCGGGCCGCCAGCTGACCGACGCTGAGTTCCTTGTTGAGCATGAAAAACTCCCAGGCAGTGCTTGACCTCGACTTAGCTAGAGGTTTTACCCTGCATGACATCGAATCGCAAGATTCTGCCTACAAAGAAAGGGGCGTGTTCATGCAGGTATCAGAGAAAAATCGCAGCTTCGCTCAATTGATCGAGTTTCATATCGAGCCCCGTCAGCAATCCGCCCTGGTGGCAGCCTTGACCACCCAGAGCGAGCGCCTGGCCGAAAGCCATGGCGGCTTTTTGAGTGCCAGCGTACAAGTCAGCGATGATGGTCGGCGGGTGCTCAATTACCTGCAATGGCAATCCCGCGAGGCCGGTGAGGCGGCCTTCAAGTGCTTTGAGCAGGGCGATGCGGATTTCTGGACGCTGATCCGCGCTCACCAGGCCACGGCCGTGACCTTCGGTTCGTTCCAGGTGCTGCGCAGTTTTGAGCGCAGCCAGGATGACGCGTTGCACTGCAGGCTAAATGGATAGATGCAGCATTCGCTCGCCTTGCAGGTTTTCCCCTGGCCGACGCTTGTTCACCGCCAACTCGCCGATCTTGATCAGGCGCGTGCGCGTCACATTGCGGCTCAAGCCCAGCAGGTTGGCGGTGTGCACCTGGTTGTAATGGCTGAAGCGGTAAGCGGCGCGTAATAATGCGTCCTCGACCTTTTCGTGCAGGGCGCCGGCCTGCTCCTCGAAGAGCTTTTGAAACGCCCGTGCCAACAGGGCTTCGGCGCTGTTATCGAGGCCATGCCGGCTGTCGTCCTGGCGCTCGATGCGCAGGTTCGACAGGCGCAGGTCGTCGCGCTCGATCACGCCGTTGCGGCAGGTCAGCAGCGTGTGGTGAATCACATTTTCCAGCTCGCGAATATTGCCCGGCCAGCTGTAGCTACGGAGCTTGTGCTCGGCTTCGCGGCTGATGGTGACCAGGCCGTAACCCAGGCGCCGGCTATAGGTTTCGATAAAGTGCCGGGTCAACGGCAGGATATCGCCGGGGCGCTCGCGCAGTGGGCTGAGCTCCAGGCTAACCACGTCGAGGCGGTAGTAGAGGTCTTCGCGGAAGTGCCCGGCGTTGATGGCCTTTTCCAGTTGCACGTTGGTGGCGGCCAGGACCCGCACATCGATTGGAATACTTTTGCGCGAACCCAGGCGCACCACTTCACGCTCTTGCAACACCCGCAGTAACTTGACCTGGATAGCCATCGGCAAGTCGCCGATTTCATCGAGAAACAAAGTGCCGCCTTGCGCTTCTTCGAACCAGCCGGCCTTGGCGCAGAGGGCTCCGGTAAACGCGCCTTTCTCGTGGCCGAACAGCTCGGCCTCCACCAGGGATCCAGAGAAGGCTCCGCAGTTCACCGCCACGAACGGCCGTTTGCGCCGTGCGCTGAGGTTGTGGATATGCCGCGCCACCAGTTCCTTGCCGGTGCCGGTCTCGCCAATGATCAGTACGCTGGCTTCGCTCGGCGCCACTTGCCGGATATGCTCGAGCAACGCCTGGGATTTCGGGTCTTCGAAAACCTGGGCCGTGGCGCGGATCGAGGTCGCAAGGGCGGGCGAGGGCGGGAGGGTCAAAAGCTGCATGGGCACCTCTGTTTGAAATGGAGCGTCGGATCGGCATGGACTGGTTAGTGGAGTTAGATATAGAAGAATACGTTTATTCCGTAAACGTACGTATTTCTATATTTATAGGCCTTAAGTGAATAAGTAGAAGATGCTATCTGGTATGCCGTAACGGTTGATAGCGACTATCACGGACGGTGATTTTTCACCGCGGAGGGGCGGGAGTAGCCTGTGTTCATTGACTTGAAACCACCTTTGCAGGGCCTCCGCCATGAACCGTTTGCTCGCTGTTTCTTTTTTACTTGTCACCTCTGTCCTCGCAGGTTGTGCGTCCCAGCCGTCACCTGAGCTGCGGCCTTATACCGCGGAAGAAACCAGGCAATTGGCCTTGGAAGCCCTGGGTCGCCGTGGTTTGTCGTTTGACGACTATCAACGCCAGCGCGCCGCGTTGCTTGGCCAGCCACAGCAACCCTTCGGCTTTGATCACCAGGGTGAAATGAACGCCGAGCGCAGCGTCGTCCTGCATGGTCGTCCCAGTTGAGCCCGCTTCCTGCGGCAAAAAGCCCGAGGCTTCCCATAAGGAACCTCGGGCTTTTTGTTTGCCATGGGCTACTTCAGCCTGTTAAGCTGAATTCCAGGAGCGTTCCTACGCACATTTAAATAAAGTGGTCCTTCTTTAATGGCACTCGATCGGTTAAACCTGACGACCTCTGTTCTGGTCGATGCCTCCTGAGACGCTGCTCTCGGGAATACGCTCTGCGAGTTTTTAACGTCATGAATAAACGTCCGTTGTATTTCGACTACGCCGCCACTACGCCGGTGGATGATCGGGTTATCCAGGTGATGGTCGAGTGCCTGGGCTTCAATGCCAACTTCGGTAACCCTGCGTCCAGTTCCCATGCGTTTGGCCAGGCGGCTCGGCATACGGTTGAACAGGCGCGTCGCCAGGTCGCCGAGTTGGTCGGCGCCCAGCCTGAGCAGATCGTCTGGACCTCCGGTGCTACAGAATCCAACAACCTGGCGCTCAAGGGCGTGGCCCAGGCCCGTGGTGTGGCGGGTGGGCATATCATCACCAGCCAGATTGAGCACAAGGCCACACTGGATACCGCGCGGCAATTGCAGGACGCCGGCGTGGCGGTGACTTACCTGGTGCCGGATGCCCACGGCTTGATCAGCGTCGACGCCGTCAGCGAAGCCCTGCGCGAGGACACCTTCCTGGTCTCGCTGATGCTGGTCAATAACGAGCTGGGCACTCTGAACGACATCCCGGCCATCGGCGCCCGCGTGCGTGAGCATGGCGCGTTGTTCCATGTGGATGCGGCGCAGGGGGCGGGCAAGGTGGCCATTGACCTGGCCCAGTGGCCGGTGGACTTGATGTCGTTCTCTGCGCACAAACTGTACGGTCCCAAGGGGATCGGTGCGTTGTACGTCGGGCCTCGGGCACAGCAGAAGGTACTGGCGCAGATTCATGGTGGAGGCCACGAAGGCGGATTGCGTTCCGGCACCCTGGCGACCCACCAGATTGCAGGCATGGGCACGGCATTTGCCTTGGCGGCGGCGTCCTTCGCTGATGAGAAGGCCAAGATTGTTGCGCTGCGCCAGCGCCTGCTGGATCAACTGGCGTCAGTCGCCGGCCTGCGTCTCAATGGCAGCCCCACCCAGCGTATTCCACATACCCTCAGCCTGACGTTCAGCGAAGGCGAATTCAATTCCGCCGCACTGAGCGCGGGCATTGCCTTTTCCGCGACTTCCGCGTGCAATTCGTCAAGCAATGCGCCGTCCCATGTGCTCCTGGCCTTGGGGCATGATGTACGCAGCGCCGGACGCACTATCCGCTTGAGCCTGGGCCGGTTTACCACCGAACAGGATATCGACGAAGCGGCCCGGCTGATCAACGCCGCACTGGCCAGCGCGCCGGCGTTCTGGGCGGTCTGATTTATCTTTCGCAACATATAACAATTATTCGTGGTTAGCAGGAGACACAATGAGTACGCAGCCTTTGACCCATGGAACGGTTCCCCAGCGCCTGGCGCATACCCGTGAACTGATGCGCCGCGAGGGCATTCATGCCCTGCTGGTGCCATCGGCCGACCCGCACTTGTCCGAGTACTTGCCGGGTTACTGGCAAGGGCGCCAATGGTTGTCGGGGTTTCATGGTTCGGTGGGAACACTGATCGTCACGGCGGATTTTGCCGGGGTCTGGGCTGATAGCCGCTACTGGGAACAGGCGACCAAGGAACTCAAGGGCAGCGGCATCGAGCTGGTCAAACTGCAACCGGGCCAACCTGGGCCGCTGGAGTGGCTGGCCGAGCAAACCCCCGAAGGCGGCGTGGTGGCCGTGGATGGCGCGGTCATGGCCGTGGCCTCGGCGCGTACCCTGGGCAGCAAGCTGGTCGAGCGCGGTGCCCGCCTGCGTACCGATATCGACCTGCTCAACGAAGTCTGGCA
This sequence comes from Pseudomonas synxantha, assembly GCF_900105675.1. NCBI lineage: Bacteria > Pseudomonadati > Pseudomonadota > Gammaproteobacteria > Pseudomonadales > Pseudomonadaceae > Pseudomonas > Pseudomonas synxantha. The sequence continues at coordinate 3,201,477 of NZ_LT629786.1, read as the reverse complement.
AGACCGCCCGGCGCTGCCGAACCAGCCGATCTACCAGCATCTGCCGCCCCAAGCCACCGTCAGCCGTGGCGAGAAACTTGCCGCATTGCGCGCCAGTTTGAAAGACAAGGGCGCCGATTGGCATTTCATCGCGACGCTGGATGACATCGCCTGGTTATTCAACCTGCGCGGCGGTGATGTGTCGTTCAATCCGGTGTTCGTGTCCTTTGCGTTGATCAATCAACAGCAGGCCACCTTGTTTGTGGCGCTGGGCAAGGTCGATGCCGAACTCAGGGCCATGCTTGAGCAGGATGGCGTGACCTTGCGCGACTACAGCGAAGTGGCCGATGCGCTGCGTGCCGTGCCGTCGGGTGCAAGCTTGCAGGTGGACCCCGCACGCGTGACGGCTGGCTTGCTGGAAAACCTCGACACTGGCGTCAAGCTGGTGGAAGGTCTGAACCCGACCACCCTTGCCAAATCGCGCAAGAGCCTGGCGGACGCGGAACATATCCGACAGGCCATGGAGCAGGATGGCGCGGCATTGTGCGAATTTTTCGCCTGGCTCGATAGCGCCCTGGGCCGCGAGCGCATTACCGAACTGACTATCGACGAACACCTGACCGCTGCGCGTACCCGTCGCCCCGGTTATGTGTCGCTTAGCTTCAACACCATTGCCGCGTTCAACGCCAATGGCGCGATGCCGCACTACCACGCCACCGAAGAAGAACACGCGCTGATCGAAGGGGATGGCTTGCTGTTGATCGACTCGGGTGGCCAATACCTGGGCGGAACCACCGACATCACCCGCATGGTGCCCATCGGTACGCCGAGTGAAGAGCAGAAACGCGATTGCACACGTGTGCTCAAGGGAGTGATTGCCCTGTCCCGTGCGCACTTCCCCAAAGGCATCCTGTCACCATTGCTGGACGCCATTGCTCGTGCGCCGATCTGGGCCGAAGGGGTGGACTACGGCCACGGCACAGGCCATGGCGTAGGTTATTTCCTCAATGTGCATGAGGGCCCGCAGGTCATTGCTTACCAGGCCGTTGCTGCGCCACAAACGGCGATGCAGCCGGGGATGATTACTTCGATTGAACCAGGTACTTATCGTCCCGGCCGTTGGGGCGTGCGTATTGAAAACCTGGTACTGAACCGTGAAGCGGGCAAGACCGAGTTTGGCGAATTCCTCAAGTTCGAAACCCTGACCTTGTGCCCGATTGATACCCGTTGCCTGGAGCCGTCGTTGCTGACGGCGGACGAGCGTGAGTGGTTCAACGCGTACCACGCCGAAGTGCGTGAGCGCTTGAGCCCGTTGCTCAGTGGTGCGGCGCTCGAGTGGCTGCAGGTGCGCACCGCGGCCATTTGATTTATTGCAGCCGGCCCGCGCCGGCTGCAAGCGAAATCTAGCTGAGAGCTTCGCGCACAAAGTCCAGACGGTCCTGGCCAAAGAACAGCTGGTTGTCGACAAAAAAGCTGGGGGCGCCGAACACGCCGCGTTTGACGGCTTGTTCGGTGTTGTCCTTGAGCGCGTTCTTGACGGTTTCGTCATTGGACAGGGCCAGTACTTGCCCTGGATCAAACCCATGTTCGCTGAGAACACTGGCCAGCACCTCGGGATCGCCCAGGTGACGGCCTTCTACCCAGAGCGCACGGAACAGGCAGTCGATAAAGTCGAGGAGGCGCTCAGCCTGGTGGATTTGCATGCCGGTGATTGCGCGCATCAGTATCAGGGTATTGATGGGGAAGTTCGGGTTAAACCTGAGCGGTACATTGTAGCGTTTGGCGTAACGCGCCAAGTCATCCAGCATGTAGCGCCCCTTGGCCGGCACCATGATCGGTGAGGCATTGCCAGTGGCCTTGAATACGCCGCCCAACAGCATCGGCTGATACACCAGCTGTGCGCCCGTTTCGGCGCAGAGAGCCGGCAGCTGGGTGTAGGCCAGGTAAGTGGCAGGGCTGCCCAGATCGAAGAAAAACTCCAGGGTTTTACTCATGGTCGATACTCGCTGCTTATTGTTATAGGGGCGTGTTACCAGGGTTCGTTCCAGGGGCGCAGATCCAGTTCGAACGTCCACGCATCACGTGGCTGGCTATGCAGGTACCAGTAGTTGTCGGCAATGTGGTCTGGGTTGAGGATGCCGTCCTGGTCCTTGAGGGCATATTTTTGCGGGAAGTTATCGCGAATAAAGTCGGTATCGATGGCTCCGTCGACCACCACATGGGCGACGTGGATGCCCATCGGGCCTAATTCCCGCGCCATGCTTTGGGCGAGGGCGCGGATGCCGTGCTTTGCACCGGCGAACGCGGCGAACCCTGCGGCTCCGCGCAAGCCCGCAGTCGCGCCGGTAAACAGGAGGGTGCCGCGGTTACGGGTGACCATTCGCTTGGCAACTTCACGTGCATTCAAGAAACCGGAAAAACACGCCATTTCCCAGATTTTGAAATACTTGCGTGCGGTTTCTTCCAGAATGCTGCAAGGCACGTTGGCGCCGATGTTGAAGACAAACGCTTCAATAGGCCCGAGTTCGGTCTCGATTTGCTCGACCAGTGCGATAACGTCTTCTTCTTTACGTGCGTCACAGGCAAAACCGTGGGCTTCACCGCCTGCCGATTGGATGCTGTCTACCAGGGGTTGCAGTCTGTCGGCGCTGCGACGGGTAACGCAGGCAATGTAGCCTTCGCGGGCAAAGCGCTTGGCGATGGCGCCACCGGTTGCGTCACCTGCACCGACTACCAATACGATTTTCTTGTTGTGCGTCATGGGAACTCCATTGGCTCGATGATCGAGCAGGAGTTTAGCCGCCGTGTCGCAAAAGGCATTTGGAATGTGGTGGGAATTTGAGACGAGCAGCCAAGAGAGGCTGCTCGGCAGCTATTTACAGATGACGATCATACTGCGGCTGGTATAGCCGGCAGGATTGAGGCCGAAGGGATAGTCCCCAGGCTCCTCGGAGTTGTCGCCGGACTTGGCAATCACCCGATACCCCTTGGCGCCGCATGAGTTGGCTGCACTGGTGTAGCACTGGTCCCAGGAGGAGGACAGGCCAGAACAGTTGATGTGCAACCCTTTTTTGCCCCGTTTCACTTCTGTTTTGGTGGTTGCAGCACAGCCAGCGATGCCCACAACCAGCAACAGTATCAAAATTCGTTTCATTCCCATCCTTAATAGCCGCTCTGCAGAAGAACAGAGCCGCTTACTCGCTCTCGAGCGTAGCGTTCATGCTGTCCGTGTCGAAATTCTCCATGAATGACATTCGGTTACGGCTTAAACATGGCCTAAATGAGCGGCAAATACCAGAGTTGGTGTTAAAGAGGGTCAGTCAGCGGGTACCAGCGGTTTTGATTCGTTGCGCATCGTCAAAGTGGCGCCCACGGAAGCCAGGATAATGCAGGTAATCGCCAGCCACTGGGCGAGGGATAGGTGCTCATTCAGGAAGAATAGGCCGGAGAGGGCGCCGAACGCCGGTTCGATACTCATCAGCGTACCGAATGTGCGTGCGGGGAGGCGAGTCAGTGCGACCATCTCCAACGTATAGGGCAAGGCGGTCGACAGAATCGCAACGCCAATGGCGATAGGGATCAGGGCGGGCGTCAGCAATGCGGCGCCGGCATGCACGATGCCGATCGGCGCTACGAACAGGGCTGCAATCATTACGCCGAGGGCGGCGGTCTGGACACCGTTGTCATTCCCCGCCTTTTGGCCAAACAGGATATAGAGCGCCCAGCATACGCCTGCGCCCAGCGCGTAAGCGGCCCCAACCCAGTCGATACCGCTGCTGGCCTCGCCCATCGGGATCAGCAGGAGCAGGCCGATGATTGCGAGCGCAATCCAGAGGAAGTCGACTGCTCGCCGCGACGCGTAGATAGCGACGGCGAGCGGGCCTGTGAATTCCAGTGCTACCGCAATTCCCAAGGGCACGGTGCGCAGGGACATATAGAAGAGGAAGTTCATGCCACCCAGCGCCATTCCGTAGATGATCACTGTGCGCAGGGACTTTGCCGTCAGCTTGGCGCGCCATGGGCGTAATAAAAGCAGCATGATCACACTGGCGAAGATCAAGCGCAGAGTAGTAGTGCCTTGCGCGCCGACAATAGGGAACATGCTCTTGGCCAGTGAGGCACCGGATTGGATGGAGGCCATGGCGATCAACAGCAGGCCGACGGGAAACAGTGCGCAGGCCAAGCCGCGGGGAGGGGTGGTCATTGGAGGTGTTCTTCCGAAGTCATAGTCGATGAGCAGATGTCGCTATGATGCTTAACTGTTCAGTGATGAGCAATATATTGCTCAATTTGCCGTTTAAGTCCTTCTATATAGAAGGATTATGGCGTTTGCAGCTGTATTGATAGAAAACCTGAATTAAGCCTTGACGGCAAATTCTGAAAGCCTATAATTCGCCCCACTTCCGGCGCAGTCGAAACGGAAAACTCCTTGGTAAACAATGAGTTATGAAGTTTTCGGCAGCAAGTAGCTTCAGTTCATCGAAGCCCAAAGGAAGTTGAAAAAGAGGTGTTGACAGCAGCGTGTAACGCTGTAGAATTCGCCTCCCGCTGATGAGAGATCAGAAGCGCAAGTGGTTGAAGTTGTTGAAGAAATCTTCGAAAGCTTCTGAAAATAATCACTTGACAGCAAATGAGGCTGCTGTAGAATGCGCGCCTCGGTTGAGACGAAAGCTCTTAACCAACCGCTCTTTAACAACTGAATCAAGCAATTCGTGTGGGTGCTTGTGGAGTCAGACTGATAGTCAACAAGATTATCAGCATCACAAGTTACTCCGCGAGAAATCAAAGATGTAACCAACGATTGCTGAGCCAAGTTTAGGGTTTCTTAAAAACCCAAAGATGTTTGAACTGAAGAGTTTGATCATGGCTCAGATTGAACGCTGGCGGCAGGCCTAACACATGCAAGTCGAGCGGTAGAGAGAAGCTTGCTTCTCTTGAGAGCGGCGGACGGGTGAGTAATGCCTAGGAATCTGCCTGGTAGTGGGGGATAACGTTCGGAAACGGACGCTAATACCGCATACGTCCTACGGGAGAAAGCAGGGGACCTTCGGGCCTTGCGCTATCAGATGAGCCTAGGTCGGATTAGCTAGTTGGTGGGGTAATGGCTCACCAAGGCGACGATCCGTAACTGGTCTGAGAGGATGATCAGTCACACTGGAACTGAGACACGGTCCAGACTCCTACGGGAGGCAGCAGTGGGGAATATTGGACAATGGGCGAAAGCCTGATCCAGCCATGCCGCGTGTGTGAAGAAGGTCTTCGGATTGTAAAGCACTTTAAGTTGGGAGGAAGGGTTGTAGATTAATACTCTGCAATTTTGACGTTACCGACAGAATAAGCACCGGCTAACTCTGTGCCAGCAGCCGCGGTAATACAGAGGGTGCAAGCGTTAATCGGAATTACTGGGCGTAAAGCGCGCGTAGGTGGTTTGTTAAGTTGGATGTGAAATCCCCGGGCTCAACCTGGGAACTGCATTCAAAACTGACTGACTAGAGTATGGTAGAGGGTGGTGGAATTTCCTGTGTAGCGGTGAAATGCGTAGATATAGGAAGGAACACCAGTGGCGAAGGCGACCACCTGGACTGATACTGACACTGAGGTGCGAAAGCGTGGGGAGCAAACAGGATTAGATACCCTGGTAGTCCACGCCGTAAACGATGTCAACTAGCCGTTGGGAGCCTTGAGCTCTTAGTGGCGCAGCTAACGCATTAAGTTGACCGCCTGGGGAGTACGGCCGCAAGGTTAAAACTCAAATGAATTGACGGGGGCCCGCACAAGCGGTGGAGCATGTGGTTTAATTCGAAGCAACGCGAAGAACCTTACCAGGCCTTGACATCCAATGAACTTTCTAGAGATAGATTGGTGCCTTCGGGAACATTGAGACAGGTGCTGCATGGCTGTCGTCAGCTCGTGTCGTGAGATGTTGGGTTAAGTCCCGTAACGAGCGCAACCCTTGTCCTTAGTTACCAGCACGTAATGGTGGGCACTCTAAGGAGACTGCCGGTGACAAACCGGAGGAAGGTGGGGATGACGTCAAGTCATCATGGCCCTTACGGCCTGGGCTACACACGTGCTACAATGGTCGGTACAGAGGGTTGCCAAGCCGCGAGGTGGAGCTAATCCCAGAAAACCGATCGTAGTCCGGATCGCAGTCTGCAACTCGACTGCGTGAAGTCGGAATCGCTAGTAATCGCGAATCAGAATGTCGCGGTGAATACGTTCCCGGGCCTTGTACACACCGCCCGTCACACCATGGGAGTGGGTTGCACCAGAAGTAGCTAGTCTAACCTTCGGGGGGACGGTTACCACGGTGTGATTCATGACTGGGGTGAAGTCGTAACAAGGTAGCCGTAGGGGAACCTGCGGCTGGATCACCTCCTTAATCGACGACATCAGCTGCTCCATAAGTTCCCACACGAATTGCTTGATTCATTGAAGAAGACGATAGAAGCAGCTTTAAGCTCCAAGCTGATAGCTCTTAGCTAATCAGTTGCGCTCGAAATTGGGTCTGTAGCTCAGTTGGTTAGAGCGCACCCCTGATAAGGGTGAGGTCGGCAGTTCGAATCTGCCCAGACCCACCAATTTTGTTATGGGGCCATAGCTCAGCTGGGAGAGCGCCTGCCTTGCACGCAGGAGGTCAACGGTTCGATCCCGTTTGGCTCCACCATTAACTGCTTCTGCTGTTAGAGTTTAGAAATGAATATTCTGAAGTGAATATTGATTTCTAGTCTTTGATTAGATCGTTCTTTAAAAATTTGGGTATGTGATAGAAAGATAGACTGAACGTTACTTTCACTGGTAACGGATCAGGCTAAGGTAAAATTTGTGAGTTCTCTTAATTGAGAAATTCGAATTTTCGGCGAATGTCGTCTTCACAGTATAACCAGATTGCTTGGGGTTATATGGTCAAGTGAAGAAGCGCATACGGTGGATGCCTTGGCAGTCAGAGGCGATGAAAGACGTGGTAGCCTGCGAAAAGCTTCGGGGAGTCGGCAAACAGACTTTGATCCGGAGATGTCTGAATGGGGGAACCCAGCCATCATAAGATGGTTATCTTGTACTGAATACATAGGTGCAAGAGGCGAACCAGGGGAACTGAAACATCTAAGTACCCTGAGGAAAAGAAATCAACCGAGATTCCCTTAGTAGTGGCGAGCGAACGGGGACTAGCCCTTAAGTGGCTTTGAGATTAGCGGAACGCTCTGGAAAGTGCGGCCATAGTGGGTGATAGCCCTGTACGCGAAAATCTCTTAGTCATGAAATCGAGTAGGACGGAGCACGAGAAACTTTGTCTGAATATGGGGGGACCATCCTCCAAGGCTAAATACTACTGACTGACCGATAGTGAACTAGTACCGTGAGGGAAAGGCGAAAAGAACCCCGGAGAGGGGAGTGAAATAGATCCTGAAACCGTATGCGTACAAGCAGTGGGAGCCCACTTTGTTGGGTGACTGCGTACCTTTTGTATAATGGGTCAGCGACTTATTTTCAGTGGCGAGCTTAACCGAATAGGGGAGGCGTAGCGAAAGCGAGTCTTAATAGGGCGTCTAGTCGCTGGGAATAGACCCGAAACCGGGCGATCTATCCATGGGCAGGTTGAAGGTTGGGTAACACTAACTGGAGGACCGAACCGACTACCGTTGAAAAGTTAGCGGATGACCTGTGGATCGGAGTGAAAGGCTAATCAAGCTCGGAGATAGCTGGTTCTCCTCGAAAGCTATTTAGGTAGCGCCTCATGTATCACTGTAGGGGGTAGAGCACTGTTTCGGCTAGGGGGTCATCCCGACTTACCAAACCGATGCAAACTCCGAATACCTACAAGTGCCGAGCATGGGAGACACACGGCGGGTGCTAACGTCCGTCGTGAAAAGGGAAACAACCCAGACCGTCAGCTAAGGTCCCAAAGTTATGGTTAAGTGGGAAACGATGTGGGAAGGCTTAGACAGCTAGGAGGTTGGCTTAGAAGCAGCCACCCTTTAAAGAAAGCGTAATAGCTCACTAGTCGAGTCGGCCTGCGCGGAAGATGTAACGGGGCTCAAACCATACACCGAAGCTACGGGTATCACGTAAGTGATGCGGTAGAGGAGCGTTCTGTAAGCCTGTGAAGGTGAGTTGAGAAGCTTGCTGGAGGTATCAGAAGTGCGAATGCTGACATGAGTAACGACAATGGGTGTGAAAAACACCCACGCCGAAAGACCAAGGTTTCCTGCGCAACGTTAATCGACGCAGGGTTAGTCGGTCCCTAAGGCGAGGCTGAAAAGCGTAGTCGATGGAAAACAGGTTAATATTCCTGTACTTCTGGTTATTGCGATGGAGGGACGGAGAAGGCTAGGCCAGCTTGGCGTTGGTTGTCCAAGTTTAAGGTGGTAGGCTGAGATCTTAGGTAAATCCGGGATCTTAAGGCCGAGAGCTGATGACGAGTCATCTTTTAGATGACGAAGTGGTTGATGCCATGCTTCCAAGAAAAGCTTCTAAGCTTCAGGTAACCAGGAACCGTACCCCAAACCGACACAGGTGGTTGGGTAGAGAATACCAAGGCGCTTGAGAGAACTCGGGTGAAGGAACTAGGCAAAATGGCACCGTAACTTCGGGAGAAGGTGCGCCGGTGAGGGTGAAGGACTTGCTCCGTAAGCTCATGCCGGTCGAAGATACCAGGCCGCTGCGACTGTTTATTAAAAACACAGCACTCTGCAAACACGAAAGTGGACGTATAGGGTGTGACGCCTGCCCGGTGCCGGAAGGTTAATTGATGGGGTTAGCTAACGCGAAGCTCTTGATCGAAGCCCCGGTAAACGGCGGCCGTAACTATAACGGTCCTAAGGTAGCGAAATTCCTTGTCGGGTAAGTTCCGACCTGCACGAATGGCGTAACGATGGCGGCGCTGTCTCCACCCGAGACTCAGTGAAATTGAAATCGCTGTGAAGATGCAGTGTATCCGCGGCTAGACGGAAAGACCCCGTGAACCTTTACTATAGCTTTGCACTGGACTTTGAATTTGCTTGTGTAGGATAGGTGGGAGGCTTTGAAGCGTGGACGCCAGTCTGCGTGGAGCCAACCTTGAAATACCACCCTGGCAACTTTGAGGTTCTAACTCAGGTCCGTTATCCGGATCGAGGACAGTGTATGGTGGGTAGTTTGACTGGGGCGGTCTCCTCCTAAAGAGTAACGGAGGAGTACGAAGGTGCGCTCAGACCGGTCGGAAATCGGTCGTAGAGTATAAAGGCAAAAGCGCGCTTGACTGCGAGACAGACACGTCGAGCAGGTACGAAAGTAGGTCTTAGTGATCCGGTGGTTCTGTATGGAAGGGCCATCGCTCAACGGATAAAAGGTACTCCGGGGATAACAGGCTGATACCGCCCAAGAGTTCATATCGACGGCGGTGTTTGGCACCTCGATGTCGGCTCATCACATCCTGGGGCTGAAGCCGGTCCCAAGGGTATGGCTGTTCGCCATTTAAAGTGGTACGCGAGCTGGGTTTAGAACGTCGTGAGACAGTTCGGTCCCTATCTGCCGTGGACGTTTGAGATTTGAGAGGGGCTGCTCCTAGTACGAGAGGACCGGAGTGGACGAACCTCTGGTGTTCCGGTTGTCACGCCAGTGGCATTGCCGGGTAGCTATGTTCGGAATAGATAACCGCTGAAAGCATCTAAGCGGGAAACTAGCCTCAAGATGAGATCTCACCGGGACCTTGAGTCCCCTGAAGGGCCGTCGAAGACTACGACGTTGATAGGTTGGGTGTGTAAGCGCTGTGAGGCGTTGAGCTAACCAATACTAATTGCCCGTGAGGCTTGACCATATAACACCCAAGCAATTTGTTTCTCTAACGAGCATCAGATTGCGGTGTGTGAAGACGAAATGAACCGAAAGTTCGACGCTCACAAAGCACCGACCGCTGTCACATACCCAATTTGCTGAAGCGAGGCCAGCTGGCCACGACTCAGTACCCGAATTTCTTGACGACCATAGAGCATTGGAACCACCTGATCCCATCCCGAACTCAGTAGTGAAACGATGCATCGCCGATGGTAGTGTGGGGTTTCCCCATGTGAGAGTAGGTCATCGTCAAGATTAAATTCCGAAACCCCAATTGCGAAAGCAGTTGGGGTTTTGTTTTGGGCGCTCGGAAATGCCCTCAGTTCCTGGTCCTCATCCCCATTAAATAACCTGCCGTTGAGGGAAATCGATGCAAAGTGTTTCTGCATTTTTGGTATGGTGCAGCACATTTTCACAAGGATTGATCTTTATCCGCAGGAGGCGGCGTCGACCTTTTTCAACGAGATGCTGTAGAAATGCCTGAACCGATACCTATCAAAGATCACGAAAAAGAAAACCGCCTGGTCAACAAGCGCTTGCTCGCCTGTGCGCTGTTGGTGATCGGCATCACCTGTGCCCTGGTAGGGCGCATGTATTTCCTGCAGGTGGTGCAGTACGACTATCACTCCACGATTTCCGAAAACAACCGGGTCCACGTACTGCCCATCACCCCGACTCGCGGCTTGATCTATGACCGCAATGGCGTAGTGCTGGCCGACAACCGTCCGAGTTACAACCTGACTATCACCCGCGAGCGCACCACCGATCTCAAGGGCGAGCTGGACGCAATCGTCAATCTGCTGCACCTGCCTGCCGAAGACCGTGCGGTGTTCGATAAGGCGCTCAAGCAGGCTCGTCACCCGTTTGTTCCCGTCACCTTGTTCTATGAGTTGACCGAAGAACAAATCGCCGTGTTGGCCGTCAACGAGTTCCGTCTACCTGGCGTGGACGTCGAGCCACAATTCGTTCGTCATTACCCACTGGGCGCGCACTTTGCGCATTCCATTGGTTACGTCGGTCGCATTAACGAAAAAGAATCCAAGACCCTCGATTCCGTGGAATACCGCGGTACCCAGTCCATCGGCAAGACCGGGATCGAGCGTTTCTACGAGTCCGAACTGCACGGCCACGTCGGGTATGAAGAGGTCGAGACTAATGCCCAGGGACGCGTATTGCGGGTGCTCAAGCACACTGACCCAATCCCTGGTAAAAACATCGTCCTTAGCCTCGACGTCAAGCTACAGGAAGCCGCCGAAGAGGCCCTGGGCGACCGTCGTGGTTCGGTGGTGGCCCTGGATCCGCAAACCGGTGAAGTACTGGCGATGGTCAGCAAGCCGAGTTTCGACCCTAACCTGTTCGTCACTGGCATCAGCTTCAAAGAATACGCTGCGCTGCACGATTCCATCGACCGCCCACTGTTCAACCGCGTACTGCGCGGGCTCTATGCGCCGGGTTCCACCATCAAGCCGGAAGTGGCCATCGCCGGCCTCGACAGTGGCGTTGTCACCCCGCAAACCCGGGTGTTCGATCCCGGTTACTACCAGCTGCCGGACTTCGATCACAAATACCGCAACTGGAATCACAGCGGCGACGGCTGGGTGGACATGGACGCGGCCATCATGCGTTCCAACGACACTTACTTCTACGACCTGGCCCACAAGCTGGGCATCGACCGTCTACATGACTATCTCGCCGAGTTCGGCCTCGGTCAGAAAGTATCCCTGGACATGTTCGAAGAGTCTGCGGGCCTGATGCCTTCCCAGGCCTGGAAACGTGCGACCCGTCGCCAGCCATGGTTCCCGGGTGAAACCGTGATCCTCGGTATCGGCCAGGGCTATATGCAGGTGACGCCGCTGCAATTGGCCCAGGCCACCGCATTGATCGCCAACAAAGGTGTTTGGAACCGGCCACATCTGGCCAAGACCATCAACGGCATACCCCCCGTGGACGAAAACCCGATGCCCAACGTGGTCCTCAAGGATCCGCGTGATTGGGAGCAGGTCAACCACGGCATGCAATTGGTGATGCACGATCCACGCGGTATTGCCCGGGCCGCAGCGCAAGGTGCCCAATATCGCATCGCCGGCAAGAGTGGTACCGCCCAGGTAGTGGCGATCAAGCAGGGTGAGCGCTACAACCGCAACAAGACGTTGGAGCGCCATCGCGATAACGCCTTGTTCGTCGGCTTCGCGCCGGCCGAACATCCGAAAATCGTGATTTCAGTCATGATCGAAAACGGTGAGGCCGGCGGCCGTGTGGCCGGGCCCGTGGTGCGACAGATCATGGACGCTTGGCTGCTCGACCAGGAAGGTCATCTCAAACCGCAATATGCGACACCCGCCAAGGCGCCAGGCGACCCACGCGTCTGACTCAGGCCTTCCATTCGTCCCAGCGCTCAACGCCGTCATAGGCAAGCCAGGGTACCTCATGGGACGTCCAGATATGCGAGGTGGGCCGGGTGCCTGGGTCATCATCCAGCGTCGCCACCCGCACAATCACGTGAGGCTGATGCCCACGTTCGGCGATCAGATGTGAGCCGCAGCGTGAGCAGAAATGCCGGCGTTTGCCCGGTGAAGATTCAAAGGACGACAGCAGTTCTTCACCCTGCGTCCAGCGAAAGTGTTCGCGCATCACCCCGGCCGTGGCGACAAACGCGGCCGCGTGCGCCTTGCGACAGCTTTTGCAGTGGCAGTGACTGATGGGCATGTCCAGGCTGTCCACCTGGTAGCGCACCGCTTTGCACAAGCAACTTCCATTCAATGGGTCAGTCATAACCTATGGTCAGGTCAAGGATGGGGTCATCATCATCGCGCACAACTGAAGGTTGCGCATTGATCGATGTCGCCTACTGTTCAATGGAGGAGGTGACTCATGCACGTATTAGATCGCATCGAACGAAAAGTCCTGCTCAACGCATCACGCAAGCAGGTTTGGGAGGCACTGACGCAGGCCGAGCAATTTGGTGATTGGTTCGGTATCGCGCTCAAGGGCAAAACCTTTGTTGCCGGGGAAACCCTCGAAGCGCCGATTACCTATCCAGGCTACGAACATGTGGTGTGGAAGGTCAGGATCGAACGCATCCTGCCGCAAACGCTGTTTTCTTTCTGGTGGCACCCTTACGCGGTAGAAGCGGGCGTCGACTACGACGAGGAAACACCGACCCTGGTGGAGTTCACCATTGAGGATCGTGCGCCGGGCATCTTGTTGCGGGTTGTTGAATCCGGTTTTGACAACGTGCCCGAGGCCCGGCGCCAGAAAGCCTTCAAGATGAACTCCCGTGGCTGGGATGAGCAGGTGGGCAACATCGAAAACTACCTGAGCGAAACCCCGCCGAAGTGATGGGATACAAGGGGGAGTTCAGCCCCCCATGTTTTCACGCGTTTAGAAATCAATCGTCGCCGACAACTTCGCCACTCGCGGATCACCCTGGCTCAGGAACCCACCCTGGGCCGATTCCCAGTACTTCTGGTTGGCGACGTTCTCCACCGTTGCGCCCACCGTCACCTCGCGCTCATCCAGTGTGAAGGTATAGCGCGCACCGACGTCGAAGCGGTTCCAGGCCGGCAGGCTCAGGTTGTTGGCTGCATCGGCGTACTGGCCGCCGGTGCGTAGCATGCGGCCGCTGAGGGTCACGCCTTGCAGGCCGGGTACATCCCAATCCACACCGGCGTTGAGCTGGAATGAAGGAACGCCGATGGCACGGTTGCCGTCATTGGCGCCGTTGAGGGTGCCCTTGAGTTCGGTCTTCATCAGCGTCACTCCGCCCAGCAAGCGCAGGCCGCTGACCGGTTCGCCGAAGACGTTCAGCTCGACGCCCTTGTTGATCTGCTCGCCTTCACGCACGTAGCGCGCCGTGGTGGCGTCGATGGCCTCGGCATAACCTGCGCCGGGCTGCTCGATACGATAGACGCCCAGTGTCGCGCCATAGGTGCCCATGTCCACCTTGACGCCAGCTTCGATCTGCTTGGAGCGCGCGGGCGCATAGGCTTGCCCGCCACCGATGACCGTCAGTTCGCCTGATTTGAGCGGCGACGTCGGGCCCTGTGCCAGGCCTTCGATGCGGTTGGCATACAGCGACACATGCTCCCATGGCTTGAACACGATGCCGTACACCGGCGTGGTGATCGATTCGTCATAGTTGGCGGTGCGGCTGCCGCTCATGTAGTTGTAACTCTGTACCACCATCTGTTGGCGGCGGGCACCCAGGGTCACCAGCAGGCGGTCATCGAAGAAGCCGAGAGTGTCGGACACTGCTGCGCTGCGCACGAAAGTCTTGCCGGTGATAGTCGGGTCGCTGAAGTCGGTACCTGGGGTATTGCGTGGGCTGTTCAAGGCCGGTGGTGCGCCGGTCACAGGGTGATAGATATTGGTCGGTGTCTTGGCGCTGGCAAACACATAGGCGTTGCGCTCCTCGGTCCAGATACCAGCCAGGCCGAAGTTGAGCCGATGACTGACGGCCCCAGTCTGGAACTTGCCGTTCAGGCCGCCCATCGCGCTGGTGTTGTTTTCTTCGCGGGCGATGGTCGAACCGCTGGCGTTGGCATTACCGAAGTTATCGCTCAAGGTCACCGACGAGTAGCGCCCCATCTCACGGCTGTGCTTGGCACCCGCTGCTGCATAGGCGGTCCAGTTCTCGTTCAGGTCGTACTCGGCGCGCAGCATCCCCAAGGTATCTTCAAGGTTGGTACTGCTCCAGCTCGGCGCATAGTTGGTATCTGCCGAGGGCGCATCCGGCACGTGGGTGATCTTGCCGAGGAATACCGAGTTGCGTCCGCCGTTGATACGTTGCTTCTGATACACAAAATCACCGGACAGGCGCAACGCATCGCCGCGGTAGTCGAGGCCGACGGCAAACAGCTTCGAACGCTGGTTTTCATCGTCAATGCCGGTATCGCCTTCGCGCTGGGACAGGTTGACCCGTGCGCCAAACTGGTTGTCTTCACCGAAACGCTGGCCGATATCCAAGTGCTCGCCAATCCGCCCATCGCTGCTGATGTCGGTGCTGAACCGCCGCAGCGGTACATCATCGGCGCGCTTGGGTTGCAGGTTGACACCGCCGCCAATCCCCGAGCCAGTGGGGGTGACGCCATTGATAAAGGCGTTGGGGCCCTTGAACACTTCTACGCGCTCCAGGGCGTCGGTGGAGATGATCTGGCGCGGCAGGATGCCATACAAGCCGTTATAGGAAATGTCGTCGCCATTCAACGGCAGGCCACGGATCATGAAAGTCTGTGACTGGTTCGCATACCCCGAGGCCTGACGCACGGAAGAGTCATTGAGCAACACGTCGCCGACGGTTTCCGCCTGCTGGTCGCGAATCAGTTTCTCGGTGTAGGAGGACATGCTGAAGGGCACGTCCATGATGTCCTGGTTGCCCAGAACACCCAATTGGCCACCGCGTGCCACCTGGCCACCTGCAAACTCGGGTGGCAATGCGGTGGGCGCGGGCGCTTCGGCATTGATGCTGGTTGCGCCTAGCTCCAATGCGTTATCCGCACCCGCTGGCGGTGCCGCCTGTGCAGCAAAACTCAGGGAACAGCAAAGGGCGAGCAGGGTGGGGCGAAACGGCACAGTGGGAGCGTTACAGATGGGCATGATCGATCCTGACGGCGAACCGTCAACGGTGTGAGGAAGTGGACAACGACTTTGCGCTTCCTCACTGCGCGAATACGACTCCAGCGCAGATGATAGTAATTACTATTAACGATCTGCAACAAATTTATGAGATGACCGTCTGGATGCGCGTTAACCTGCCGCGTTTGCACGGATGCCGAGTAGAATCACGCCCTTAACGCGATTCCTGAGGTGCGGTACGGTGGATTTACAGCAGGGTTTTGTTTTGACCCGGCATTGGCGCGACACCCCGGCGGGCACGGAGGTCAGTTTCTGGCTGGCCACCGACCATGGGCCTCGCTGCATTCGCCTGCCCGCGCAGACCTCGGTGGTGTTCATCCCCGAGGCGCACCGCAAGCCGCTCGATTGGCTGCTCAAGGGCGAGCGCGATCTTGAGCTGCGCCCGTTGCAACTGTGCGACTTCCACCATCGTCCGGTCTTGGGCCTTTATGCCCGCCAGCACCGCCAGTTGATGGACATCGAAAAGCGCCTGCGCACTGCCGGGGTCGATGTCTACGAAGGTGACGTACGCCCACCCGAGCGTTACATGATGGAGCGCTTTATCACTGCCCCCGTGTGGTTCGGCGGCACGCCCGACGCGAACGGCACATTGCTCGACGCGCAGATGAAGCCCGCTCCTGACTACCGTCCGCAATTGAAGCTGGTGTCCCTGGACATCGAGACCACCGCCCAGGGCGATCTGTATTCCATTGCCCTCGAGGGTTGCGGCGAGCGCCAGGTATACATGCTCGGCCCGCCGAACAAACCCGACGCGGTGGACTTCAAGCTCGACTATTGCGACACCCGTGCCCAACTGCTTGAACGCCTCAATCAATGGCTGGTCACCTTCGACCCCGACGCGATCATCGGCTGGAATGTGGTGCAGTTCGACCTGCGTGTGCTCCACGAACACGCCCAGCGCCTGAACGTGCCCCTGCTGCTCGGGCGTGGCGGTGAAGCCATGACCTGGCGCGAACACGGCAGTCGCAACCATTACTTCGCCGCGGCGGCGGGACGGCTGATCATCGACGGCATCGAAGCCTTGCGTTCGGCCACCTGGAGCTTCGAATCCTTCAGCCTGGAAAACGTCGCGCAAACCCTGCTCGGCGAAGGCAAGGACATCTCCACGCCCTACCAGCGCATGGACGAAATCAACCGCATGTTCGCCGAGGACAAGCCGGCCCTGGCGCGCTACAACCTCAAGGACTGCGAACTGGTCACGCGGATTTTCGCGAAGACCGAGCTGCTCAAGTTCCTGCTGGAGCGGGCCAGTGTCACCGGATTGCCTGCTGACCGCAGCGGCGGTTCGGTCGCCGCATTCACCCATCTGTACATGCCGTTGATGCACCGCCAGGGCTTCGTCGCGCCGAACCTAGGTGACAAACCGCCCCAAGCCAGCCCCGGCGGGTTTGTCATGGACTCCCGTCCGGGCCTCTACGAGTCGGTGCTGGTGCTGGACTATAAAAGTCTCTATCCGTCGATCATCCGCAGCTTCCTGATCGACCCTGTGGGCTTGATCGAAGGCCTCAAGTATCCCGACGACAGTGAGTCGGTGGAAGGTTTTCGCGGCGCGCGTTTTTCCCGCACCCGTCATTGTTTGCCGTCGATCGTCACCCGCGTTTCCGAGGGCCGCGAAGTGGCTAAGCGCGAAAATAACGCGCCGCTGTCCCAAGCCCTGAAGATCATCATGAACGCTTTCTATGGCGTGCTCGGCTCCAGCGGCTGTCGGTTCTTCGACACGCGGCTGGCGTCCTCGATCACCCTGCGTGGGCACCAGATCATGCGCCAGACCCGCGAGCTGGTGGAGGCCCAGGGTTACGAAGTGATCTACGGCGACACCGACTCCACCTTCGTCTGGCTTGGCAGTGCCCATGCCCCGGAGGATGCCAATCGCATCGGCCTGGCGCTGGTGCAACACGTCAACGATTGGTGGCGTACGCACTTGAGCAAGGAGTACGGCTTGCAGAGCGCCCTGGAGCTGCAATACGAAACCCACTTCAGCCGCTTCCTGATGCCGACCATCCGTGGCGCGGAGGAGGGCAGCAAAAAGCGCTACGCCGGCTTGGTCGTGCGCGGCGATGGCAGCGAAGAAATGGTCTACAAGGGCCTGGAAACCGTACGCAGCGACTGGTCGCCCCTGGCCCGGCGATTCCAGCAGGAGCTCTACCAGCGCATCTTTCATCGCCAGCCCCATCAGGATTACATTCGCGACTACGTTCGGCGTACGTTGAGCGGCGAATTCGATGAGCTGCTGATCTACCGCAAGCGTCTGCGCCGGCCTTTGCACGACTACGAGCGCAACGTCCCGCCCCATGTACGAGCCGCGCGCCTGGCCGACGAGTACAACGACCGCCTGGGGCGCCCGCGCCAGTACCAGCGCGGTGGCTGGATCAGCTATGTGATCAGCGTCAACGGCCCGCAGCCGCTGGAAGTGCGGCAAGCGCCCATCGACTACGACCACTACGTCACCCGACAATTGCAGCCGGTGGCCGATGCGATCCTGCCGTTCGTGAATGACGATTTCGGCACCTTGGTGGGCGGGCAGATGGGCTTGTTCTAAACTTGATTCGGTATGGCCGCTAGCCAGGCCTGGCTAGTGCAAATCAAAATGCTGCGATGAGGAGCAAAGGCCCATGTACACACTCTACGGCACCGACGAATCCGGTTCCTGCATGATCGAAATTGCCCTGCAGCGTTGCGCGGTGCCGTGGCATCGCGTGGACGCCAGTTCCTGGCAGGAGGGCGAGGGTAGCGACGCGCTCGCGCGCATCAATCCGCTGAAACAGATCCCCACCCTGGTCACTCCCGACGGCCAGGTGCTGACCGAAAGCGCCGCTATCCTGATCCACCTGGGCCTGGAATATCCCGAAGCCGAGCTGCTGGCCGGCAATCGTACGCAGATCCTGCGCGGCCTGCTGTACATCGCCGCCAATTGCTATTCGGCAATCGGCATCATCGACTACCCACAACGCTGGCTGGGCAACGCGGATGAGGCGCTGCAAGCACAATTGATTGCGGGTACTCGGCGCTATTTGCACCAGGCGTGGGTGGTGTTCGCCGAGCAGTTTGCCGACCAGCTGTTCACGCCCACCGGTGTGCCGAATGCACTGGGGATCATGGCGGCGGCAGTGTCACGTTGGGATGAGGCGCGTGAGGAGCTCGCAAGACTGGCGCCGGGATTTGCGCAGACCCTGGAACGAGTGGACGCCGACCCTGTTGTCGCGCCCGTTTTTGCCCGGCATTGGCCGCAGTGGAAGGTCTCGTAACCAGAAGAAACAATGGCCCTGGTCAGCCCCCAACCCTTGCGTAGCGGGCGTCCTGACCTACGCTTCTCATGGTGGTGTAGGAATCATCCTTGAATTTGGCTGTCGCAGACATGAAACTCAAGAACCCTGCATGGAATTCAAAGGAGGTGCGCATGCTCATCCGGTCGCTGACCCTGGCTACCTTGATGGCTTTTACGGGGCCGTTGCTGGCCGCTGATGATATCGATCCGCTCAAGCAGGACCTGGGCAAGGCCCGGCCGCTGGTGGTGGTGGAGCTGGATTCCGGCAACGACACCTTGGCGACTATCAGGAAACAGCTGGACGAACCTGCCACCAAACAGTCCTTTGAAGAGCGCAACATGGTGTTCTACACCGTGAAGTTCGGCAGCATCGGCGCCGAAGGTGAGAAGTTCGCCAAGGAAGCCAAGGACAACAAGAAACTTACGCCACCGGAAACCAACGCACTGATCCGCGCCCTAAAGCTGGGGGCCGGCAGCGGCACCAAGGTGATCCTGATCGGCAAGGACGGAGAGAAGAAACTCGAGAAGACCGTGCCACCGGACACCCTCGACCTCAAGGAGTTTTTCAGCGCTATCGACCAGATGCCGATGGCCGAGAAAGAAGCGGCTGCGCCGACCGCGCCAGCTGCGCCAGAACCTGCACCTGGCAAGAACGCTCCCAAAACGGGTAAGGCAGCCAAGCAGGCTGCTCCTCAACAGCTGGATGACTGAGTCCGCGCAGGAGCTGGCTTACCAGCTCCTGCGCAGGCAGTTGCAGCGGTGGTTCTACTTCACGCTTTTCCATGGTTTGAACCACCCAGCCAACCCCCCCAATACCAGTGCACCCGTCAAGGTACTCAAGCCCAGTTGCCAGCCGTCATTGTGCAGCGGGTGCAATATGACGGCTGCAAAGCCCAATGACACTGCACTCAGCCCCCATTGCAGCGGCCAGCCCAGTTGCCCAAGCAATTGCTGGCGTTGCATCAGCAGCAGATTGGTAACGACAACCCCGCCCAACGCCGCCAGTGCAATACCCGGCAAACCAAAAAAGTACGGCAACAGCAGCAGGAGTATGGCGTTGATCACACTGCCCAGCAGTTCGCACCGCAACGGTAGACGCGTGTCGCCGCCGGCATAGGCGTAGCGGGCAAGCATGGCGTTCCAGGCGCCGAACACCAATGGCGTCGCGAACCAGGCCAGCAGCGCCGGCAGTGGGCCGTCGGCGCTTTGGGCGGGCATCAGCAAATGAATCAGCACGGGGCTGGCGCCGATCAGGCCGAGGGCGGCGGGCAGGCTGAGCAGGGTTGCTGCATCAAGGCCCCGGCGCAGCAGAGCCAGGCGCTGCTGGCCTTGTTCGCCGCTCATCATGCCCAGCAGTACCTGGTTGAGGCTCATCAGGGCGATCAAGGGCAGATTGATCAGTTTGCGTGCCAGGTTGACCCAAGTGACGGCGCCTTCCCCCAGGTAACTGGCGATCAATCGCTCGAGCAATGCCAGGCCCTGGCTGGCGACATTGCTGGCCAGCAATGGCCCGATGCGCCCCAGCAATTCGCGGCCTGCCAGGGCTTCTCCAGTGACCTGCCACGGCCGCCAGCCGAAGGACCAGACCGGCGCCAGCAATGGCAGGCACATCAATACACTGCCGGCAAAAAAGCACATCGCCAGTTCCGCGCTGTCGCTGGCGCTGCCACGGATAAACAGGTACAGCACCGGCGGCAGGTTGAACAATAACGAGCCCAGCCCTGGCAGGACAAAACGTTGGCGTGCCTGCAACGGAATGCTGAACAAGGCATGCATCACCAGGCCCGGTGCACAGGCGGCCAGCCAGCGCAAGTTGGTGGCGGCTTCGGCGTGGGCCGCAGCGTCCAGGCCGGGACCGATCAGGCGCACCCACAGCGGCGCGCCCAGCGCCAGCACGGCAAACAGGCCCAGGCCTACGCCCAGCAGGCGTGGAGACAGGCTGGCCAGCCAGGCTTGCTGGCGCTGTGGGTCGCGTTGTTGATAAAGGGGCAGGGCCGCCGCTGCGAGCAAGCCGGCGGCCAGGGTCATGCGCAGCGCTTCGGGCAAAAACACCGCCACCAGAAACCCGTCGCTGCGACTACCGGCGCCCCAGGCCGCCACCAGCAGCCATTCGCGGGCAAAACCGGCCACCAGCCCGGCGAGAGTCGCCAGGGTCAGCCAGAGGGTGCTGCCGAACATCAGTGGAACAGGGTGAACAGGCCCTTGCCACCCACCTTATAGGTCAGATCATGGCAACGTTCACCCATGATTTTGGCGCCTGTACCGCCAATGATTTTGTAGGGGGCCACGGCTTTGGCCACCACGGTGTTGGCGCTTATCACCGAACCATGGCCCAGATGGGTGCCGAAACCGATCAAGGCACGGCTGCCGATCCACACGTAGTCGTCGATGTAGATTGGCCCGGAAATCGACCAGAACTCCGGCGCCTGCAAATCATGACTGCCAGCGATGATCAGCACGTGAGAGGCAATCGCCACGTGGTTGCCGATCACCAGCCCGGCGCGTGCGTCCACCTGGCAATGCCAGCCGATCACCGAGTCGTCACCCACCACCAGATTGTGGATGCCCAGCACTTCGGTGTTACGCCATAGGCTTGAGCCCTTGCCGATCTTCGCGCCTCCCAGGCGCAGCCAGGCAATACGTACATGGTGGCTGGGGATTTTGTTGATCAAGATGTTGTAGGCCATGTCCCAGGCGTTGCGCCAGCGATCCTTGATAGTTGCCCAGTTTTTGCCGTAGCGCGGCAGTAGCTGGCACGGCAGGTCCTGTTTCAGACGGTGGAACAGGCGGCGGGCCACCGGGTGCTCAAGGGTGGGTTCCAGGTCGATGGAGCTGATCCAGAAACGCTTGTTCTCGCCTTCGCCGTCTTCAAACACCACGTCGTTGGCCAGGCACCAATCCAGCGCTTCTTCCAGGTCGGGCAGGCTTACGCCGAGTTCACCGGCCAGCATAGGGAGGCGGTCGCGCAAATCGGTAGAGTGAATTATCCGGTGCTTCATGGTTGGTCATCCTTTGGCGCAATAACAGGAACAGCGCTGGTAACGGTGGGGCGCAAGCGCACCTGTTGCAGGCTCATGCCCATCAATAGCCAGAACAGTGCGATCAGTACAAAGGTGAAGCTGAAGTAGTGGTCGAAAAGCCCCGTCAGCAGCGCTGCCAGCACGCCACAAATGCATCCCAGCCACAGGGCATTGTCGGCGGTGACCTTGCGCACCTGGCCCAGGGGCCGCACTTCCCGCCACCACAGCACCGTGACGGTGATGAACAACAACATCCCTGGAATACCGACCTTGTAGATGAAGTTCAGCCACAGGTTGGAGATCCCCAACAGGTTGCTGCCGGGTACGGGCGGGTCGATCTTGAAGCCGATCCCCAGGGGGAATTTCGACATGGCGTCGGGGAACCTGGCGTATTCGTCGAAGCGGATTTCGGTACTGGCGTTGGTGGTCGAGAAGATGGTCATCAAGCGCTCCTGCAGCGGCGGGTAGAACATCACCAGCGCGATGCCAAACGCCAACCCGATACCGATAATGCGCCCACTGTTAGGCACGCGCTTGTAGGTCAGCCAGATCAAGACCAGCGCCAGAGCCACGATGGCGCCACGGGAAATGCTCAGCAGCAGGCCGGCGCAACCGAGCACCGCCACCGCCAGGCCCAGCGCCCGACGCCAGCCGCTGCGGGTCCAGCCATAGAACAGCGCCAGGGGAATAAACAGCACCAGCACGCCGCCGGTCAGGTTCGGATGCACCCAGGGCGAGGCCATGCGCGTGTAGTTGGCGGAGAAAATATCCTTCACCGCTTCCGGGTGGGCATACTTGAGGTCAGTGAGGATATCGATCATCGACATCGCGTTGCGTGTCTTCAGGAACATGAAAATCGACAGCAACAGCATTGCCAGGTTACCCAGCAGCAGGGCGACCACGACCTTGTCGCGGTCGGCGTCGGTGCGTAGCAGCAACGGCACGATAAACAGCAACGACAGGTTCATCAGCCAGCGCACCCAGTTCACCGGTCCATTGCCTTCGGCATGGATGATGACCATGCCCCAGATAAACGGAATGGTGCTGAACAGCATCAGCCACATCAGCGCGCGCTCGGTCGGACGCCACAGTATCAAGCCACGGGTCTTGCCGATAAACGACTGCCAGAACACCCCGACCCAGGTCAGCCCCAGCACCGCTTCACTCACGGTGGTGCGGATTCCCAGTTCCAAAGTGGTGTAGGGAATGCTTGTGGCCAACACGGCGAAAATCAGCAAGCCCCACAGGGGGAAGCGGACCAGGGTCAAGGCCACGCCCATGCCGGCCACGACCAACAGGACCTTTATCGGCGAAAGGGCCAACAGCAAGCCGCCGAAGACCAGGCCCAGGAGCAGACTAACGAATTTTCCTGGCAGCATTAGCGGTCCAATTCCTTGAGCAAAGTGTCCAGACGCGAGCGATAGGCGGGCTCGGCAAATTGCCGGGCCCAGTCGATTTGCGGTTGCGGGTCTACCGTTGCCTCGGGGGCTGCCAGTTGTCGCATGACGTCTTGCAGTTGCCCGGCATCGTGGGGGTCGAAGCGCGGAGCGCTGGGCGGCGCGACTTCGTCGAGGGCGGAGCCGCGTGCTACCGCCACCTGCGTGCCGACACTCAAGGCTTCCACCACCGGCAGGCCAAAGCCCTCGGCATAGGAAGGCTGCCATAGGCAGGCGGCATGCCGGTAAAGTGCTTGCAGTTGGCCGTCCGATAAACCGCTGCACCAATGCAGGCCCGGCAGTTCGCCAAGGTCTGCCGGTACATCGCTGGCATGGCCCACCAGCACCATGTCCGGTACATCAGGGTTCGCCGTACGACAGGCCTGCCATTGGCGCAGGAAAAACACCATGTTCTTGCGCGGTTCCCGGGTGCCAACCACCAACCAGTAACGCGCCGGCAGGCTTGCCGGCAGCGGCTCTGGCGCTGCATTCAATTCGGGTACCAGGTTGCTCAGCACCCGGAATTTCGCCCGGGCCCAAGGGAACACGCGGGCGGCTTCGTTGCAGGAAAACTGCGAAGGGCACCACACCCGGTCAGCCTGCCACACCGACCAGGCAATCGACGCGCCGTCAATCAAGCGATAGGCCAGGGCCTTGAGCCTGGAGCGATGAAAGTTACGGTGGGTCAGCTGAAACAGGTCATGCAGCACCAGCACATAGCGGGTGCCGGCGGGTTTGCGGCATAGCGGCAAGCCCATATTGGCGGTGGCGATGTAGAGGTCGATCTGCTGCGCGTGCAAGGCCTTGGGCAAAAACCTGCGCTCGAAACCCAGGCGCACTTGTGGGCGCTGCAGGCCGTCCAGCGGGCTGGCCCAGGCCGGGCAAATGGCGATCTGGCGTTGCGGGTGATCCAGGGGGGCTTCGCTGAACAGCAGCACCTCGGTATCGGCTCGCGCGCGCAGGGCGTGCTCCAGGGCCAGGACCTGGCGAGCGATGCCAGACGACGGCGCAACCGTGGCGGGGCGATAGTCCAGGGCTACGCGCATGGCTGCGGCTCCTTGGCGGTGAGCAAGGTGCGGTAGATGTGCTCCAGTTCGTTACCAGCCACCGCCCAATCGTGATAGTGACGTGCGTAGTCGCGTGCCGCATCGGCCAGTTGCCGAGCCAGAGACGGTTCATCCAGCAAGCGCACGACGGCGTCGGCCAAGGCCTCGGCGCTTTCGCCCGCCAGGTAATGGTCCTGTGGCTTTACTGCAAGGCCGGAGACGCCCTGGGCAGTGCTGACCAGCGGCAAGCCGGCGGCCATCGCCTCCAGCACCTTGAGCTTGGAGCCGCCGCCGTGGCGCAACGCGGCGACAAACCCGGCACAGCGGCGTTGCAAGGCGCACAGGTCGGGAACGAATCCCAGCCACTCGATACGCTCATCCGGCCAGCGGTTGCGCCAGTGTTCGGGCAAGCCGTAACCTGCCACCGCCAGGCGCGCATTCGGGCACTGCCGCCAGACCCTGGGGAAAATTTCCTCGAGCAGCCACTGCACGGCGTCCAGGTTCGGTGCGTATTCGTAGTTGCCGACAAACAACAGGCGCTGGCTTTGCGCGTCGGCATTGACCTCGGCGAAGGCGCGGCTGTCGACCCCATTGACCACCACGCTCACCGGCGTCGAGGACAACGGCCGCATGGCCTGGGCGTCCGCCTCGGTCACCGCGATCACATGGGCGGCGGCATCGAACGCCTTGCGCTCCCACTGCCGGCAGCGCCATTGGTCGTACTGCACGAACGGCGCGGCCCACTTGGGGAAGCGGTCGTAAGTGGCGCCGCCGAGGCTTGATTCCAGATTGTGCTCGGTCAGCACAAACGCGCGCCGACGCTGCTGCAAGGTACGCATGAACGGCTGCAGGCTGTAGCTGTGTTCCATCTGAATCACGTCCCAGTGTTCGTTCAACAGTTGTGCAAATTGCGCCTGCAACGGTGCGGACAGGCCGTTGACCGTGGTCAACAGCGGCCACGGCGCGAACACGCCAGCAAGCAGGGTCAGCGGGTGTTTCAGCGGCCGGCGCGGTACCACGATCAAGCGCTCGAGCAATGGCTCAAGGGCTGCATGCGCCGCGTCATCGGCCGGCGTCTTCGATTGCGCCAGCAGCGTGATGCGGTGCCCGCGCTCACTCAAGGTGCGCAGCAAATGGTACTGCCGGGTCTTGCCGCCGCTGGTGGTCGGCCACGGTAGGTAGGGCACAATCCATAGGATTCTCATGTGTCGTTCTCCATGCTCGGCGCTACCACACCAGTATCTGCAAACTCGGCTTCACCACGGGGCGAATACCGTTGTCGTCACTCAGGGTCTGTCGGGTTCCGGTC
This sequence comes from Pseudomonas synxantha, assembly GCF_900105675.1. Taxonomy (NCBI): domain Bacteria; kingdom Pseudomonadati; phylum Pseudomonadota; class Gammaproteobacteria; order Pseudomonadales; family Pseudomonadaceae; genus Pseudomonas; species Pseudomonas synxantha. The sequence continues at coordinate 3,175,975 of NZ_LT629786.1, read as the reverse complement.
AGCGGGTCCAGCAGTTCTGCGCGTTTAATCCCGGGCAGGCTGATGCTGCTGCCTTCGGCACTCCAGTACATCAGCAGGTGCTTGCCGTCAGGCCGAGTCCAGGCCACGCTGTAGAAGCTGTCCGGTATGTCCTTGAGCTGCGGCGTGGCGCCGGGTTGAAGAGTGGGGCCGGTGATCTCGAGGAAGCGGGCGAGGGCGGTGTACACCGGCTTCGGCTCGCCATTGAGGTCCAGCAGGCCGTAATGCTGGTCTCGCGGCGAGGCACGTTCGTCGAGGTCGGAGAGGGCGAACAGGAAAATCTTCTGGTAGTCCTGGGACGCCATCAAGGCCAGGCGACGCAAGGTGTAGTCGGCTTGCCCGTCGATACCGATCAGGTCCTGCATCTCCTTGGGCCCGGCATAGCTGGACCAGCCCCATTCAGTGGCCCATACCTGCTTGATCCCGGCGCCATGCAGCATTGCATTGAGTTGATCGCCGCGCAGCAGCACTTCGTTCTTGCCCGGCTCATCGGTTTCCGGGGTCATCGAATAGGGGTGATAGGCCGCGACCATGCCCAGGCTTTGCACCCCGAGCGCGCCGAGCGCTTCAAACATCAGGGTTTTGCCACGGGGAGGCATCTGGCTGTAGTACGCCATGCCACCCATGACCTGCAGTTTGCCGGGCGCGGCAATATTCAAGGCCTGGTGACTGGCCAATAACAATTGCCCGTACTCCTTGGCGTCGACTTTGGGGCGCCAGTTGTTCGGCAGGTTCTGTTCGTTCCACACTTGCCAGGCATCAATATTCGGGTAGCGTTTGGCCAGTAGCGCCAGACGCGCTGCGTAGATGCCGGCGTCCCGTGGCCGATACTGGTCCTGGAACGGCGCGCCCTTGGGGGCGGTGGTGATAAAGGGCGCCGAACCCACCAGGTAAAATACCGAGCGGATTTTTTCGGCAGTCAGGGTGCGCTCCAGTTCATCGAAAGTGCTGAGCTGATAACCCTCTTCCTTGGGCTCCAGGCGATCCCAGTGCAGGTCGATCCGCACCCATTGCAATCCCAGCTTCTTATATTGGTTGATCTGCTTGCGGTACTGCTCGGGCTTGAACCACAGAAAGTGCGCATTTATGCCGAGAAAATCCTTCCATGCCACGCTGCGCTCCGGGGCCAGATTCACCGGTTGTGCATCGACTTTTTCACTCGACAGCAGGGCGCCCCCGACGGCGATTGCCAACACCAGCGGCAGATAACGCCACATCGGGCGAACGGATGAAATCTTCATCGCAACGGCTCCTCACAAGCATCCCGAAAGAGTTCGGCAAAACGTTGGGCCGTGTTGGCCCACTGGCGCTGGCGACCGATTTCCCCAGCCTGGGCGGCCCATTGCCGGGCCTGTTGCGGGTCTAGGATCAAGCGGTTCAATGCGTTGCTCAAGGAATCGATATCGCCCTGCTGATAGGTGATGCCATTGCCGCCGGCCACTTCTTCGGCAAAGGCACGGGCGTTTGAGGTGATCACCCCGCGCCCGCAGGCATTGGCCCACGACAACGCGCCGCTGGTGCCACGCATCTGCCCCAGGAAGCTGAGTTTTTTCGATTCGCGGTAAGGCAATACCATCACGTGGTGCGCCTGGATCGTAGAAGGGATCTGGGTCGATGGCAGGTCCAGTTGCCAATCCACCACATCCTCCAGGTGCAGCGCGCTGATCTGTTGGCGCAGGCCATCAAGGTAGTTACCGGCCGGGTCAAAAGTCATTTCCGGGGCGGTGCCGCCGGCCAGGGTCAGGCGTATTTGGCCTCGGCACTGGGGGTGGGCGGCCAGTGACTGGGCCAGGGCCTGGAGCAGGTCCTCAATGCCCTTGCCGCGATAGATAAAGCCGAAATACAGCAGACGCAACGGCGCAAGCGGCGCCAATGCCTGGGGCGCAATGGTCAGGTTGCCGTGGGCGATAACCGCCACTTGCTCCGGACGCAGGCCCATGCGTTCGCGCAGGCAGTCGCCGCCCAGGCGGGTGAGGGTGATCAGGCGGCGCATGCCTTTGGCCAGGCGCCGTTCTTCGCGCAAGGTCAGCGGGTCGGCCAGCAGTGCCGCCGCCTGGGGCAGCGGGTGGGGCAGGCGTTCGAGCAGGGTCAAGGGGAAAAACAGCTTGGCCCTGCGCCAGATCAGACGCTCCGGATCATGCACCGTGGCGGTCAAAGGCAGGTGCGGTTGCGCCCGGCGCAGATAGTCCAGCGCCTGGAACTCACCGAAGCGCCCACCCCCCAGCTCGGCATGGACCAGGTCCACGCCGGTCCAGTCAAAGGCCTGCAGGCGCCGCAATTGTTCAGGCAGGTTCTGGCAGCCCGCGAGAGGGGTCACCACCTCAAGGCCCAGTTCGATCAACGCGCTACGCAAGTGTGCGGCGTAATCGGCGATCCCGGTCTGCTCCGGTGGCAGCGGTGCCAGCAGCGCGATACGCATCAGGCCGCACCGCGCCAGCTGTTGATTCGTGCCAGGACCTTGGCCGGCACTTCAAAGCGGCGGCGGTTGAGGATCATGCCGTCCACTTTGCCGAACGCGGTGGTCAGCAGCGACACAGCATTTTCGATGGTCGGCACTGTGCTGGTGCGAGCTTCGATCACCAGTACGATCTGGTCGGCGCGGCGCAGGATCAGGAAGGCCTGGGGGTTGGACGACAAGGCCGAGGCATCCAGCAACAGCACTTCACCCGGCGTGGGCGCGTTTGCCCCATTGACCGAGACGCGGTGGCCACGCTCCTCCAACAGACGCTTGAGCTGCTCGACGATAAACGTCACGCCCTCGCCATGCCGCGCCGAGGTCAGGCCCAGGGCAAAGCCTTCACTGGCGATGCGCTCCAGGGGCAGCAGGCTGTAGAGGCGATAGAGGCTGGCGGTGACGGCTGCCGGCGTTGCGTCCTGCACATCGGGGATGCTGCTCCACAGCGGCACATGAAACATCTCCTGCAACCGAGTGCCGTCGTGGATGCGTTGGTCCAGCAGGTACAGCACATAGATGGTCAACAAGCCCACGGCCACGCCGGCGGGAATGGCGAACAACAGAATCAGCAGGCTCTTGGGAAACACGCGTGACGGGTTGAGGGTGGCGTGTTCGATCAGGGCGATGTTGCTGATCTGGCTGTTGTCCAGTTCGTGGTCGATTCGCGCCTGTTCAAGATTGTCCGAGTACAAGGCGTAGCTTTTTTCGGCGGCGCGCAGTTGTTGGCTCAGCTTGTTGAGTTCCGGCTCATCGGTCATCGCCTTGTCACGCTGGTCGCGCAGCTCGGCGAGGGTCTTGTCGTAGTTCTCGATTTCGCCGGCCAGTTTGCGCTCTTGCAATTGGGCGTCGATCACTTGCTGCTTGATGTTGATCACCAGGCTGTTGGGCGCGGTGTTTTGCGAGCGCTCCAGGCGTGTGGCTTCCTGGGCGCTGAGGGCTTCCATGTCGCGGATGTTCTGCTCAATCTGATTGACCTGCGGCGTGCCCGGCAGGTAGGTGCGCAGCAGGCGTGCTCGCTCCACTTGCAGCGCATTGAGCTGGCGCTTGAGGTCCAGTTGGGTGGGGTTGAGGCTGGTTTCGCGCATCGTCACTACGTCCGCCGGCTGGCTCTTGATCTGCTGGCTGGCGTTGGCCAGGAGGCTGCGGATCCCCGAGATCTGGTTTTGCGCGCTGACCTTGGCGTCGGTGACGCGGTCGATCTGGCTGGTGAGGTTCTTGAGGCGCGCATCGACACTGATCGAATCGATCTGCTTCAGACGGCCTTGCAGTTGGTCCTTCAGGCTTTGGATATTTTCCGCCACCTTGGCGCGCTCGGTTTCATAGAAGGTATGCAGGCTTTTGCGCCCGAGGATCCGCGCACGTTCCTCAAGGTAGGCATTGACCCATTCCTCGACGATTTTTTGCGCCACCGCCGGGTCGTCCCAGGTGAAGGAAATCTCGATCACCGAAGAGCCCGGCTCGTGACCGGCTTTGAAGTTCTTCTCCAGCGAGGTCGCCAGGCGTTCAAGCGGGCTTTGTTTCTCGGCAAGGCCTACGAACTGCAGCACGCTGCGCACGGCATTGATGACTTCGCCAACGCCTTTTTTGACGTAGAACTTGGTGACCTTCCAGAAGCCTTGTGGCGGTTCGGAGGTCATCGCCATATAGCGCTCGGCAACGATATGCACAATGGGCCGGCCCGTGAGCATTTTTTCTTCGTCGACAATCGGGTCGTGCTGGGTGCTCGGGGCAATCAGCGTCTGGCGGTTGGCGGCTTCGATCGGCAACGTGGTGTTGTCCCGCCCTGGCTTGACCAGCAAGCGCGCGTCGGACTCGTAGCGAGCCGGCAGCAGGAAGGCACCCAGCACTGCGACGACAATCGTGGTGATCACTGCCAGTTTGAATTCGCGGCGGTAGATGAAAAACAGCCGCAGCAGGTCGCGAAGAGAGCGGATTTCGATCACAGGATCACTCCATTGCATATGGGGTTTACGAAAGACGGGGACAGTTGGTTCGAGTGATACGACGCCCGCTTCATAATCCTTGGCCTGCGTTGATGGTTGGGTTGTTGTAGATGGTGTTGCCGCTGTTTTTCACGTCGCTCTTGTTCAGGTCGTAATTCAAGCCAATGCCAATCCCCTTGTTGATCGGAAACAGCTTGGTGAAGTACATATCCACGGCCTCCACCGTCGCGCCGATGCCCGACTGCGGCACAAAGATCAAGTCGCCGCGCTGCAACGCCACCCGCGGGTGATTGGCGTTGGTCAACATGCTTTCCAGGCTGATGAAATACGTCCTGTACTTGCCATCCGGGCCGGTGCGCATCAAGGCCACGTTGGAGGCATCCGCCGAGGGCAATACACCACCGGAACTGAGCAGCGCCTGCTCGACGCTGACGTTGCCGGCCAGGTCAAAAAACGCCGGGTTGGGCACCGCACCGCCGATAAACACCTTGTTGCTCGGTGCGCTGGCGATGTTTACCGTCACCGCCGGTTCACGGTAGATGCGCTTGTACTTCTCGGTGATTTCCTTGCCCAGGTCCTCGGGCGTGCGCAAGGCGGCCTTGACCCGGCCAATATTGGGCACCGAGATCACGCCGTCGGGGCGCACCACGAACAGGGTCATGTCATCGGCTGCCGCCGGTTCCTGGGCATCGCGCACGATCCGCAGCGAGTCGCCGCTCTGGATCAGCACCTGCGGCGGCGGCAGGTCGGCCAGGGTCAGTGCCGCTTGATGGCCGGCCTTGAGCGTATCGTTGTCAGGAAGCGGCACCCGCGCGGGGGTCGAACAACCCGCCAGCCAGATTGAGGCGCTCAAGAGGCTGAACAGGGTAAGACGGGAACGTCGGTTGATAGTCTTCATGACGGCTCAAGTCCAGTAGGTGGAAAACATGCCCAGGCGCCGTTTAAGCGAGTTGGGCAAGTAGCGTTCAAGGTGGCCGAGGCGATAACCCAGCAATTTAAAGGCACTGCGCACCACCACTTCGGGCGCGCGGTGCAGCGCATTGGCCTCGCGCAATGCGCGCAGTTCGGCCAGTACATAACGTTTGCCTTCACCGCCGGCGTCGCCAAACGCCTGGCGAATCCACGGCTCGCGGCCGTAGAACACACCGATATCGAAGTAGCGGCGAAACTCTTCCAGCAAGCGGTAATCGTGGGAGTGATACACCTGCGCGCTGGCGGCGTAGCGCACCTGGTGGCCGGCCAGCAACATGCGTGCGGCGACGTAGGCGTCTTCGCTGCCGATCACATCCTGGGGGAAGCCGCCCACCGCCTGCAGCGCGCTGCGCCGGTACACCGAAAACGAGTCGGAGCTGAAGCAGGTCTTGATCCCGAGGTGTGTTGCATCGGCCAGGCTTTTGCTGCGGCTGGTCGCTGGGTAATTGAAGTGCCGCGACTGGGCTCCCAACACACCTGCACCGGGGTGCGGCAGTTGGCGGCCATAGGCCACGCCATTGAGCGGTTCCAGTTGCAGTTCGGCGATCAGGTTGGCGAAGGTCTCGGCGGTGGCGGGGATTGCGTCCTGGGTCATGACGATCAACGCGTCGCCACCCACCTGCTCGCTGGCCCAGCGCCGGGTGCCGCCGTGATTGAAATCACCGGCATCGATCACTTCCACGCGCGCGCCGAATTCGCGCAAGCGCGCCACGGTGTCATCGCTGGAGGCGCTGTCGACCACCAGCATCTCGTCCGGTTGCAAGGTCTGCATGCGCAGGGCAGGCAGCAAGCGGTCCAGATGGCTGGCCGCATTGCGGGTGGGGATGATCAGGGAGGTACGCATCAGGGTTTCACTTCAACCGGCGCACGGCCGTAGATGTCGTCATAGCGCACGATGTCGTCTTCACCCAGGTACTCACCGCTCTGTACCTCGATCATCACCAGGTCGATGATGCCGGGGTTGGTCAGGCGGTGTTTGTGCCCGGCAGGAATGTAGGTGGACTCGTTCATGTTGAGCAGGATTTCCCGCTCGCCATTGGTGATCATCGCTGCGCCGCTGACCACCACCCAATGCTCGCTGCGGTGATGGTGCATTTGCAGGGACAGCGAGCCTTTGGGCTTGACCACGATGCGCTTGATCTTGAACCGCGTGCTTTCTTCCAGCACCGTGTAGGTGCCCCAGGGGCGGGTGACGGTGCGATGCAGGCTGAACGCCGGGTGATTCTGGCGCTTGAGCTCGGCGACGATATACCGCACATCCTGGCTGCGGTGGGCGTCAGCGATCAGCAGTGCGTCCGGGGTGTCGACGATGATCAGGTCGCGCACGCCCACTGCACCGAGTACGCGCTTGGGCGAATCGATATAGCAGTTATGCACGTCGTGCAGGACCGCCTCGCCATTGATCTGGTTGCCATTGTCGTCACTGGGCGTGAGTTCGCGCAGGGCTTCCCAGGAGCCGATATCGCTCCAGCCAATGTTGCAGGGCACTACCGCGACCTGAGCGGATTTTTCCATCAGGGCCACGTCGATGGAGATATCCGGTGCGGTGCCAAAACCTTCCGGGCTCAGTTCGCGCTGGCGACTGCTGCTGTTTTGCAGGCTCTGGCTGTGCTCCAGTGCGGCCTTGGCTGCGTCCAGGACCTGCGGTGCGTGGCGGGTCAATTCGTCCAGCACAGTGCCAGCCTTGAAGCAGAACATTCCGGCATTCCACAGGTGCCTGCCGCCGTCCAGGTAGCCTTGGGCGGTGGCCTGGTCGGGTTTTTCGACAAAGCGCTGGACCTGGAACCCAACACCCAGCGGCGCCCCTTGTTCTATATAGCCAAAGCCGGTTTCCGCACGGTCAGGCTGGATACCAAAGGTCACCAGATAACCGGCCTCGGCCAGTGCGCGGGCTTTTTCCACTGCTTGGGCAAAAGCGCTTTCATCGAGGATCAGGTGGTCGGCGGGCATCACCAGCAGCTGCGCGTCAGCGCCGAAATGTTCCTGCACATGCAACGCGGCCACGGCGATGGCGGCGGCGGTGTTACGGCCAAAGGGCTCCAACAGCAAGTCGAGGGCCAGTCGCTGTGTGTTCACCGCGCGGTAGTCGTCAAGGGTGCGAAACAGCAGGTCGCGGTTGGTTACCGTCAGGATGCTGTCCACCCCCGGCAAGTGACTGGCGCGCAGGAAGGTCTTCTGCAACAGGCTCTGGTCGTCACGCATGCGCATGAAGGGCTTGGGCATGTTCTGCCGCGAAACCGGCCACAGCCGCGTGCCCGAACCACCGGAGATGATGCAGGGAATCAAGCCGTTAAGTGGGTTCATCAATAGACTTCCTTGGTGGAAAGAACGGCAGGAATCGTCATGAAAACGATGTACAGATCCAGCCACACCGACCATTTGGCGATGTATTCCAGGTCGTATTCGACCCGCTTCTGGATCTTGAACAGGGTGTCGGTTTCGCCGCGGTAGCCGTTAATCTGCGCCCAGCCGGTGATGCCCGGCTTGACCCGATGGCGCGAGCTGTATTCGCTGACCGCTTGCTCGAACGGAATCCCGGCGGCCTTGGTGGCCGTGGCATGGGGCCGTGGGCCGACCATCGACATATTGCCCAGCAGCACGTTGAACAGTTGTGGCAGCTCATCGATGCTGGTCTTGCGAATGATCCGGCCTACCCGGGTAATGCGCGGGTCCAGGCGCGTAGTCTGGTTCTCGGCGTTGAGGTCGGTCTGCTCGACATACATCGAGCGGAACTTGAACACGCGGATCAGGTTGTCGTTGTAGCCAAAGCGCTTCTGGCGAAACAGCACCGGACCCTTGGAATCGAGTTTGATCGCGATAGCGGTCACCAGCATCAGCGGTGACAGCAGCAGCAGGCCCACGCTGGCCAGAAGCAGGTCTTCGCAACGCTTGATAAAGGGCGACCAGCCGCGCAGTGGCAACTGCGACGTGTTGAACATCAGGATGCCGCCCACATCGGTGATGCGGTTATGGCCATAGCGCAAGGCGGCCATGTCCGGCACCAGCATGACGTTCACCGACATCTGCCGCAGGCGCTTGACCAAGCCATTGATGCGCTGTTCGGCGGCCCAGGGCAGGGTGATCATCACCTGATTGACCTGTTCGCCGCGGATCAGCTTTTCCAGGTCGCGGGTATTACCCAACAACGGCAGGCGGCTCAATTCCTTGGGGATGCGCTCGGTACGGTCGTCGATAAAACCGATCAGGCCGGAACGGATATCACTATTGCGCGACAGGTGTTCGGCCACGTGGACCGCCGTCTCGGTAAAACCCAGGATCACCGTGCGCTGCAAGAACTTGCCGTTCTTCATCAAATGGCGGTAGAGGCGCAGCATCAATATCCGCTCCACGCCGAACAGCACCAGGCTCATGGAAAACCACGCCACCAGGTTGCGCGGGCTCAACTGCGGGAACAGGAGCAGGATCTGGTACATGAACAAGAGGATGCAAAACGCCGAGACCCAGGCCACCAGCATCACGCGAAAACGCAGGCGGTTGCTGAACAGATCCTCGGAGTACACCCCAAGGGCCTGGAACAGGATGATGGTCAGGAGCGCAAAGAACACCAGCAGGCCGAGGTAGTGATTGCGCATGTGCTCGGCGACTGGGTCCGGGTAGAACAACAAGATGATCGCTGGCAAGACTGAAGTCAGGCCGTGGATCAGTTTTACGAAAACAACGAAAAACTCAACAAAACCGGGACGAGTCAAAAACAGGCTATCGACCGACGACTTAGCGCGCATAAATCAGATCCTCAATACACCACCAGAACGTTCCTGTTCGTTTGCTCATCCATAAGGCAGGTGTGCTTTACAAGTGGTGCAAATCGAACGACTGCTGTCGCTGGGTAATACGTAATGCCTGTTCGTGCGCAGGAATTTACGAAATGCTGGCTAAATAGTGGCTCTCTTGAGGTCGCGTGTCAATCATTTGGCTTATTAGGCCGGCGCCGTCAATGGGTTTCATAACATCGCTATGATATGACGGTTTGTTGACATTCTGCGCGAGGTGTCAGAAAAATCGAGAATCAATGATGGCTTTTTGGAGTGTAGGAACAAACCTGGGGATTTTCCCGGCGGTGAGGAAAAAGCTTTTGGGATGCGGGAGGGGATGGCGCGGCGTGGAGCCAGAGCCGGCTTGCCGGCCCTGGAGAAGGGATTTGTAACGCTTAGAAGTTGCCTTTGAGGCTCAGCGTCAGGTTGCGCGGCTCTCCGTAGAGATTGCCCCAACCGGCTGTGCCTACGGTCTGGTAGTAGTTTTTATCAAACAGGTTGTTGCCGTTGAGCGCCACGGTCCAGGTGTCGTCTACCTGATACGCCAGGCGCGCATTCCACAACGCATATCCGGCTTGTTCAAGCTTGATGGTTTGCAGCCGGTAGTTGCTGCTTTGGGCGTTAACCCCTGCACCGACTGTCCATTTCGACAGCGCACCGTCCAACTGATAGTCGCCCCACAACCTGAGCATATGCCGTGGCACGTAGGTGTTGGATACCGCGCCTTCGGCTGTGCTATCGATGTTCTTCAGGTTCTTGGTCTGCGTGTAGGTATAGCCGCCGAACACTTGCAGGCGTTCGAGCAATTCACCACTGAGCTCGGCCTCCACCCCTTGGGCGCGAACTTTGCCTGTGTCGGTGTAGCAGTAGCCGTCGGAGGAGCTGCCGCAACGGGTCTCGAAGTCGGTTTGGGCGGCATTCTTTTCGATTGCGCGGAACACTGCCAGGGAACTGTTCAAGCGCCCGTCAAACCACTCACCCTTGATGCCAAGCTCGTAGTTCTCGCCCATTTTTGGCTTGAGGGCCGAACCGCTGACCGTGGCGTAGGAGCTTTGTGGCTGGAAAATATCGGCGTAGCTGGCGTACACCGAGAGGTTGTCATTGAGGTCATAGATCAACGCGCCAAACGGCGTTACCACGCCGGTTTCCTTGGTGCGTGCGTCTTGATCGGCCCACTCGCCCCACGCCAGGTTCAGGGACTTGCGGCGGTTTTCGTACCAACTGACGCGACTACCGAGAATCAGCATCAGGGGCTCGGCCAGGCGCAGGCGCAAGGTGGCGTAGGCGCCGTATTGCGTGGCGGTCTCGTTGACCGTGCCGCCTCGGTACATGTTGGGCCAGAAGGTGTCGTCGGCAGGTTCCGGGAAGTGATGATCGGGGTTGAAAACACTTTGGCGCTGGGGCAGGTTGCGGATCGCGTAGACATCGTCCTGGGTACCGCGACTGCCGTTGGCGCCGAGGATCAATTCATGTTGCAGGCCAAACGCCTCGAATTGACCGTCGATATAGGCATCCAGGCCGTAGTCTTTGTGATCGTAGTCCAGCAGTGCGGCGTAGCTGGTGAGGGTGGGCGCCGGGTTGCCATAGTCCACGGTGCTTTCACTGGCGGCATATTTGATATCTTGCAGGTTGCGGCTATGCACGGCGCTGACTTTGAGCTTCCAGGCGTCATTGAAGTGATGGGTCACATCGGCGAACAGCGTGGTGCGCTGGCTTTGCCAGTCGTTCCAGGCCTGGCCCAGGCAGGTGGAGCGGCTCAGACCGAGGCTTTTGCCGTCGCGGTAGCGCGGCAGGCCGCTCCAGCACGGCGTGGCGTCGACATCCTCATGGCTGGCACCGAAGCCCAGGGTGGTGTCGGGTGTGACATCCATGTCCAGGGCGGCGTAAAACGCTTGGTCCTGGCGCTTGGCAAGGTCCATGTAGGAACCACGATTCTGTTGGCTGACCGCCGCGCGGCCACGCACCGTGCCGCTGTCGTTCAACGGGCCGCCGGTGTCGAGCTCGGCGTGGTAATTATCCCAGGTGCCCGCCGACAACCCGAGGCTGGTGGTGGGAGTGGCCTGGGGCCGCTTGCGCACGAAGTTCACCGCACCACTGGCGGTGCCGGCGCCCTTGAGCATGCCGGCGGCCCCCTTGAGCACTTCCACCCGGTCATAAATCGCCATGTTTGCGCTGAAACTGTCGGCCTGTATGTAATCCTTTCCGATGTCCAGCGGCACGCCATCGAACTGGTACTGGCCGAGCATCTTGAAGCCCCGGGAGTAGAAATATTTGCCGCCCATAGGCGATTCGTAGCTGGTGATGCCTGGCGTGCGCTCCAGCAATTGGTCGATGGTGGTGATGTTCTGGTCATCCATCAGCTTGCGGGTCATCACGCTCACCGATTGCGGGGTGTGTCGCAGGCTGTGTTCTCCCTTGCCGATGGTTACCGCACCGGTGGTGTAGGAGCCGCTGCCTTCGGTGGTGGCACCCAGGCGATTGCCGGTGATGGTGGTGGCGCCCAGGTTCAGCGCCGAACCGTCCTGCTGCTGAGGCAACAACAACCAAGCGTTCTGGCCCTGGCTTTGAGCCTGCAACCCCTGGCCCTGAAGCAACCGGCTCAGGGCCGATTGTGGGTCCAGGGTGCCGTTCAGCCCCGGGCTGTTTTTGCCGGCCACGCTGCCCGCGTCATATGACAGGCTGATACCGGCCTGCCGCGCAAATTGATCAAGGGCGCCGGCCAGAGGGCCAGGGGCAATATTCCAGGCGCGGGCCGGGCGCTCGTTGCCGGGCTCTTGAGCACTTGCGGTATAGGGCAGGGCGCCGGCCGCCACGCTCGCGCCGAGGAGAAGGGCGTTGACGGCGTGTCTGAGAGGTGAACGTTTGGAGGGGAACGCTTGCATGACCGCGGGATGCTCCTGAGGGAAGTGAATAAAACCGGCCTGTTGATCGGCCTTTCCTTACAGGTCGAGCGGCAATGAGAATTCACCTCATTTATTTTCAGTCGGTTAAACCCGAGCGGAGACGGTCACCCAGTAACGGCTGCGGTAGGTCACTGCGACCGGCAACGATTGGGCCACCAGTTTCAGTACCTGGTCGGTGTCATCCAATTGGTAAGTGCCCGAGACCCGCAGCCCGGCCACCGCTTCGCCGCAACGCACCAGCCCATTGCGGTAACGGCCCAGTTCGGCGAGGAAATCATCCAGGCGCATGTTGTGGGCGCTGATCACGCCGTCACTCCAGGCCCAGGGGTCGAGGCCATTGGAGGGGGATGGGTGGATGCCGCTACGGTTGAACAGCACCTGTTCGCCGGGCTTGATCACTTGGCGTGCAGTGATGTCATGGCTGTCGGAAAATACCGCCACCGTGCCCTGTTGCACGGCCAGCAGCGTGCCTGCTGGCTCTTCGCGCACCAGCAAGCGCGTGCCGAGGGCGCGCAGGTAACCGTCGCGGGTGTGCACCCAGAAGGGGCGCTGGTCGCCACCGGTATTGATCAGCACTTCTCCCTGACGCAGGTCCACCAGCCGCCGCTCGGCGTTTAACGCGGTATCGATGGCGCTGGCGCTGTTGAGCTGGACTTTGCTGCCATCGCCCAATGCCACCCAGCGCCGCTCGCCGGTGGCGGTGCGGTAGTCGGCCAGCAGGGCGGGCAGCGGTGTGTAGTCGCGGCCCAGCCAGGCCAAGCCAGCGGCGCCGGCACACAGCCCCAGCACCTTCAAGCCTTCACGACGACTGATGCGTTGGCGCGCGCCATCCAGTGCATGGCGACTGACATGCGCCGGCAGTTGCTTGAAATCGTCATCCATGGCCGCCACCTGCTGCCAGGCCCGCTGATGTGCTGCGCTGCGCTGCAACCACTGCTCAAAGGCCGCGGTGCTGGCGTCGTCGGCGACGTTGAAACGCAGCTTGATCATCCACTGGATGGCCTGGTCCACCAGGCGCGGGTCAGAGTTCGGCATAGCGCAGCCGATAACAAGCGTGCAGTGCCTTGGACAGGTCACGTTCCACCGTGGCCCTGGATACGCCCAGGCGCAGGGCGATTTGCGGGCAGGTCAGGCCGTCCAGTTGCGCCAACAGGAACGCCTCGCGCACCCGCGGCTTGAGCTGGTCAAGCAAACGGTCGATGCGCTCCAGGCTGTCGAGGATCAGCAAGCGGGTTTCTTCGCTCGGCACCTCGACTTGGGGGAAGTGCGCCAGGCTTTCCAGATAGGCGCGTTCCAGCTCGCGACGCCGGTATTGGTCGATCATCAAGCTGCGCGCAATGCTGCTTAAATAGGCCCGCGGCTGCTGCAAGGTCTGGTGCTTGCGTGCGTTGAGCAGGCGCACGAAGGTTTCCTGCGCCAGGTCGGCGGCGTGTTCACGGCAGCCGGTGCGCCGGCTCAACCAGCCGCGCAGCCAGGAATGGTGGGCCTGGTAAAGCTGGCCGATGGCGGCAGGGTCCAGAGGGTGATCGCTCGACATGGTCATCCCGGCGCAGCAAACTTAATTGATAATGTTTCGCATTCTAGACGTTGATCGTGGCATTCAGCAATCATCTGGTTTTCTGCGCAAGCAATGTATCCAGCACAATTTTTTGTGTGCGCTGTACACGCCGATTAATCTGGGCTTTTCCCGGCGGACGGTTCACCCATGATCAGCCTCGTCACTCTTGCGGTTTTTTCCGGCGCTGTTTTGCTGTTGCTGCTGTCACCGGGGCCAAATATGGCGTTTGTGATCAGCCATGGTGTGACCCATGGCTGGCGCGGAGGCTGTGCGTCGGCCCTGGGCATCGCTGTGGCAGACCTGTTGCTGACGGCGTTGACCGTCATGGGAGTGACGGCGTTGGTCGCCAGTTGGCCGCCAGCGTTTGACTTGATTCGTTACGCCGGTGTGATCTACCTGCTATGGCTGGTGTTCAAGACCTTGCAGCAGCGCCCCGGCGCGGACACTGCGCACGTCGACCGCGTGGCCCTGGGCCGGGTATTTCTACAGGCCATGCTCAACAGTTTGCTCAACCCCAAGGCGCTGTTGTTTTTCATGGTGTTCCTGCCGCAGTTTGTGCAACCGGAGGCTGGGCCCATCGCCGTTCAATTAATGGTGCTGGGTGGCGTGCTGACGCTGATTGCAGGCGTGTTTCACGCGCTGCTGGGGATGTTTGGCGGTGCGCTCAGTCGCTTCTTTGCCAAGCGTTCAAAAAGCGCCTGGCTGCAGAAGTGGGGCCTGGCGACCGTGTTGATGGTGCTGGCTGTGCGTTTGGCGGTGATGTCTCGTCCTGCCTGAAGACACGCTGGACGCCAAGCAAGCTTTTTTGTGGCGAGGGAGCTTGCTCCTGTGACGGCCCGACAGCCGATGCTCATCTACCTGATACCCCACGATCCAACTGTGGGAGCGGGCTTGCTCGCGAAGGCGGCCTGACAGCCGACACAGTTATACCGAGTACATATCCATTCCTGCGGTAACGGATATGTACTCGGTCTGATCCGGCATCTTGGTCGGCCCTGAAGCAGCCATCGGGAGCAAGCCCCCTCCCACAGGGCCATACCAGGAGATGTGTAGATACTGATGCTGAGATGCCCGTCAGTTAAGGAGCAGCGCTGTACTGTGGCGAGGGAGCAAGCTCCCTCGCCACGGATGAACATTCAACCCAACCGCGCAGCCGCTCGGGCCACGATCTCCCCACGCACTCTGCGCGACTCTACCGTGCGCTTGTTGGCTTCCTCCAGCACATGCCTGGGCGCAGTCTCCGGGCGGCCTGAGTCAAACGGCGGGGCCGGCGCATATTCGATCTGCAATTGCACCAATTGCGCCGCCGCTTCGCTATACAACTCGGCCGCCAGGGTCAACGCAAAGTCGATTCCCGCCGTGATCCCTCCGCCCGTAAACAGGTTGCCGTCACGCACCACACGTTCCTGCACGGGGATGGCGCCGAGCGGCGCGAGCAGGTCGTGGTAAGCCCAGTGGGTGGTGGCCTTGCGACCGCGCAGCAAACCCGCCGCCCCCAATACCAGCGAGCCGGTGCATACCGAGGTTATGTAACGTGCGGTCTGCGCCTGTGTGTTCAGGAAGTCCAGGGTGGGCGGGTCTTCCATCAACGGGCCCACGCCTGCACCGCCGGGCACACACAACACATCCAGGGCCGGACAGTCGGCATAGGTCATGGTCGGCGTGAATATCAGGCCGGTACTTGAGGTGATCGGCGCCAGGTCTTTCCACACCAGGTGCAGCTTCACGTCGGGTAGTGAACCAAGCACGTCATAGGGGCCGGTAAGGTCCAGTTGCTGGATACCGGGGAATAACAGAAAACCGATGTGCAAAGTCATTAATCAAGCTCCGATAAAGGGGTGGACGACCTCACTGTAGGAGCCTAGGCTTTGGCGCATACGCCATTGAGCCCACTAATCACGCCAATCATGCCCAGAATCATTCATGTACTCGCTTTCGAGAATGTCCAGGTGCTGGATGTGACCGGACCCCTGCAGGTGTTCGCGTCCGCCAATGACCTGGCACGCCAGCGTGGCTTGCCGTTGCCCTACGCGGTGAGTGTGATCGCCGCCCAGGCTGATCCGGTGATGACCTCTGCCGGCCTGGCGCTGCTGGCCGAACCGCTGCCCGCCAACGACACGGCTTGCGACACCCTGGTGATCGCCGGTGGCTGGGGCGTGTACGGCGTAGCCGAAGACCCGGCGCTGGTGCAATGGGTACGGGAAAAAGCCCGGCACACGCGCCGCATGGCTTCGGTGTGCACCGGAGCTTTTCTGTTGGCCGCCAGTGGCTTGCTCGACGGCTGTCGGGTGGCCACGCACTGGACGCGCTGTGAAGAACTGGCGCGCAAGTTTCCCGCGCTGACGGTGGAGGCCAATCCGATTTTCATCCAGCAAGGCGCAGTGTGGACGTCGGCTGGTGTGACCGCCGGGATCGACCTGTGCCTGGCCCTGTTGGAAGAGGACCTGGGGCGCGCCTTTGCCCTGGAAGTAGCGCGTCACCTGGTGGTGTTCCTCAAGCGCCCCGGCGGGCAGGCGCAATTCAGCGTGACGCTGGCCCTGCAAAAGAGCGACAGCCGCTTTGCCGAATTGCACGCCTGGATCGCCGAGCACCTGACACTGGATCTGAACATCGCCACCCTGGCGGGGCAGGCCGGCATGAGTGAGCGTAGTTTTGTGCGTCACTACCGAGCCGAAACCGGCCAAACCCCGGCGCGCGCTGTTGAACTGATCCGTATCGAAAGCGCACGCCGACAGTTGGCAGACAGCACCACCTCAATCAAACGCATTGCCCTGCAATGCGGCTTTGGCTGTGAAGAGACATTGCGCCGCAGCTTCCTGCGCGCCCTGTCGGTGACGCCCCAGGCTTATCGGGAGCGTTTTTCAGCGCTGCAGTAATTCCAGCAAGGCATCCAGCGTGACCTTGGGCGCTTCCTGGAAAACATTATGGCCCACGCCAGGCAACACGTGCCTTCGATAAAAACCGCTGAAGCGCTCCACATCCTCATCTTCTTGAGAGGGCGGGCCCACGCCATCGTCGGCACCGCACAATGAAATGCTCGGCACCGAGATCGCCGGTTGCGGCACCAATGCCTGCTCGATGAATTCCAGCGCGGGGTCACCCGGTGCATACATGAATCGATGGCGATAGGAGTGAATCACCACCGCGACAAAATCCGGGTTATCAAACGATGGCGCGGTATTGCCGTACAGGCTTGGCCCTTCAAGCCAGGTCGGTGACCAGAGCCGCCATAACAACTCGCAAAGCTCACGGCGGTTAGCGGTTAGACCGTCGACCCCGCGCTGGGTATGAAAGTAATACTGGTACCACAAACGATGCTCAGTTTCCGCAGCCCGAGGCGCGATTGACTTGGCGATGTCCTGGATGTTGTAGCCATCGCCGGTCACCAGCCCGCGCACCCGTTGCGGCCACAGCGCCGCGACAATACACGCGGCGCGCCCACCCCAGTCAAACCCTGCGAGAGTAGCCTGGGGTATTGCCAGGGCATCCATAAAATCCAGCAGGTCCTTGGCCAGCGCCGCCTGTTGGCCGGAGCGCATCACTTGATCATTGATAAATCGCGTCGGGCCATAACCGCGCAGATACGGCACCAACACCCGATAACCACGCTCGGCCAGCGTTGGCGCGATCTCATCGTAGCCGCGTGGGTCGTAGGGGAAGCCATGCAGCAGGATCACCGGCTCACCTGCGACGGGGCCATGGGTCTCGTAAGCTACATCCAACACGGAGGTGCGCACATAGAGCAATGGGGCGGGGGCATTCAGGGTTGCCATACGGTCTTCTCCCCGCTGAGCTTGCGGTCCAGGAACGTCGCCGCACTGATCAACGCCAAATGGCTTAAGGCCTGGGGCGTATTGCCCAGGTGCCGGGCCTGGCTGTCGAATTCTTCGGCGTATAACCCCAGGGGGTTGGCGTAACGCAGCAACTGTTCAAATTCCAGATGGGCTTTTTCCACTTGGCCGGCGCGGGCCAGGCATTCGACATACCAGAACGAGCAGGCGGCAAACGCGCCCTCGGTGCCTTGCAGCCCATCGATCTGGCTGTCGTCGTTGCGATAACGGTAGACCATGCCGTCGCGCACCAGGCTTTTCTGGATCGCTTCCAGTGTCGACAGCCAGCGCGGGTCGGTCGCCGCTACAAAGCGCACCAGCGGCATCAACAGCATCGAACCGTCCAGCGCAGTGCTGCCGATATGCTGCACAAAATGCCCGCGCTCCTCGTTCCAGAAGTTGCTCCAGATGTCGGCGTAGATCGCCTGACGCGTCTGATCCCAGCGGGCGAACGGTGCCGGCAGTGAACGTTTGGACGCCAGGCGTATGGCGCGATCCACGGCCACCCAACACATCAGGCGCGAATGCAGGAAGTGGTGCTGCTCGCCGCGCATTTCCCAGATGCCTACGTCCTTGCGGTTCCAGATCTCACACACTTGGTCGACCACTTCCACCGTGTGTTTCCAGCCTTCGTGGGAGATGGCTTCGCCGTACTTGTTGACCAGGTACACCGCGTCCATCAGTTCGCCATAGATATCCAGCTGGATCTGGTCAAACGCTTCATTGCCCACGCGCACCGGTTGGGCGCCGCCGTGGCCGCTCAGATGGTCAAGTGTGGTTTCCGGCAGTTCCTGGCGACCGTCGATGCCGTAGAGGATGTTGATCTTGGTCGGCTGCCCGCAGCAGTCGCTGACCCGGCCTTTGAGCCAACGCATATAGGCATTGGCCTCTTCGACAAAACCCAGGCGCATGAACGCGTAGACGGTGAACGAGGCGTCGCGCACCCAGGTGTAGCGGTAATCCCAATTGCGTTCGCCGCCGGGGGTTTCCGGCAGGCCGAAGGTAGCGGCGGCGATGATTGCGCCGTGCTTGCGCGACGTCAAAAGCTTCAACGCCAAGGCCGAGCGGTTGACCATTTCGCGCCAGCGCCCACGGTAATTGGACTGGGAGATCCAGCCGCGCCAGAACTTAAGGGTGCGCTCCAGGTATAGGTCGGTGCAGTCATTGACCACCCGAGGATCGTCCTGGCCGCCGAGCACGAATTCGGCGCCTTCGTCCTGGGCCAGGGTGAAACTGGTGACGGCTGCATGGTCTTCGAGGGTCAGCGGGTGGCTGCCTACCAGGCGCAGGCCGGGCTGGCCGTCGGCGCTGAACAGCACACCGCTATTGCTGGCTGTGGCGTGAGTCTTGGCACGCGCGTAGTCGTGGCGCACGGCGCAGCGCAGGTGCAGGGTGGCTTGGCCGCTGACCACCCGTACCCGGCGAATCAGCAAAGGCAGCTCGTCGACCTCTTCGCTGACCGCCAGCAGGTCGGTGACTTCTACCACCGCCGCGTCGCTGAGCCAGCGGGTTTGCAGCACGTTGGTGTCGGGCAGGTAGATCTGTTCGCGGCGGGCGTTGGGCAAGTCCGGGGTGAGCTGGAACGTGCCGGCATCGGGCGTGTCGAGCAGCGCGCAGAAGATCGATGGGCTGTCGAATTCGGGCCAACAGAAAAAGTCGATACTGCCCCGGTCGTTCACCAGCGCCGCGCTGCGCATATCGCCGATGATGCCGTGGGCATCGATGGCGCTTTGGGGTTCTGTCTTCAAATCAACCATTGCCACGGAACTCCGGATAAAGGCTCATGCCGCCATCAATGAACAGGGTGCTGCCGACGACATAATCAGACGCATCGCTGGCCAGCCAAACCACCGCATTGGCCACGTCCTCCACATCACCCACGCGGCCGTAAGGAATCAATTTGAGCAATTCTTTTTCTGCCGCACCTTCTGTGGCCGCACGGTTGATTGCCGTACGAATAGCGCCGGGCGCAATACCATTGATGCGGATACGTTGCTCGCTGACTTCCTGGGCGAGGGTGCGCATCAGCATCTCCACACCGCCCTTGGACGCCGCATAATTCACATGCCCGGCCCAGGGGATGAGTTGATGCACCGAGCTCATATGGATGATTTTACCGGCGGCGCGGGACACGCCTTCGCGAATACCCTGACGATTGAAAATACGCACGGCCGCACGGGCACAAAGGAATTGCCCGGTGAGGTTGACGCTGATCACGGTGTTCCAGTCCTCAAGGGTCATATCGACCAGATTGGCGTCTTTTTGCAAGCCGGAGTTGGCCACCAGGATATCCAGGTGGCCGAAGGCGTCGAGCGTCTGGGCGAACAGGCGTTCGACGTCTGCTTCCTTGGACACATCGCCACCGATGGCAAGCGCCTGGCCACCGGCGGCATTGATCTGCGCGGCGAGGGCCTCGGCCGGTGCCGCCTGGGAATTGTAGTTGAGCACCACCGCCGCACCCGCTGCGGCCAGGGCTTTGGCGGCACCGGCGCCAATGCCGGAGCTGGCGCCGGTGACCAGGGCCACTTGTTGCTGCAAGGAAATCTGCATCGCCCACCCACTGTGATTATGAGAGTCCTTTCAGCTGACTGACGACGAGCAGTGGAAGTTCACCGTTTGGCTCATATGCCCAGTCCATGGGCAACAACGGTATGCGCGCCGATACACACCCGTCGGCTGACCCTGGCAGCGCTGTCAAACCGGGACAGGTGCTGGAACAGGGGATCGGCCAGGTAGGCATCAATGGCCGAGTCCGGAGCATGAGGGCTGGGAGGAGGTCCTTCGCGGGCGGCCGCCGGCCGATGAATGATTTGCCCGTCGACCATGCCGATTTCGACCGCAGCCCTACCGGCCACCAGGTTCACAAACGTGTGCATGTCATAGAGCAGAATGCCGTTTTGAAGTGACCACATGTCCATGCTGCCGACATTGTGCAAGCCTACCGGTATGATGCGCTCGCATTCGGCCGGTGTGAGCCCGTTGCCGATCAGCACCGCCCGAGCCTTCTCATCGTCGCGGGCAACCAGCACCAGGTTTTCCAACTGTCGGACCAGGTTGCCCAACCCACTGGCCGGCTCCCGGAGCAGGCTGAGCCATCCCAGTAGACCGCTATGGGAGCGCTTCTTGAGGTGTTTGAGCTGAACGCCATAAATCTGGCCGTGCAGGTTATCCCGGATGAAAAAATCGACATCCACTTCAACGGCACTGTCTTTTGTATGGTGTTGCAGCAGTTCGAAATCGAGCACTTCAATATGGGCGCAGCGTTTGAGCCGGTTCAACAGGTAGGCCTTCTGTGCATCAGAGGTGGCCTTGCCGTGCCAATTGTCGCCGAACTTTATTTCTGCAAGTTTTTCGGCTGTCTCGATGGCGCCACTCGCCAGGTTGCGCGTTCCCAGGATCAGTCCGCCTCCAGAGAAATCGAACAGCCGGTCAACCACGGGGAGTTGCGCTTGAATCTGACAGACAAGTTCGTAGACCGGCGTGATGCCTTTCTGCGCGGCGTGGCGATGATCGAAGGGTGGGGTTCCAGGGTGCTGTGCCCCATGGACCGCGTGAATGATCATCAGCAGCAAGGGTTCGAGTTGATCGAATAATAATCCGGCCACGGGACCGTAGTCTGGCGGTAGTCGCCAATGCTGGGGAAATACAGTGAGTGCCGATACCCTGGCGTTCTGCAGCTGGTTTCGTCGAGCCGGGTCGGCGGCCACGATGGCAAGGCTCTGGATGGCCAGGGAGGCAGACGCAAGGGATGCCTGCTCCAGGGCTGAACCAAACCACACTCGTCGAAGGTGCATGCGCATGGCGTCCGAGGACGGCGTGATGCTGCAACGGCCGGTCTCATCAAGGGTTGCCCTGGCGATACCCAGTATGACCAGCGCCAGTAGCTCAGAAAGCCAAACGCATTGGCACGCCAGGCTAACAGCGTCATGCGAGGATGGGGCACCCTTGGCTTCGCATGGCATGGTCGAGAGTACGGTTTCAAACAGCTGCAGATCGAGCAGCCGCGCAATATCGGTCAGGGTGCCGTCGGGTAAAGGTTCCGTGTCGACGGTGGTGTGTATCTGGGTTTGCTGCAGATGCGCCTCGCGGGATTTCCACAGTGCGCTCGTGCCGGTGAGTGGCAGCTTGGGTGCCAGCAGCGCCTGCATCTGGCACAGCTGTTCGACCAATGTCTGCACGCCCGGGCATTCATCCATCAGGGAACTGACGAGTTTTCGATTGGATTGGCTCAAACAGAACTTGTGCGGGTAAGTGTTGATGTTGCAGGCAAGGCGTAAGGCGTGGTGGCAGCGGGTGTCGATAAAAGGCGTTTGCATAGGTGTAGCGTTCGGCCGGAAGGTGAATGTTATCGTATGGTGCTTAGAATAAAGGGAATGGAGAGGGCGCGATGGAATGTATATGCCGACAGGCACCGCACCCATGAACAAAATACTCATGGGTCTATCAGCGGTATTGTCACTGGCTCAAACGTCGGGGGCCTTGGCAGAAAACGCTAATGGCAAGACGCTTTACCTCCAAAGGTGCGCGGTGTGTCATGGGCCCGATATCAGAGCGACTGGGCCATTGGCCAAAAAAAGCAATCCGCCAACGCCTGACCTCACAACCACAGCTTTCAAGCAGCGGCTCAAGGATTATCCGGGTGTTATCGTATCGTCGATCATCCTTCGTCCCAATGGCGACCTGATCCCAAGGACGTTGCGGGAGAACGGTGTAAAGATAGCGCCGCATGCCTGGAGCATTAAGGATCTACGCGACCTGCATCAATATATGAGTGCGGTTATTTCAAAAAAATAAATGCTCTCGGGAACAGAAGTGGCGCAGGCGCTCAGCAGCAATTGCCCTGCTTAATAGGAAGCATTACTATTCACGCCCCGCCTACCCAGTGCATCCGCGATGACCCCTCAGCCGCCCCGCAGAACAGGCTTTTTCGAGCACTACGAAGAGTTGATCGGAACCTGGACGCGCCGCCTGAGAAACCGCCAGCAGGCCGAAGACCTGGCCCATGACACCTTTGTGCGTGTGCTTGAGTCCCGCGCCAGCGAGGTAGTACAACCGCGCGCCTACCTGCATCAAACCGCACGCAATATTGCGCTGGACGCCTATCGCCGCGAAGACCGCCGCCAGGCGCTGACGCTGCCGGCCATGGATCAAAGCGCGCCCCACAGCGGCGACCCGGAGCATTACATGCATGCGATCCAGTTGGCCGACTCCATCGAGCGGGCCTTGACGGAGCTGCCGCTCAACTGTCGCAGGATTTTCATCTGGCAGAAGATCGAGGGCCTGACCCAGCAGGAAATCGCCGAGCGCCTGGGGCTGTCTAAAAACATGGTGGAAAAGTATATGATCCGCACCCTGCGGCATCTGCGTGATCGTCTGGATGCGATGGCGCCATGACCCGCTTTGAAACAGGATCCTGCTCGATGGATAACCGTGTCCGTGATGAGGCCGCGCAATGGTTTGTACGCCTGCAAGACGGCCCATTGAACGCCGAGGAGCGGCAACGTTTCGATGCCTGGCAGTCGCAGGCGCCTGAGCACCAGTACGAAATCGATGTGCTGCAAGGGCTGTGGGGCGCCGCCGATCTGCTGCCCCAGGCCCGCTTGCAGGCCTTGTGCGATACGCCGGGCGAGCCTCCCAAGCACCGTGCGGTGTTGCGCTATGCCGTTGCCGCCAGTGTGGTCGCCATTGCAGTGGGCCTGGGTTTAGTCAGCGGGGTGGGCCAGTCAAAGCCTTACAGTGCAGAGTTCAGCACCCGATTGGGCGAGCATCGCCAGGTAGCCTTGCCCGATGGCTCGGTGATGGACCTCAACAGCCGCAGCGTGGCTGCGGTTCGCTATGAAAAGGGCCAGCGGAGCGTGGAACTCAAGCAGGGCGAGGCGATGTTCAGTGTCGAGCATGACGCCAGGCGTCCGTTCGTCGTGGTTGCCGGGTCAGGTCAGGTAACGGTTACCGGCACGCGTTTTAATGTGCGCCGCGACGAAGACCAGACCCGCGTGGCGGTCGAAGCCGGTACGGTCAAGGTGCAGGGGCGCATATCGGATCAGGCGGTGACGCTCACCGCTGGCCGTGGTACCCACGTTGATACCCAAGGCCAAGTGGCAGCAACCTATGCGGTGAACCCTGAAGAACTGACCGCGTGGCGTACCGGCAAACTGGTGTTCAACAACGCCACCTTGGGCGAAGTGGCCCGGGAAGTGTCGCGCTACCGTGAGCAGCCGTTGCGTGTCAGCACGGCAGCGGTGGGTAACCTGCGCCTGACCAGCGTATTCAAATCCAGTGACACCGACGCCTTGCTCAAAGCCTTGCCGCACATCCTGCCCGTGGCCTTGCGCACCTTGCCGGACGGTAGTCAGGAAATTATTTCACGCTGACATTCAGGTTTTTTTCGAGTTCTTCGTCTTCTCCTGCAACTGCAACTGGTTTGCATTAACAGCCGCACACTCTTGCGATCACAGGACTAGGTTCGACGTGAAAAAACTCGCCATCCACAATAATAAAATCTCTCGCTGGGCGCCCCTGGCACTGGCCATTGCGGTCAGCACCGCGCTGCCTGCCGCGTATGCGGCCGATGGCATACATATCCGCGCCCAGTCACTGGGTGCCGCGCTTAGCCAACTGGGCCAGCAGACTTCGCTGCAAGTGTTCTTCAGCCCCGACATGGTGGCCGGCAAGCAAGCCCCGGCGGTGAATGGCGACCTCTCGCCCGAACAGGCCCTGCGCCAACTGCTGCAAGGCAGTGGGCTGGATTACCAGATCGACGCCGGTTCCGTGACCCTGCGCCCGGTGAGCAACGGCACCGGTGAAGCGGGTTCACCGCTGGAGCTGGGAGTCACCGATATCAAGGTGGTGGGCGATTGGCTCGGCGATGCCGATGCCGCCGTGGTGCAAAACCATCCGGGCGCACGTACCGTGGTGCGCCGCGAAGCCATGGTGGAGCAGGGCGCGATGAACGTCGGTGACGTACTGCGCCGCGTGCCTGGCGTGCAGGTGCAGGAAGCCAACGGCACCGGCGGCAGCGATATTTCCCTCAATGTCGGTGTACGCGGCTTGACCTCACGCCTGTCGCCGCGCTCCACCGTGCTGATCGACGGAGTACCGGCGGCCTTCGCCCCGTACGGCCAGCCGCAACTGTCGATGGCGCCGATTTCTGCCGGTAACCTGGAAAGCATCGACGTTGTCCGCGGGGCCGGCTCTGTACGTTATGGGCCACAGAACGTGGGGGGCGTGATCAACTTCGTGACCCGCGCAATTCCGGAGAAATTCTCCGGTGAGGTCGGCACTACCCTGCAGACCTCCGCCCATGGTGGTTGGAAGCATGTGGAGAACGCCTTTATTGGCGGCACGGCAGACAACGGCATCGGCGCTGCATTGCTGTATTCCGGAGTCAACGGCAACGGCTATCGCAACAGCAATAATTCCAACGATATCGACGACGTGATCTTCAAGACCCACTGGGCGCCGACCGATCAAGACGACTTCTCGCTGAACTTCCACTACTACGACGCCAGCGCCGACATGCCTGGCGGCCTGACCCAGCAACAGTTCGACGCCAACCCGTATCAGTCGGTGCGCGACTGGGACAACTTCAGCGGTCGCCGCAAGGATGTGTCCTTCAAGTACATCCGCCAGATCGACGATCGCACCCAGGCCGAAGTGCTGACCTACTACTCCGACAGCTTCCGTGGCAGCAACATCGCCAACCGTGATTTGAAAACCCTCAGTTCCTACCCGCGCACCTACTACACCTTTGGTATCGAGCCGCGGGTGTCCCATGTGTTTGACCTGGGCCCGAGCACCCAGGAAGTCAGCGTTGGCTACCGTTACCTCAAGGAAGGCATGCACGAGCAAGCCACCAGCCTGAACCTGATCAATAACGTGCCGACGCCGGGCGGGCAGAGCGATGGCCATGTCTATCAGGACCGCACCGGTGGCACCGAAGCCAATGCCTTCTACATCGACAACAAAATCGATATTGGCAAGTGGACCATCACCCCGGGCATCCGCTTTGAAGATATCCGCACCGAATGGCATGACCGCCCCGTCGTGGCCCTGAACGGCAAGCGTACCGAGGAAAAACGCCGCGAGATCCACAACAACGAACCCTTGCCGGCCCTGAGCGTGATGTATCACGTCTCCGACGCCTGGAAACTGTTTGCCAATTACGAAACCTCCTTCGGCAGCCTGCAGTATTTCCAGCTGGGCCAGGGCGGCACCGGCAACCAGACCGCCAATGGCCTTAACCCGGAAAAAGCCAAGACCTACGAGATCGGAACGCGCTACAACGACAGCGTCTGGGGCGGCGAAGTGACACTGTTCTACATCGACTTCTCGGATGAGCTGCAATACGTCAGCAACGATGTAGGCTGGACTAACCTCGGCGCCACCAAGCACGCCGGTGTCGAAGCCTCGGCCCACTACGACCTGTCCAATCTCGACCCGCGCCTTGACGGGCTGACGGCTAACGCCGGCTTTACCTATACCAAGGCCACCTCCGAAGGTGATGTACCGTTCAAGGGCCGCGACCTGCCCCTGTACTCCCGTGAAGTGGCGACGCTGGGCCTGCGCTACGACGTCAACCACTGGACCCATAACCTCGATGTTTATGCGCAATCCAAGCAGCGTGCGCCAGGTACCGGCACCACCTACATTACCCAGGGCACCGACGATGGCCAATATGGCGACATCCCAGGTTATGTCTCCGTCAACCTGCGCAGCGGCTATGACTTTGGCGCGCAATTGTCGAACCTCAAGCTGGGCGTGGGCGTAAAGAACGTCTTCGACCAGCAGCATTACACGCGTTCCAGCGACAACAACGCCGGGATATACCTGGGTGAACCGCGTACGTTCTTCGTCCAGGCAAGTGTCGGATTCTGATATCCAGTGGATAGAAAAATCGCAACCCAAGGGTTGCGATTTTTTTGCCTGCCCGGGTGCGACGCGACGTTGCCCAGGCAGCAGCAAAGGCTATTACCTGCTCGATCTGTTTCCTACACTCGCACAGCATATATTGTTGCTGGCACAGGAACTGATTCCGACAAAAAGCCACACATGGGAAAGCTGATGGGCTTCGACACTACGTTGGAGCGACAAGCTGAAAATCGCGCCCACTGTAATGGAGAAACGCATGTCGGTACCGATGTTGGATCCATCCCCCGTCTCTACCTCATCAACCTCTGATCCTTCGCAGGCCAATGCCACTGCCAAGCCCGAGGTCAAGAACACTCGTGAAGCGCCTGCTACGCCTTCTTTCAAAGGTCAGAGTTCCGCCAATGTAAATTTTCAATCCGGGGAAAGTAAGGCCGGTCCAGTGTTCGGCAACCATCAGGCTGCCACCACCGGCGCAGATGTGTCAGGCCGCCACCATCACCATCACCATCACCATCATCACGCTCCTGCAATGCAGGATTTCCTGAGCCAGTTCAAGCAATGGATGAACCAATGGTTTTCCGGACATCGGCCGCCTCCGTATCCAGGCTGCGGCGGTCCACCACCAAGGCCGAACCCAGGTTGCAGCAATCCGCCGCCGAGGCCGAATCCCGGGGCGAGCAACCCGCCACCACGACCAGACCCTACCGGCGGAGAAAGGCCCTATCCGGTCGCGCCTGGCAGGCCAGATCCGCAATACTCGCTGAAGAACAATGAAGAGTTGGCAGCGCAATTGCGCGACAGTTTCCATGCTTTCAGGGACCCCAGGAATCCTGGGTATATCAGTGTTGACAGCATCCTTGCGATGGCGAGAAGAGGGTGGTCGCCTAACCCAGCCATGCGGGAGAACATTCGCTTGGCCAATGAGCTGCTGCGGCGTCCGGAACTGATGGCGGCGCTTGACCGACACACTTCTACCGGTGCATTGGATAATCTCATCGACTTTCAGAATGTGATCGCGGTCATCAAGGGCGAAAACTACTTCAAGTACAAGTCTGACAAGGAGTTGGCCGCTGAAATGCTCGAGCATTTTGACGAATTGAAGGGCTGGCCCTGGGGGCCAGACCTTAGAATCCGCGACCTGAAAAAGCTCGCCCGCCAACCTTTCACAGGCGACGCTGAAAAGGACCATCTTATCCAGTTGGCCCAGGCAGTGATCCAGCGAAGTAATCTGCTCAAGCTGATGGACGACCTTGCCAGTAAAGACGGGGACGGAAAGATCAATTGGAGAGCATTGGTCCTATTGTCCAAGTGACCAACCTACAGGCGCTGCACGGCGAATGCGGCGCCTGACTGAATTGTTCGAGGAACGGATTACACTCATTTGCCACATAGCTGATACCTACAGTAGTGATTCACCCGCCGCTTTTCAGATTCCGAGTGAGGGCAAACTCATGACTTCAACCTCGTTTAACTCCCCCCCATCCCAGCGCCTTGAACTCCTGCACAGCACCCAGGACGCGAAACTTGCGGTATCAGAGGAGGGCGCAGCAACGCGAGGCCTGCACACCCCTGCAAAGGAACATGCGGCCCAAGCCCTGCGCATGAAGGCTTTTGCCGGTCAGCGACAATTCCAGGCGCCCGTTTCGGATGACTTTTCCAGGGGCATGCTTGCGGACGGACAGCCCCCCGGAGAGGGGGCCGGATCGATAAAAAATGTCGGGCTGATTCACACCCTCGCGGGCTGGTGGCGCAGACGCAAGTTGGGTTGAGCATCGTTGGTTGCGGTTTTACATATTGTCATTGGTATTCGTTGTCCGTAAGGAACTGCCGGGTTCATCCAACCACACATGAGGTGCTGGTCCGAGTGGAATTCATTCGTTGATTTTGGTCATCACCGAGCCGATCACCAAGCGGATATGCATCTCAAAGAGTTGGAGAAAACCCATGTCAATCGATGGTGTACTACCTCCCAGGCGGTCTCACGCCCCTGGTGGACCAGTCCCGCACCCCATGGCGCCACCACCGGTCGACAACGCTGGAGCCTGGAGTGAAACGCCCTCCGTGCCTGAGTCTGCTGGGCCTCGCAAGCCCTTCCTGCTGCGCGGAACATTGTCTGTCCTGCGTCATCGGAACTTGCAGAACTTCCCCCCGCAGCGGGCGCAGTTTTCCCTGCCGGGCCCCAACTCCACGGACAAGCAGTTGGCGAGTGCCCTGGAGAAAGCCTTCGGGCTGCTGCACTCGTATCTGAATGACGGGCGCTTGACCTGGTTGTCATTGCAGCGGATTGCCGCTGAGCCCACCGGAAAAAACGAGGAGTTGGACAGCGCGATTCAGGTCGTCCGGGAAATTCTCGAGCGCCCGCGACTAAGCGATACGATCTTCAGTCGTGACGGTGATATCACGCGGGATAGTCTCAGGGCGGCGGCCCAGGCGTTGCAGGGCAACAGCTCCCCAAGCGTCTTCAGCCAGGATCCCTTTCATGCGCAGGGCAACGCTGAAGTAGTTGAGGCGCTGCAAGGGCAGTTCGAGCACTTGAGAGATAAAACCAAGGATCGGACTTTTCTTTTCGAACAGCACCAGTACGTCGACATCGCCAAGCTCAGGGAAGTTTTGCAGGATCCGTATGAGGTTGATCAACAGGGCAACCCGGTGCTGGACCCGTCCACCGGGATGCCCAGGTCCAAGTACAGCGAACTGTGCGTCTACACAATGAAGAACATTTTTGAGCGGCCGGGTCTGCTACCTGCGCTGAAGCATGCGAATACTCCACGCCTGTTTGGCCCGCCGCATGTAGAAGACCACCTGTGCAACAAAAACCTCGAACGTTGGCAGGAGCAGCACAAAGCTCGCAAAGCACGTTGACGCCTTGACCTACACCTTGAGGATTTTGCCGCTGATAGCGACTGCCGCCAGCAACACCGCAATCAGCACGAAAGCGGTACTCAAACTGCTGCCATGGGCGATAAAACCGATCATGGCGGGGCCGGCGAGAATACCGGCGTAACCCAGGGTGGTGATGGCCGGCACTGCAATATGTTCAGGCATGACCTTTTGTCTACCGACGGCGGTGTACAGCACCGGCACGATATTCGAACACCCGGCACCCACCAATGCGTACCCGAGCAACGCTGTTTCCCAAGCCGGCAATAATGTCGCCAGGAGCAAGCCGGCACACGCCAGCGCGCCACCGATCACGATCACTAGCGTGGCGCCCAGGCGTCGGACAATGGCATCACCGGTCAGGCGCCCAGCGGTCATGGTCAAGGCAAATGCCGCGTAGCCAAGACCGGCGTAGGCCTCATCCAGGCCACGCTCAGCACTCAGGAATACCGCACTCCAATCCAGCACGGCACCTTCAGCCAGGAACACGATAAAACACAGGCAGCCGATAAACAGCACCACTCCGTGGGGCACTGCAAATGCAGGACCTGAGCTTTCACTGCCATACGGCAACAGATGCGGTGCGGCCTTGAACAGCGCAACGGCCATGATAATGACCACCACCAGGGTCGCCTGCAGGGGCGACAGGCCCAGCCCCAGCAAACCGGAAACCCCCGCCGCGCCGACAATGCCACCCAGGCTGAAGAGGCCATGAAACCCTGACATCATGGTCTTGCCACTGGCGCGCTCAACGATGACGGCTTGCAGATTCACGGTGGAGTCCACGGTGCCCAGGCCCGCGCCAAACAGGAATAACCCGGCGATCAGTAAAGGGATCGAACTGACAGTGGCCAACATCGGCAGGGCCAGGCAAATCATCAGCGTCCCGGCGGTAAGCACGCGCCGGCAACCGTAGCGAGACGCCAGCGCGCCCGCCGCCGGCATTGCGATGATCGAACCCACCCCCAGGCACAATAGCAATAGACCAAGCGTGCCTTCGTTCAGGTTCGCGCGCGCCTTGGCATACGGCACCAAGGGCGCCCACGCGGCAATACCAAAACCGGCGATAAAAAAAGCGATACGGGTGGACATTTGTTCCAACCGCCCGGGAACCACGGGGGCAGGAGTGGGAATGGCAGTCATGAAGAATCCTTGGTTTTGCGTTCAGCGAACGATGTCCGGCGTGACATCCTTGCACATCAGGCCTTTTCGAGCGAGCAGGGTTCCCTTCGCGGGCGGGGTTAAAACGACGTTACTGGAGCAGGCGTGCGCCTTGCCAGCTAACGATACGATGCATCAGCTAGGGCTGTTCAAACGGTTACAGAGCATTGCCTTTGCCCCCCCGGCAGGTGGTGGCCAACCCTGTGTCGGTGGGGTCAACCTGCAGTGGGGCCGCTCGGGACTCCGGCAATCGCGTCAGTGCCCGTGTATTTGAGCGAGGTGAAGGGCCTACCGCGTCTTCGGGCACCAGCGCCTGCGCCGTGGCTTGTGCCGCGTGGCGAGCGGGTTGGGTGGAGGCTGGAGAGGTCGCCGTGGTGATGCCGGGTGGTACGGCTCCAGTGCATTTGCAGGCGGAGGCTGGGAACTTGTTGAGTGTCAGTCTGTTTGGGGCCGCCCGAATAATAACCTGAACCTGTGAAAACCCCGCACGGCTTAATCCGGTGTCAGCTGTTTCCTGAGTTATTAGCTGTTAAAGGTGCAAGTCAAAGTAAGAACTTTCTTGATATTAGCCAGCATTGTTTTGCACCGTGTTGCATTTTTTAAAAGACACTTCCAACCTCGACGTACGAAACTTCTCTTTTGTTTTTTAACATCCGAAACGCTGCCAAAATCGCTAAGCTTTATCGTGTTCAGGTGCTTTTTTTCCCAAGCCATCAAGGTTGGCGAGGAAGGGCAATTCAATCGAAAAAGTTGATGGCGGGTAACAAAGGATGGTTCACGCGTTTTCTTCCTCACGTTTTAAATTGTTTCTTCCTGGAATTAATACGGACTTCCAGGTTTTGACCTTCAAAGGTCACGAAGCCCTCGACCAGCCGTACTTCATTCATATGCAGTTGATCAGTGAAAACCCTTCCCTTGACCTGGAGGCCTTGCTTCGTCAACCCGCCTATCTGGACTTCGGCGAGGTGGATACAGGCCTGCATGGGCAGGTCTACGCCATCGGCCGGGATGACCCGGGTGTACGGTTCACCCGTTATCACCTGACGCTGGCCCCCCGCCTTGCATGGCTTGCCCATCGCCGCGACCAGCGAGTTTTCCAGCAGCGCAACGTGCCGCAGATCATTGCGACGATCCTTGAGCACCACGGCATTCTCGCCGATACCTATACCTTCGAGCTCGGGCCGGTGGTGTATCCCCCGCGGACATTCTGCGTGCAGTACATGGAGTCCGACCTGCACTTCATCCAGCGACTGTGCGAAGAGGAGGGCATCCACTTCCATTTTCGCCACAGTACGGACAATCATCTGTTGGTGTTTGGTGATGACCAGACAGTGTTTCGACGGTTACCGGTGCAGCGTTATTGTTCATCGCCCGATCCGGCGCTCGAGGCCCGGGTCGTCCAGCGTTTCGACCGGCGCCTGCAAACCCGCAGTCAACGCAGCGTACGCCGTGACTTCGACTTTGAGCATCCTTCGCTACACCTGCAAGCCCAGGCCGGAGCCACGGATCCTTTGGAAGACTATGGCTCCCCCGCTGGGTTCACCAGCCGTGAACGAGGTGCTCAACTGGCGCGCCGCGGCCTGGAGCGCCATCAGCGTGATCGTCATCGAGTATTGGGCAAGAGCGATCAACCGGCGTTATGCAGTGGTCACTTTCTCGAGTTGTGCGATCACCCCGATCCAGTCTGCAACGACTTGTGGCTACTGACTTCGGTACGTCATGAGGGCTACCAACCGCAGGTTTTGGAGGAGGCCGCATTTGGAGTCGACAGGTTTCAAGGCTATCGCAACCGCTTCACCGCGACATCTTGGAGCGCAGTGCATCGACCGCCGCTCAAGCACCCCAAGTCGACGATCAGTGGCAGCCAAACCGCGACGGTGACCGGGCCTGCGGGTGAGGATATCCATTGCGATGCCTATGGCCGTGTGAAGGTGCGCTTTCATTGGGATCGTCGGGACAAACCTGACGATACCAGCAGCTGTTGGCTGCGGGTAGCGTCCGGTTGGGCGGGGGATGGGTTTGGCGCCATGGTCATTCCACGGGTGGGCATGGAAGTGCTGGTGAGCTTCCTGGAGGGCGACCCCGACCAACCCCTGGTCAGCGGTTGCCTGCCCAACGCGCTACACCTTCCCGCCTACCCTTTGCCGCAGCACAAGACGCGCAGCGTTCTGCGTAGCCGCAGTTCTCCCCACGGAGCAGGGGCCAACGAGTTGCACCTTGAAGACAGGCGCGGCGAAGAACTGATCTACCTGCGCGCACAACGCGACCTGGAACAACAGGTGGGCCGTGACAGCCGCCTGGAAGTCGCCGGGGAGAGGCATGAAATCATTCGGGGGGTGAGCACGCTCCGGCTGGAAAGCGAGGAGCATCGCCACGTCGACGGTGATCGCAAGGTAACGCTC
Source organism: Pseudomonas synxantha (assembly GCF_900105675.1). Taxonomy (NCBI): domain Bacteria; kingdom Pseudomonadati; phylum Pseudomonadota; class Gammaproteobacteria; order Pseudomonadales; family Pseudomonadaceae; genus Pseudomonas; species Pseudomonas synxantha. The sequence continues at coordinate 3,143,212 of NZ_LT629786.1, read as the reverse complement.
AAGGCGCATGACTACCTTGACGTGCAGGGCGATAGCCTGACCCGAGTTGGCCGGACCATGGTGATCGAAGCCGGCCAGCAGGTTCATCTCCAGGCCGGTGCCAGCCTGATAATCGATGCGGGTGCGAAACTGAGCCTGAAGGCGGGTGGAGAGCACCTGGTGATTCAAGCCGGCAGTATTTTCAGCAGCCGCAACATCAGCCTTGGCGGCATACCGTCGGCATCCCATCCGGTGGGCTCTGGGCGGGTTGCCGCGCCGGTTTCCGCGGTGCAAGGCATCATCATGGACTTGGCCAAGCAACTGGGCGCGGATTTTTGCCCCCTGTGCGAAGACTGCCGAGAAGGCGGCTGCGATATCGCGGGGAGGGCGGCTTGATGGACAGCTCGCCCCATCGATGGATGGCTCAACAGCGGCAGAGAGGGTACGCGCTGTGCCTGATGCTGGAGGGCCATAACACCGCTCGCCAGCCCCTGTTGGCAGAGTGCAGCCTATCGCGCTATTGCGAACTCTACAGCGAGACCGATGCGGCGCAGTTAGCGAGCTCAGGCCCGGTCATAGTGTTGCTGGAGCAGATGCAGGAACCTGCATTGGTCGAGCTGCTGCAACACCCCGAGTCGAATTGGGGGTGGATGGGTAGTTTGCCTGCTGCCGATTTGGACGATGTGACTCGACATTGGCGCGCGCGATTGCTGCTGGGGCCCAAGGGCCAGCAGGTGCTTTATCGCATTCACGACAACCGCACCCTGGGTCGTGCCTTGGCCCATTTATCGAAAGCGCATTGGCCGGACTACCTCGGGCCGCTCATCAGCGTTTGCTATTGGCACGAAGGCCGTTGGTGCCAGGCCGAGAACCCCGCACCAGGCGACTATCCGGTACCCGACCCGTCACCTTGGCTGGGTGCACCCAATCCCCAGGCCGAAGCCATCCTGCACGCCAATATCCTGCGCTACCTGTTGGCCGAGCACAGCGAAGACCTGGCTGCATTGGTTGAGTTTCAAGACCCGAGGATCTGGCTGGCCCAGGTACTGGAGCAGGCACGCACCTGGCAATGGCACACGCCTGAGCAGTTGGAGTTTTTGGTGGTGCGTCGGTTGGAAGAGGCGACCCGCAGCAGCATTGTCCATTGGCAACCGAGGGTAGGCGAGGCGCCAGGGGCGCATTTTGAACGGGTGGTGGAGCAGTGGCGCAGGGAGGAAGGGAAGGGTGAATAGATGGATGAAAGTGGGGTTGCTTGTGGTCGGGGGCGTAGGGCTTTCGGGGTGTACGGGGAAGGGGGTAGAGCATTTTACGTTGGAGGTGGATTTGCCGCCGCAGTTCGAACTGAAGACCGCAGCTAATTATCGACCTGCAACGGGTGAAACCTGTGTCTTGCCGAGACGCCGAGGCAAGAGACCAGAGCGGAAGGTCTTTTTTACAGACTACAAACCTGTCGCGAGCAGGGTGAGTTATGAGTTACCGCTGACCGAAACGGTAGAAGGGTGTCCGTTGGTACTGCGTAGTTTGGAGTTTGATTTCTATGCGAAGTGGGGAAAGCGAAGTACGGATGTGGGTGGGGATATTGCCAATATCTCTATCAGAGATTATCTGGATATGCCCGGGATGCGGGAGTCAGATGCGCAGGATTTTTCGGGCCAGTGTCAATGGTTGTTTCGGACTGTAGGCCCTCTTCACGGGATCAGGAAAATTCTCCAGTGCCGTTCGGTTAATGCGGAGGGGAAGTTGCAAAAAACACGAGTAGGTGGATACGCGCAACGAGATGAACTCCCAGGAAAAACTCTGAGGATGGTGTTGACTTTGAGTAATGAGGAGAGACCCGCTTTTGACGATAACTGGGTAGCTGTTCCAGGAGGGTGGAAACGCTGTAAAGGTAAGGACTTCTCTGATCGGGATGCCTACTGCAACGGCAACACGACCGATTTTAAACCTATAAAAATGCCGGACGGTCGCATCTGCGATATTTATCCATCGTGTGAATGAAGGAGTGAGCCATGTGCATGGACGCAAGGAAGCGATCATTTTTCAGTGATAGCACGCTAGCTTGTTCATTACGAGGGCAGTGGGTGAGCTTTTGCTTAGTCGACGAAGTCGGAGTAGGAACGATGTATGGCGGTCTGCCGTATACCGTTCACGACAGTGCAGGACAGCAGTACAAAGGTAGATTGAACGGTGAGGGGGGCGCCAAGTTACAAGATATTTATAGCGGTCCCGTGGTTCTTGTTTTTGACGAACTTTATTCAGGAGCAGAACAGCCATATCGCCGATTAATGATGCGGCCGATGTATCCACTTCCTATCAGCGAGCTTCAAGTTCGGGCAGAGCAGACTAAATTTTCTACGTCCAGTGGGCGTCGTGTTGAAGCCAATCCTGCTCAACTACAAGCTGACCGGTTCTATCAAGTCGAAGTCAGAGATCTGGTTCGACATGTCGCCCACTTGCCTCCGATAACGCCTCGTACCCATCGTCCCAAACGTCATGCATTGAAAATGATGGCCGAGCTGGGATTCGGCCCGCCCGAGCCAACATTAGCGGGTATCGTGCTGTTTCCAAACAAGCACACCATTCTCGAGGTACGGCCATTGCGGGCCTTGCGCCCAATGCTATCTGTCGAAGACAACATCTGTGCCCTGAATGTGTTTCAGCTGGCATTGTTTGCTGCGTTGAGTTATTGCGACTTTGGGCAAGTCCCTCGAGAAAACCCCTTAAAGGAGGTCCGGTTTCCGTTGGATCCAAGCGTTGGAAATCTGTTCGCTGAACAGCTGTCGGTGTATCACGAAGCCTGGCGAATCGATCCGAAGCAAACGCAGTGTTTCTATCCGATCTATGAAGACGTCCCATACTCCCAGCGTTTCGAAATCCTGCCTTTCGATCCCGACTTATATCCCCAAAATCGCCCGGAACTAAAGGACGAGCAGGAACACCCTGCACGCCTGCATTTTTTCGATGACGAAAAATTTGGCACCGACACCCAGGCGTTCATCACTCACCACGACCAGGTCATCCTGATTTCCGTGCGAGGAACCGTCAGCGGTGCTGATGCGCTACGTGACGCGGACGCCCATCAAGTGGCTTTCGTCGACGGCGTTGGTAAAGTCCACGAGGGCTTCTACCAGGCTTACCGGGCTATGCGTGATTTCGTACTGCGATACCTTGACCAATTCCACATTGGCCAGCGTATTGTGATTTGCGGCCACAGCCTTGGCGGCGCTATTGCATTGCTGTTGGCCGAAGGGCTGCGCCGAACCCCGGATGCTAATTACGACGTTCTCCTCTACACCTACGGCGCCCCTCGCGCCGCCGACTCCGAGTTTATCGCCGGCGCCTCATCCCTGGTCCATCACCGCATCGTCAACCACAACGACCCCGTCCCCAGCGTTCCGGCGCGTTGGATGAACACCACCGCCAAACTCTGGATCCCCGGGGCCATCACATTATTCAGTGCCCCTGCACCCGGTGGCCTATTGTTCGCCGCCGGGCTGGTACGTGTGGGCGGCAACCCCTATCAACATCACGGTGAGCAACATCACTTCATGCCGATCACGCTCCCGGACGGCACCCATTCTTCAGTGCTATGGAAACCTGGCTGTGAGTCCATCCAGGAGGCGGGCTGTCATCGCGCATTGCAACTCCAGGGCGATATGCCCGACCGTGACAATCTGCTGCGGCAGCTTTTTCAGGCCGGCCAACACTTCATGACCACCAGCTACATCCCTGCAGCCTGGGCCACACTGCGACGCTGGCAGCAAGCCCTGGATCGTCAAGGCCCCCTGGTGACCTTGAGGGAGTTTGAGCTGCTCGACCGCGCTCTCGAAGACATGCGCGAGCAATTGAGAGCCAAACGGCGTGAACTTGCCCGCCAGCGTCCAGCCAATGATCGCAGCTATGAGCCTAGCGATGCCTTGAACGCCGAGATCGACCGCTTGCACACCAGCCGCGAGCGCCTGGCAACCCTGCGCTGGCGTCGCCTTGAAGCTCGCGACGTCTACGGCAGTCAAGCACAGTCTGCGCACCTGCAATCGAGCCTCAAACGTTGGTTCAGTCACCCTGAAAACCGCGAGTTTGCCCAATTTGCCAGCATTCCGCCGCCTGCACACCATGATCAGGCAAAGGCGCAAACGCTGGACATCGACTCTATCGTCTAGCCAGCCGGGTTATATAAAAACTCCACCTGCGCCGGCTGCCGTTTCATCAGCACCTTGCCGTTGCGGATCGAGTACAGCGGCAAGCCCTGGCTGCGAATGACCTCATAGTCACTGTCGGCGGACAGGATCAGCAGGTTGGCGGGGCGACCGGCGTGCAGCCCATATCGGTCACCCAGGGCCATGGCCTTGGCACTGTTGTCGGTCACCAGGTCAAGGGCACTTTGCAGGTTACGGTAGCCGAGCATATGGCAGATGTGCAGGCCGGCTTCCAGGACCCGCAAGATGTTGCCGTTGCCCAGGGGGTACCAGGGGTCAACGATGGAGTCCTGGCCGAAGCACACGTTCATGCCGGCCTCAAGCAGTTCGTTGACACGGGTGACACCCCGGCGTTTCGGGAAGCTGTCGAAGCGACCTTGCAGATGGATGCTTTCAGTGGGGCAGGAGACAAAGCTGATGCCTGAATGCCCCAGCAGACGGAACAGTTTGGCGCAGTAAGCGTTGTCGTAGGAACCCATGGCCGTGGTGTGACTGGCAGTGACCCGCGCGCCCATGTCGCGGCTGCGGGCTTCCTCGGCGAGGACTTCGAGGAAGCGTGAGTGCGGGTCGTCGGTTTCGTCACAGTGCACGTCCACCAGGCAGCCCGTGCGTTCGGCCAGGTCCATGAGGAATTTCACCGAACTGACCCCTTGGTCGCGGGTGTATTCGAAGTGGGGGATACCGCCGATCACGTCGGCGCCCAGGCGAACGGCTTCTTCCATTAGTTCGCGGCCATTGCGGAACGACTCGATGCCCTCCTGGGGGAAGGCGACAATTTGCAGGTCGATCAGGTGCGAGCTTTCTTCACGCACCTCCAGCAGGGCCTTGAGTGCAGTGAGGTCCGGGTCTGTGACGTCGACATGGGTGCGCACATGCTGGATGCCGTGGGCGGCGAGGGCCTGGATGGTTTTTTTGGCGCGGGTCTTGGTGTCTTCCAGGGTAATAGTGGCCTTGCGCTCACCCCAGCACTCGATGCCTTCAAACAGCGTGCCGCTCATATTCCAGCGCGGTTCCCCGGCGGTGAGGGTGGCGTCGAGGTGGATGTGGGGTTCTACGAAGGGCGGTATTACCAGGTTACCGGCGGCGTCCAGGTCGCCGCTCGTGAGTGTCGGGATTCCGGTTTGCGCAGTAATGCTGGCGATCCGGCCGTGTTCCAGGTGCAGATCATGCAGGCCTTCACGGTTGCGCAGGCGGGCATTGATGATGTGCATGGTCAAGTTCCTCTTGGCTAAAAACAATCAGGCAGACAGCCGCCGGATCCTCAGGGCGATACCGATGTCCCGGCGGTCATTGCACGTAGTATGGCGCTGAGCAGCATATAGGTCAGCGACGCGGCAACAATTCCCACCAGTGGAGCGACCCATGGCGAGTTGAACGCCAGCACGGTGCCCACCCCATACGCGACCAGACCGGGCCAGTTGAACGCCGGCAGGCGGGCTTGCGCCAGGCGTGGGTATTGGCCACGATAGCGATAGAAGAAGTCCGCCATGATTACCCCGCCAATCGGCGGGATCACCGTGCCCAGCAGGATCAGGTATGGCACCAGCATGTCATACATGCCGAGCAAGGCGAGCAGGGTGCCGATCACCGCACCGGCCAGTGTCACGGTCTTGCGGCGTCGGGTGCGCAGCAGATTGCAGCCGGCGACGGCAAAATTGTAGATGGTATTGTCTTGGGTACTCCAGATATTGAGCAGCAACATGGCCATCGCCGCCATGGCGAACCCCTGCAGCAGCAGGACTTCCACCACATCCGGTTGCTGATAGACGATGGCGCCATAAGCACCGATCAGCACCATTAGGCCATTGCCGATAAAAAACCCGATCAGGCTGGCCAGCACCGCGACCTTGGCCGAGCGTGAAAAGCGCGTCCAGTTGGTGGCTTGGGTTGCACCGCTGACAAAGGTGCCGAACACCAGGGTGATCGCCGTTGATAAGTCCAGTTCACCGGTTGGCACCACCGCCAGCAGGCCATCCAGGCCGCCGACTTTCACGGTCGCTACCCACATCGACAGAACCAGCAATATGCCCATGGCCGGCACGGCGATATAGGACAGGATTTCCAGCCCGCGATACCCCACGTAGGCCGTGGCGCAGAACAGCAAGCCAAACACCACCATCAACCCCAGCACGCTGCCCTGGCTCAATTCGAAATACTTGCCCAATACCACGGCCGCCGTGGCAGTACCCCAGGCATACCAGCCAATCTGAGTAAAACCCAGGATCAAGTCACTGAGCTTGCTGCCGACTTCGCCAAAGCAGAACCGCCCCATCAACACCGAGTTCAAGCCGCTCTTGAAGGCGATGTAACCCAGACCTGCGGCGTAGATACCCAGCAACAGGTTACCCAGGGCCACGACGCCGAGCATCTCGGTGAAACTGAACGCTACCCCAAGCTTGCCGCCGGCAAACATGGTCGCGGTAAAAAACGTGAAGCCCAGCAGCACCATGGCTGTGGATGCCAGGCCCTTGCGCGCATGCAAGGGGACTTCGCTGAGGGGGTAATCGTTGCCTGGTTCCTGCTGCGTCATGTGGGTTGCTCCCTGAATGAGTGACGCAGGCCTGTTGCAGCGTGCGTGCCAAGTCAGAGGCAGTAATGCGCCCAGGTTGTGCAGCGTATTTATAGTCAAACCAGGAGGTGTCGCAGAGAGGGTCATGCCAGAGTTGCCGGTCAAGCGCGAAAACGGTGCAGCAAGTGACACAAGTTGGATCTGTTAAATCGCCTGTAGAAATTTGCTCATGTACACCCGGCGCAAACCATTTTCCACGGCCCGATGGGTTTGTGCATACCCACGACGAGTGTATAGCGCGATGTTCTCGGTCATGGCCTCATTGGTGTACAGGTAGATGTGCGTGTAGCCAGAGTCGGCTGCTTGTTGCTCGGCGAAATCCATCAGCACGCGCCCCAGCCCCAGGCCTTGGGCATCCGGTGCCACGGCCAGGTTATCCAACAGCAGGCCAGTGTCGGTATCGAGCAGGATGATAAAGCCTTGGACCTGCCCCGCATGGTCCATCACATGTACGCCACCGGCCTCGATTCGCTGGCGATAGTCTTCCAGCATCGGCGCGGGTTTGCGGCCGATGCGCGAGATGTAAGGCGAGTAAGCAGCCTGGGCGATGGCCTCAATGGCAGCCACATCATCGACAGTGGCGGGGCGCATCATTGCAATGAACTCCTCTGAAAGATGCCACTGGCACTTCGAAAAAACCACCCGCAGGTGGTTTTCCGACACGTGATCGCCTACTCGCCGCGATAGATGCAACCGCTGGTGCAGGTTTCATGGATACGAATCGCACTGAGCTCGGGCAGCAAGGGCTTCAATTCATTCCAGATCCACTTGGCCAACACTTCGCTGGTGGGGTTTTCCAGGCCGGGAATGTCATTGAGGTAGTTGTGGTCGAGGCGTTCGTAGAGCGGCTTGAAAATCGCCTTGATCTCCGAAAAGTCGCGAATCCAGCCGGTATGGGGATCCAGGTCGCCGCTCAGGTGGATCGCGACCTTGAACGAATGCCCATGCAGGCGCCCGCATTTGTGGCCCTCCGGCACGTGGGGCAAGCGGTGGGCGGATTCGAATGTAAATTCCTTGAAGATTTCCACAGTGTTTTCAGCTCGGTCAGGTGTCTGGCAGTCGGCGAGTTTAACAGTTTGATCAGCCCCTGCGCACACCGCTCCTACCGTTAGAGGGCAAGCAGTCGGTCGCCCAGCGCGCCGTTATCCGCCAAGGCCAAAAACTCATCCCCCAGTCGTCGGCTCTCGCTCATCGCGGTTTGCCAATACTTGTTGCGGCTTGGGTCATCGCCCATGAAGCGCTTGAAGTCAGTGCGGTCCGGCAGTTTGCCGTAGGGCAGGCGGGCCAGGTAGTCCCTGGAGGGTGCCAGCAGCAACACATCCTGCAAGCCTTGCGGGCTGCTGCGTCGCCATGGCAGGCCCTTGTCAAACCAGCCGGGGATGACCCGGTCAGTGAAGTGCGGGTAGAGCACGATGTCATCGCCGTGGTAGGGCAGGTCGAGGTGATAGTCGAGCAGGCCACCGTCGCGATAGGTGCCGGCACCGGCGCCGGGCAGGTCGCGCACGCCTTGCATGACCATGGGGATCGAGCCGGACGCAAGCAGCGCCTGGCGCAGGTTGCCCAACTCCAGGCTAAGGAAGCGCGACGGGAAATCCTTAAGGGGATGCACCGGCGGTGCCTGGCGCGGGTCATGGATGATCAGCCGTTCGAAATGCCGCGACAGCCGTGCGCGGCCCCGCAAGTTATCCGCGATCACCGAGGACAGGCCCAGCCCCAGCCGCCCACGGTGGTCGTCGGCGAGCAGGCCGTGGCTCTTGACCACCATGATGTTCAGGCGATAGTCGGGATTGTCCAGTATGCGTGCATCACGGCCAGCCAGCAGGTCATCGAGCATGCGTTGGCAACTCTGGCTGACGTCGGCCATGGTCACGCCTTTGGCGAAGCGCTGTTCGTTATACAGGCGGCCCAGGTCCAGCAAGCCTTGCACAGGGTCGGGCAGGCAGGCGCTGGCGAACCGCCAGGAACCGATGGACGCGCCGATCAATGCACGCTCGCGCGGCACGCGGGGTAGCCAGTCACCAAACAGCGCCAGGTCCAGGCCCTGGATGCCCAAGGCCTTGGGGCCGCCAGCCGCACCGGGGAGAATGCCGACGTCGGCAGGCGCAAGGCCCCGCTCGCGAATGCGGGCGAAGGCGCGTTTGCCGGCCTTGAGGGTCAGGGCAGGGAACTTGATATGGATGGCTGTCATACCGGTCTCTGATTGGGCGAACGGGGCATTATAGAAAATATCGCAGACGGTGGGAGAAACGGCTTGCGCGCAATTGCCATGGTGGCAATTCAGTTTCAGTTAAGTTGCAACAGGTAGGGTGACCGGCGTAGGAAAACATCCTGTAACGGAGACTTATCATGACGCGCCTCACTGTTCTGGGCGCCGCCGCTATCATCATGGTTACGGCGACCCAGGCCGCAGCCGTGGACCCGGACAAGCCACTGATCGTCCCCGCCACTGTTACTATTGTCGCCTTTGACCAATTGGACGCCACAGCCCTGGCGCTGCACCCTGGCTCGACGCTGCTGGGCACCGACCTGGATGAGGAATACGGCAAGTACGTCTATGAAGTCGAACTGGAAGATCGCAACGGCATTGAATGGGACGTTGAACTGGACGCGCTCACCGGACAGGTTCTCAAGAATCATCAGGATACGTAATGAAGGTTAATTTACGCGTGGGCAGTCGAGTGGCGCTGGCGCTCATGGTTTTTTGCTCCAGCCTGGCGGCCCGCGACCTCAATCAGGACGAGGCCTTGGCGCTGCGCCAGCAGGGGGTGATCCTGCCGCTGGAGCAACTGTTGCAGCAGGCCATGGCGCGGTACCCCGACTCGCGGCTGCTGGAGGCCGAGCTGGAAAAGAAACACGGCCAATATGCCTACGAAGTGGAACTGGTGACCACCGAAGGCGTGGTGCGTGAGATCAAACTGGACGCCACCAACGGTGACCTGATCAAAGATGAGGAAGACTGATGCGCCTGCTTCTGGTGGAAGACAACGTGCCCCTGGCTGACGAGTTGCTGGCCGGTTTGCAGCGTCAAGGCTATGCAGTCGACTGGCTGGCCGATGGCCGCGACGCCGCGTATCAAGGTCGCAGCGAACCCTATGACCTGATCATCCTCGACCTGGGCCTGCCCGGTTTGCCCGGGCTTGATGTGCTTGCGCAATGGCGCGCCGCTAAGCTCGCCATCCCGGTATTGATCCTCACCGCCCGCGATTCCTGGGCCGAGCGTATCGAAGGGCTCAAGGCCGGTGCCGATGATTACCTGAGCAAACCCTTTCACCCCGAAGAGCTCTACCTGCGCATCCAGGCGCTGTTGCGACGCTCCCACGGCCACGCCAACCAGCCCACCCTGCAGGCTGCAGGCTTGCATCTGGATGAAGGGCGCCAGTGTGTGCTGCGCGATGGCGCCGAGATCCAGCTGACGGCGGCCGAGTTTCGCTTGCTGCGCTACTTCATGCTGCACCCCGAACAGATCCTGTCGAAAAGCCATCTGGCCGAGCATTTGTATGATGGCGAGACGGAGCGAGACTCCAATGTGCTGGAGGTGCACGTCAACCATCTGCGCCGCAAGTTGGGGCGCAGTGTGATAGAAACCCGGCGCGGCCAGGGCTACCGGTTTGGCGCCGCCCCGGCATGAAGTCGATCCAGCGGCGTTTGAGCCTGGGCCTGATCAGCGTGATGGTGGGCGTTGGCGTGGTGCTGGCACAAACCAGCCTGTGGCTGTTCGAGGCCGGTTTGCAGCGTTACCTGGAAGCGGGTTTGCGCAATGACAGTGAGAACCTGCTGGTGGCGCTGGTGCGTGGGCCAAACGGCGTACAGCTGGATGAGCAACGCCTGTCACCGGCCTATCAGCGACCGTTCTCCGGACATTATTTCCGGATCGACTTTGCCGATGTCCATTGGCGTTCCCGTTCACTCTGGGACCAGGAACTGCCCCGCCTGCCCGAGGCGGGGCTCAAGGGCAACCTGCAACTGGGGCCGGAAGGCCAGCAATTGCTGGTGTTGCGTTCGGACTACAAGCGCTTCGGCCTGCCGATTTCCATCAGCGTGGCCCAGGATTACACGCCCGTGCGGGAGAGTTTTCGCCTGATGCGCCAGATTGGCCTGGTGATGGGGCTGGCGGCGCTGCTGCTGGTGCTGGTCCTGCAGCGAGTCACCGTGCGCCGCGCCCTGCGCCCACTGGAGACGGCGCGTAACCAGATCGCCCAGCTGCAACAGGGCCAGCGCTCGCAACTCGACACTCAGGTGCCGTTGGAGCTGGAACCACTGGTGGCGCAGATCAACCATTTGCTGGCGCACACCGAAGACAGTCTCAAGCGTTCCCGCAATGCGCTCGGCAACCTGGGGCATGCGCTGAAAACCCCAATGGCGGTATTGCTGAGCGCGGCCTCCAGTGAGGCGCTCAAGGGTCATCCGCAGTTGAGCCAGCTATTGCGCGACCAACTGGAGCAAATCCAGCAACGCCTCAATCGCGAGCTCAACCGGGCACGGCTGGCTGGCGAAACCCTGCCGGGTGCTTTGTTTGATTGCGAAAAAGAACTGCCCGTCCTGCTGGCGACCTTGAACATGATCCATGGCGACCATCTTGACCTCAGCTATCACGTTTCGCCGGGCCTGCAATTGCCCTGGGACCGCGAGGACTTGCTGGAATTACTTGGTAATTTGCTGGACAACGCCTGTAAGTGGGCGGATGCCGATATTCGGCTGAACGTCAGCGAAACCCAGCAAGGCTACCTGTTGGTGGTGGAGGACGACGGTCCCGGTATTCCCGAGGCCCAGCGTAACCAGGTCTTGGGCCGCGGCGCGCGACTGGACGAGCAAATTGACGGACATGGCCTGGGGTTGGGGATCGTGCGGGACATCGTCGAGGTATGGGGCGGGACGTTGCAGTTACAGGAGAGTGAGCTGGGTGGGCTTAAGGTACTGATCGAATTGCCCAAGCGGTAATGCCAATCTAAAAATGTGGGAGGGGGCTTGCCCCGATGACGGAGTGTCAGTAAATACATCTGGGGCTGACCCAACGCCATCGGGGGCAAGCCCCCTCCCACAGTAGATCTCCATTAGGCTTACACCCTGAACTGATCCATCAACCCCTGCTGTTGATTCGCCAGGCTGTTCAACGCCTGGCTGACCCGCGCCGATTCATTGGCCTGCTCCGACAGCGACTCGGTCACATCGCGAATGGTCGCCACATTGTTGTTGATCTCCTCGGCCACCGCGCTTTGCTCTTCGGCGGCACTGGCGATCTGCAGGTTCATGTCGCTGATCACCGTGACCGCGTCGCCAATCTGGCGCAAGGCCGTTACCGCTTGGCCGACCTGTTCGACGCTGCCTTGGGCCTGGCGATAGCTGTTGCCCATGGAGCCGACCACGTCGGTGGTGCCGCTTTGCAGTTGCTCGATCACCAGGCGGGTTTCTTCCACCGATTCCTGGGTGCGCCGCGCCAGGTTGCGCACCTCGTCGGCGACCACGGCAAAGCCCCGACCGGCTTCACCGGCACGGGCGGCCTCGATGGCGGCGTTGAGCGCCAGCAGGTTGGTCTGTTCGGCGATGCCGCGAATCACTTCGAGCACCGAGCCGATTTTCTCGCTGTTGGCGGCCAGGCCTTCTACCTGGGTCATGGCGGTGCTCATGTCGGCGGCGAGGTCGCCAATGTTGGCGGTGGTGCGGTCGATCACGGTCAAGCCTTCGCGTGTGGCCTGGTCGGCATCGCGAGCGGCCTGGGCAGCTTGGGCGGCGCTGCGGGCAACGTCCTGGGCGGTGGCGCTCATTTCGTGGGAAGCGGTCGCCACCTGATCCACCTGGCGGTACTGCTGCTCCATGCCAGCACTGGTTTGCGTGGCAATCGCGGCGGACTGGTCGGCGGTGCCACGGGCGTCCTGCACCGAGCGTTTGACCTCGGCAATGATCGGTTGCAGCTTGTCGAGGAAGCGGTTGAACCAGCCGGCCAACTGGCCCAGTTCGTCCTGCTTGTCATAGGCCAGGCGCCGGGTCAGGTCACCTTCGCCGCTGGCGATATCTTCAAGCATGTGTGCCACGCCGAGGATCGGCCGGGTCACGCTGCGCGCCATCAGCCACACCAGTATCAGGCCTACCACAGCGGCCAGCAGACCCAGGCCGAGCTCCAGCAGGGTGCCTTTGGCATTGTCAGCGTCCAGCTGGGTTTTCAACGCCTCGGCGGGCGCCACCAGGACTTTTTCCGGTACATCCAGCAACACGCCCCACGGCTTGCCCCCAGGGATCGGCGCAAAGGGCGCCAGCACCTTGAGCTGATGACCGGCACGCAGGCTGTGGGTTTGAGTACTGCTGGCCAAGGCGCTGACCAACTGCGCGCCGCTGGCCGTATCAACCTGAGCCAGGCGCTGGCTGAGCTTACTGGCATCCGGACTATAACCGGCAAGCAAACCGGTCGGGCTGAGGATGCTGACCTGGGTCTGGCCGTCGTACAGCTTCTGGCTGGCCTGTTGGCTCACGGCCTGCAGGCTGTTGAGGTTGATGTCCACCGACAGTGAGGCGATGACTTTGCCATTGACCATCAGCGGGAACACGATGCTGGTCATCAGCACGTTCTGGCCGTCGATCACATAAAAGTAGGGTTCGATCACACACGGCTTGAGCGTGGTGCGCGGGCAGGTGAACCAGGCGTTGGCTTTTTCGCCGCTGGGGCTGACGGACGTGTCGGTCATGTCGCTTTCGGGCAGTGCCATCGAAGTGATCTTCCCCGGCGTCGGCTGCGACCAGTACAAGGCGAATCGGCCTTTGTCATTACTGCCCAGTTCCTGCTGGTTGGCGAACAACTCGTCCTTGCCGTCCAGCGCATTGGCTTCGAACACCAGGGACAAACCCAACAGGTCGGGGTTGGCTTGCAGCGCGGCCTTGACCTGGCGGGTCAGGTCCTCACGGGTGTCGAAGGCATCGAGAAAGCGTTTCTCTGCCTGCTCGCGCAGAAACAGTACCTGGCGGGAAAAGCCGTGACCGTACTGGTAGGCATCCATGAACTGCTGGCGAATGCCCAGCGCCTGTACTTCACCTTGGGCCTCGATGCGCGCCTGGGCGGCTTCGTCCAGCATCTGCATGCTGGAGGCCTTGACCTGCTCCGAGCTCTGCGCCATGCGATACAGCGACAGACCCACCAGCAGGGTCACGATCCCCAGCAGGCACAGGCCCGCGAGCAGGGTGATTTTCCATTGAATGGAGAGCTGCCTGAGCGACATCGGGACATCCTTACCTGAAAGCACATGGAAACAGCTTATCGGCCGACACGCATGGTTCTTTATTCAAACGATCAATTTAAACTTCAAAAACGGCGCCGCTTTTTGACATGCGCGCCTGCCTGCTGCAAAGTGCGCGCCCTCTAATAGGACCTCTTTCAAGCCTGCACGCCGGCAGCTGTTCCCATGGGCCGTGCGCGGGCATGCCTGTCTTTTTTGTTTTTGCTTGAGGTAACCATGATTAACGCAGTCATCGCCGCGGTCGGCACCATGCTGGTACTCAGCCTGTCCCGCGTGCATGTGGTCATCGCCATTATTGTTGGCGCCCTGGTGGGCGGCTTGACGGGTGGCCTGGGGATCGACGCCACGCTCAAAGCCTTCAACGGCGGTTTAGGTGGCGGCGCAACCGTGGCTTTGTCCTACGCATTGCTTGGTGCTTTCGCGGTGGCAATTGCCAAGTCCGGCTTGGCCCACGCGCTGGCGGACAAAGCCTTGCTGCTGGTTGATCGCCAGGAAGCCAGCGGTGGCAGCCACGTCAAATGGTTGTTGATCGGCCTGTTGTGGGTGGTGGCGATTGCTTCGCAGAACATCCTGCCGATCCATATTGCGTTTATCCCGCTGCTGGTGCCGCCGCTGCTTTATGTGCTGACCAAGCTGCAACTGGACCGCCGCCTGATCGCCTGCGTGATGACGTTCGGCCTGATCACGCCGTACATGTTCCTGCCGGTGGGTTTCGGCAATATTTTCCTCAACCAGATCCTGCTGGCCAACGTAGCCAAGAGCGGGGTGGATATCAGCCAGGTCAACGTCACCCACGCCATGGGCCTGCCGGCACTGGGCATGGTGGTCGGCCTGCTGGTGGCAGTGTTTATCAGCTACCGCAAGAAGCGCGTGTATGACCTGGAAAAAATCGAGCGTGTCGAGCAAGTGGCGGTGCAGTACAACCCGCTGACCCTGCTGGTGGCCGGCCTGGCGATTGCCTCGGCGTTCATCATCCAGCTGTGGCTGGACTCGATGATCATCGGCGCCCTGGCCGGATTCCTGATCTTCTCGGTATCGGGCATCGTGCGCTGGCGCGACACCGATGACCTCTTCACTGAAGGCATGAAGATGATGGCGATGATCGGTTTCATCATGATCGCCTCGTCGGGCTTTGCCGAAGTGCTCAAAGCCACCGGTGACGTGCGCTCGCTGGTAGAAGCCTCGGCGGCGTTTATCGGCCATAGCCGTGGGGTAGGGGCGTTGCTGATGCTGCTGGTGGGGCTGCTGGTGACCATGGGCATCGGCTCGTCGTTTTCCACGGTGCCGATCCTTGCCGCGATTTTCGTGCCGTTGTGTGTGCAACTGGGCTTCAGCCCGTTGGCCATCGTGTGCATTGTCGGCACCGCCGGTGCGCTGGGCGATGCGGGCTCGCCTGCGTCGGATTCCACCCTCGGGCCCACCTCCGGCCTGAATGTCGATGGCCAGCACCACCATATCTGGGACACCGTGGTGCCGACCTTCCTGCACTACAACATTCCGCTGCTGGTGTTTGGGTGGCTGGCCGCGATGACGCTCTGATGAATTCCCTGTAGGAGCGAGCTCGCGAAAAACCCCAACGATAATGCGAACAACCTGAAACCCCGCAGAGTTCTCAGGTGCTTCGCGAGTAAGCTCGCGCCTACAGAAATCACGCACCTGGCCGTTAACCTCTCAAGTCGCCACTAACAAGAGAGAAAAGCCATGCGTCTGAGTTTGAAGGCCAAAGTCCTGGCCCTTGCCGTAGTGCCTGTATTGTTGTTTGCCGTGGTCATCAGCCTGACCACCGTGTGGATTCTCCAGGGCCAGGCGCGCAACGAAGTGGATGAAACCCGCCAGCGCTTGCTCAACGACGCCAAGGCCACGCTGCAAGGTTATGTCGAAGTGGCCATGACCACCATCAAGCCGCTTTACGATGCGGCAGCCCCCGGCGACACCGCGGCGCGGGCGCAGGTGGTCAAGTTGCTCTCCAATACCAGCTACGGCAAGGACGGCTATTTCTTCGGCTACGACTCCGAGACCATCCGCCTGTTCAAGGGCAACAGCCCGGACGGCGTGGGCAAAAGCTTCAAGGACAACCGCGACCCCAACGGCGTCTACGTCAATCGCGACCTGGTTAAAGTCGGCAAGGACGGTACCCACTACCTGCAATACAGCTCGACCCAGCCCGGCCAGACCGAACTGGTGCCCAAGCTCGGCTATACCGAATACCTGCCCAAGTGGGACATGGTCATCGGTACTTCGGTGAACCTGGACGGTATCGAGGCCCAGGTGGCGGTGGTCGAAGCCAAGGTGGAGAAACGCATGGAAGGCGTGCTGCTGAGCATCCTCGGCGTCGCCGTTATATTGCTGTTGGTAATCGCCGCCGTGGGCATGCTGGTGGCCAATACCATCCTGCGTCCACTGAGCCTGATGAAGGCCAATCTCGACGACATCGCTGCTGGCGAAGGCGACCTGACCCGCCGCCTGGCGATTACCAGCCAGGATGAGCTGGGCGACCTGGCCGGTGCGTTCAATCGCTTTGTCGATAAAATCCATGGGTTGGTGCGCCAGATAACCGAAATGACCGCCCAGCTCACCGGACTGGTCAGCCAGGTATCCGACCAGGCCCAGCGTTCCGAGCAAGCCATGGAACGCCAGCGCCACGAGACCGACCAAGTGGCCACCGCGATCAACCAGATGTCGTCCGCTGCCCATGAAGTGGCGCGCAGTGCCCAAGGCGCCGCTGTCGCCGCGCAACAGACCGACGCCGAAGGCCAGGCCGCCAAACGTGTGGTGGACGGCAGCATCGCGCAGATCCATGCGCTGGTGAACGATATCCGCAGCAGTGGCGTGTCCCTGGACAGCCTGCAGCAGGATGTGTCGTCGATTGTCAGTGTGCTCAGCGTGATCCGCTCCATCGCCGAACAAACCAACTTGCTGGCGCTCAATGCTGCCATTGAAGCCGCACGGGCCGGGGAGGCCGGGCGCGGGTTTGCCGTGGTCGCCGATGAAGTACGCGCCCTGGCCAGCCGCACCCAGACCAGCACCCAGGAAATCCAGGGCATGATCGACCGCCTGCAAAAAGGCACCGAGGCAGCCGTGGACGCAATGCGCCGCTCCAGCGATGCCGGCGATGGCACCTCGGCCCAGGCCAACCAGGCCGGGGCGTCCCTGGACACCATGGCCCAGTTGATCGGCACAATCAACTCGATGAATGCGCAGATCGCCAGCGCTGCCGAGGAGCAAACCGCCGTGGCTGAAGAGATCAACCGCAGCGTGCATCAGATTGCCGTGGCGGTGGACAGCGTGGCGGATGAAACCCAACTGGGTGCCCAGACCTCCCGCAGCTTGGCAGATCTGGGCCAGCGCCTGGGGCAGTTGGTCGGTCAGTTCAGGATCTGACCCTTCACAGGTCGCGCATCAGCAGGCCAAAACGCAGGTCCATCTCGGCCGGCAAGGGCACATACACGGTGTGCCCGTCCCCCGGTGCCACCTCAATGGCTTCATCCTTGGCGTTGCGCAAGGTGGCCAGGTCAAAGTGAAAGTTGCCGGCCGGCGTCATTAATTCCAAGTGATCGCCAACGGCAAAACGATTCTTCACCTTGACCTCTGCCAACTCGCCACGACGCTCGCCGGTCAACTCACCGACAAACTGCTGTCGCTCGGACACCGAGCTGCCGTTCTGGTAGTTCTGGTATTCATCATGTACATGACGGCGCAGGAAACCTTCGGTGTAGCCGCGCTGGGCCAGGGACTCAAGGTTGGTCATCAAGCTGCGATCAAAGGCGCGTCCGGCCACCGCGTCATCGATGGCCTGGCGGTACACCTGGGTGGTGCGTGCGCAATAGAAGTGGGATTTGGTGCGGCCTTCGATCTTCAACGAGTGCACGCCCATCTGCGTCAGGCGCTCCACATGCTGCACCGCGCGCAAGTCCTTGGCGTTCATGATGTAGGTGCCATGTTCGTCTTCGAAGGCAGGCATTGATTCATCGGGGCGATTGGCTTCCTGCAGCAGGAATACGTGCTCGGTTGGCGTGCCGATCCCCAGCGTGGGCTGATATTGCTGGACGATATCGCCGGTCGCATTCTCCACCGCGGGCGTGGCCTGGTATTTCCAGCGGCAGGCGTTGGTGCAGGTGCCTTGGTTGGCGTCGCGCTTGTTCATGTAGCCCGACAGCAGGCAACGTCCGGAATAGGCCATGCACAAGGCGCCATGTACGAACACTTCCAGCTCCATGGCCGGTACGTGCTGGCGGATTTCATCGATCTCTTCCAGGGACAGCTCCCGCGACAGGATCACCCGGCAAATCCCTTGTTGCTGCCAGAACGCCACGCTGGCCCAGTTCACCGTATTGGCCTGCACCGACAGGTGAATCGGCATCTGCGCAAAGTGCTGGCGCACCAGCATGATCAGTCCCGGGTCGGACATGATCAGTGCATCCGGGCCCATGGCGATCACAGGCGCCAGGTCCTTGAGGAAGGTCTTGAGCTTGGCGTTGTGCGGCGCGATGTTCACCACCACGTAGAAGCGCTTGCCCTGGTCATGGGCTTCCCGGATACCCAGGGCCAGGTTGGCATGGTCGAACTCGTTGTTGCGCACCCGCAGGCTGTAGCGCGGCTGGCCGGCATAGACCGCATCGGCGCCGTAGGCGAAGGCGTAGCGCATGTTCTTCAGTGTGCCGGCAGGAGCGAGCAGTTCGGGGGCAATGATAGGTGGCATGGGTGTGGGTCGCAAAAAGCCGCGAGGGTAGTACAGGGGCGGGCGCGGTTCATTGATCCAAGTCTAAACAAGGCGGTCTATGCTTGTTCGATAAACAAGGGCACTCCCAGGTATCGCCGCGGACTAAGCAACAGGGCCGACACCGGCCCTCTGCTTTTTTGACATGGATCGGACATGAATCAAACCAACCTGCAATTCAAGACCCTGTTGTTGCTGCTGGCCCTGGTAACCATCGCTTTTATCTGGATATTGCTGCCGTTCTACGGCGCGGTGTTCTGGGCAGTAATCCTCGGCATTATCTTTGCCCCCATGCAACGCCGCCTGCAACAACGGCTTGGCTGGAACCGCAACCTGACCTCCTTGACCACTTTGATGGTGTGCCTGGTGATCGCGATTCTGCCGGTGATCATTACCAGTGCGTTGCTGGTGCAAGAGGGGGCCACGCTGTACAAAAACGTTGAGAGTGGCAAGCTGGATGTGGCCGGTTATATCGAGCAATTCAAGCATTTCCTGCCTCCGTACTTCCAACACCTGCTCGACCGCTTCGGCATGGGCAACCTGGAAGGGCTGCGGGAAAAAGTGGTCAAGGGCGCGATGCAGGGCAGTCAGTTCTTTGCCTCCCAGGCGTTCAGCTTCGGCCAGGGCACGTTTGATTTCCTGGTGAGCTTTTTCATTATGTTGTACCTGCTGTTTTTCCTGCTGCGCGACGGCCCGGAGCTGGTACGCAAGGTGCGCACGGCGGTGCCGCTGGCCGAACCGCAAAAGCGTCGCCTGCAGCTCAAGTTCAACCGGGTGGTGCGCGCCACGGTCAAGGGCAACGTGCTGGTGGCCGTGACCCAAGGCGCATTGGGTGGCTTTATATTCTGGTTTCTGGATATTCCCAGTGCATTGCTCTGGGCGGTATTGATGGCGTTTCTGTCCCTGCTGCCAGCGGTGGGCGCAGGGATTGTCTGGGGCCCGGTGGCGGTTTACTTCCTGCTCAGCGGCTCGATTTGGCAGGGCGTGGTGCTGGGGCTTTTCGGTGTATTCGTAATTGGCCTGGTGGACAACGTGCTGCGTCCGATCCTGGTGGGCAAGGACACCAAGATGCCGGACTACCTGATCCTGATCTCGACCTTGGGTGGCCTGTCGGTGTTCGGCCTCAACGGCTTCGTCATCGGGCCACTGGTGGCGGCGTTGTTCATGTCGTGCTGGGCGCTGTTCGTCGAAACCAAGCCACGGGTCAAATTGCCGTTGCCCTAGGCTTGAAGCCTGAAGTCGGCTACTCGTTGGCGCTGTGTCTCGGCGTCGGACAATGAAGTGAGCGGGCCGCTGATCGGCTCGCCATCGCGGACCACGTACCAACAGGCGAGCAAGCCCAGCTTACGTAAAGGGGCTGGGACGGCGCTGCCGATGACAGACATGATTTGAACAGTGGGCATAAGTACCTCCAATCGTTATGGAGGTCACCTTACGGTGCGCTGGCACCGGGGAAAAATCACCTGGCTCGATAGTCGACATCGACGCCAGGCGTTAATCCACCACCTGGTCGAGCATGCTCACTACTTCGTGCTCACTGAGCAGCCCTTTGCGAACCAGGTTTTCGGCCAGCAATGCGAGGAACTTTACACTGCGGTGGCCCTCGAGGTGCTTGAGTTCGGTCAAGGCACTGTAGACCTTGCTGGACGTGCAGAGACCGGCGGTGCGATGGGGATTTTGCGTGGGCATGGGCAATCGTCCTTAATTGTTATTGGGTGGACTGGGTCGATAGTGAGACTGTTTTATGACGCAACCATGACAGCGCACGCCTGCGCCGATCAAGAGGATATTGCGTCCTTATGATGTGGGATAGGCGCTTGGGCATTGTTCTCACAGCGACATTGGCAGGATAAATCCGGACTTTTCGGGCAAAAAAAAGGCCCCGCTCAGGAGCGAGGCCCATTCAAGTCACTCAGTTCAAACCTACCAACCGCGGCCGTAGTAACCGTGCGGGTGGCCGTAGTAGCCCCGAGGCGGACCATAATAGCCGCGTGGAGGGCCGTAATAGACCGGGGCCGGGCGGTAATAAACCTGCTGTTGTACATACACCGGCGGCGGTGGCGCGTAATAGACCGGTGGCGCAGCGGCATACACCGGCTGCGGCTGGACGTACACCGGTTGTTGCACATAGACCTCACGAGGCTGGCTGGCAACTACGGAGCCAACTACCGCTGCGCCAACAAGTGCGCCCAACACTGCCGGGCCACCCCAACCACCACCGTGGGCGGAAGCTTGGCCGGCCATTGCGAGTGCACCGATCAGCAAGGCGATTCTGGGGATTTTACGAATCATGGTCATTCCTCGGTTAGCCCCTGCGCTTGTGGTCTGCAATCAATAGACTCAAGGATTGTCGCGGGGATACTTTTAAGACAACGTGTTTCAAAAAAACAGCACTTCCATTAGGTAAAGGTTGTGTAAGGTCTGTACCGATTTGCTTACTTCAAGGAGTTACCCATGCAGATGCACCCCAACAAGGACACCCAGCTGTGCATGTCACTGTCGGCGCGCCCCGGGAACTTTGGCCTGCGTTTTCATAACCACTTGTATGAACAACTGGGTTTGAATTTCTACTATAAGGCCTTCAGCAGCCAGGACCTGCCCGGCGCGATCGGTGGTATCCGCGCCTTGGGCGTGCGTGGTTGTGGAGTATCGATGCCGTTCAAGGAGGCCGCCATTGCCTTAGTGGACGAACTTGACGATTCAGTTCAAGCCATTGATTCGCTCAATACCATCGTCAACACCAATGGCCACCTCAAGGCCTATAACACTGACTACATTGCCATCGAGCAATTGTTGAAAAAGCACGCCGTGCCGACTGACTCCACGTTCGCCCTACGTGGTAGTGGTGGCATGGCCAAGGCAGTTGCCAGTGCCTTGCGTGATGGCGGTTATGCCCGCGGCGTGATCGTGGCGCGCAATGAGGCGGCGGGCCAGGCATTGGCGCGCAACCTCGGGTATGAATGGCAGGCGGACCTGGGCGACTTGCGCCCGCAGATGCTGATCAATGTGACGCCCATCGGCATGACAGGTGGGGCCGAGGCGGATGCGTTGGCGTTCGACGCCGAGGCGATCGATCAGGCGGAAACTGTCTTCGATGTAGTGGCGATTCCAGCCGAAACACCCCTGATCGTGCGTGGGCGCGCCAAGGGCAAGCGGGTGATTACCGGGCTGGAGGTGATTGCAATCCAGGCGCTGGAGCAGTTTGTGTTGTACACCGGTGTGCGCCCGACGCAGGAGCAATTTCAGGCGGCGGTGGCCTTCGCCCGCAATTGAAGGCCCAGCTAATGTGGGAGGGGGCTTGCTCCCCGATGGCGGTCTCAGGGCCGACCAGGATGTTGGATCAGACCGAGTACATATCCATTGCTGCGGTAACGGCCACTTAGGGTTCCGCTCTTACAGCGGCTCACTTTTGGAAGGACCGGAATGCCGGCCCAGCCAAAAGTAAGCAAAAGGTCCTCGCCCCACCACTCGGCACCTCGCCCAGGCTCGGTGTGCCCGTAATCCGCCATTGATTTGGGGGGCCGCCGCCACGCGCCATCCATGGCGCGGGGGCGGCTAAACCGGCATCCCTGCCGGTTTACCCCCCAAATCCCTGTCGAATTCCGGCCAGCGTGGTTTAACGGGGCGCCTAAGATCAACAGCAGATCAAGATCAAGAGCGGCTCGCTGCGCATCGTGGTTACTGACGGTCGCTACGTCAGAGTTGTGTAGATACCCATGCTCATCGCGAGCAAGTCGAATCGTCGCACCACCCCTCCCACATTTTTTACTGTGTCAGGCCTGTTCCAGTTGTACCAGGCGTTCTTCCAATGCTGCAATCCGGGCTTCCAGTTCTTCGATACGTTCCAATGGGACTGAGCTGCCAGGCCCACGCTCCACCGGACTGCCCCGCGCCGTGAGTATCGCCTCGATATCCGCCGGGTCTCCCAACGCATGGGTATACCGGTCTTCCCGCTGTCCCGCCTGACGCGGCACCAGCAACGCCAACCCCCGCGCTATCAGGCGTTCGAGTTGATGCACGACCTGCTCGGCATCCTCGAAATCATGCATGCGCCCGCTGCGGGTCAGCAGCTCATTGACCGTCTGCGGCCCGCGCAGGAACAGCAGCCCGGTCAAGATCACCTGGGCCGGCACCAGTTCCAAGGCCTTGTCCACACGGTGTTCCCAGCGGTCGGCGCGGCTGCCCATCACCAGGCGGGTAAAGCCTTGGCCTTCCAGCGCACGCAGGCTCTGGCCGACCTGACCTTGGCTGAGGTTCATCACCGGTTCGCGGCTGGTCTTCTGGTTGCAGGCCAGCACCAGGGCGTTGAGGGTCAGTGGGTAGGTTTCCGGGTTGGTTGCCTGTTTCTCGATCAGGCAGCCCAGGACGCGGATTTCCGTGCTGTTCAGGCGCGGCTCAGGGGTGTCGGTGTCGTGCTCGGCGGTCATCGCGCTTTCCCTATGCAGTGAAGGTCACCAGCGTAATCCTCAAAAAATAAAAGACAAGCGCCGGGCATGGCTATAATCGCCGCTGGTTCCAACCCTGCCATTACCGTGAGACTGCCATGACTATTTCCCTGTACGCCGCTTCTATCCCAGTCTTCAAGCAAATGCTCACCGCCCTGAGCGGTGTGTTGACCAAGGCCGAAGCCCACGCCGCCGCCAGGAACATCGAGCCGAACGCCTTGCTGCAAGCCCGTCTGTTCCCTGACATGTTCCAGCTGGTGCGCCAGGTGCAGATCGCCGTCGACTTTGCCAAAGGCGTTTCCGCCCGCCTGGCCGAGATCGAAGTACCCAAATATGAAGACAGCGAAGTCACCTTCGCCGACCTGCAAGCGCTGATCGCCAAGGTCCTGGCGTTCGTCGACACCATCAAACCCGAGCAGATCGATGGCAAGGAAGGTATCGAGATCGTCACCCGCCCTGGTACTCCAAAGGAGAAACGCTTCAGCGGCCAGTCCTACCTGTTGACCTACGGCCTGCCGCAGTTCTTCTTCCACGTCACCAACGCTTACGCCTTGCTGCGTCATAACGGTGTGGAAGTGGGCAAGCGCGATTACATGGGCGCTTTTTAAGCCGCCACAAAAAAGCCCGGGAGCGTTCATCCATGAACCGTCCCGGGCTTTTTCATGTCTGCTGTTTAAGCCGGCTGTTCTTCCTTGCCCAAACACGCCGCCGCAGTAAACAGCACATCGGTCGAGGAGTTAAGCGCAGTTTCCGCCGAATCCTGCAGCACACCGATGATGAAACCGACGGCCACTACCTGCATGGCGATTTCACTTGGAATGCCGAACAGGCTGCACGCCAGCGGGATGAGCAGCAGCGAACCACCCGCCACCCCAGACGCACCACATGCACACACCGCGGCAACCACGCTGAGCAGTACGGCGGTCGGCAGGTCCACGGCAATCCCGAGGGTGTGCACGGCCGCCAGGGTCAGTACGGTGATGGTGATCGCGGCACCGGCCATATTGATGGTGGCGCCGAGTGGGATAGATACCGAGTAGGTGTCTTCATGCAGGCCCAGGCGTTTGCTCAGCGCCAGGTTGACCGGAATGTTCGCCGCCGAACTGCGGGTAAAAAATGCGGTGATGCCGCTTTCACGCAGGCACATCAGCACCAGCGGGTAAGGGTTGCGGCGTAGCTTCCAGAACACGATGGCAGGGTTGATCACCAGCGCCACGAATAGCATGCAGCCGATCAGGACCACCAGCAGGTGGGCGTAGCCGAGCAGCGCGCCAAAGCCGGAAGTGGCCAGGGTCGAGGCCACCAGGCCAAAGATGCCCAGCGGGGCGAAGCGGATCACCACACGCACGATCAGGGTCACGCCGTTGGACAGGTCGTCCAATACCGTACGGGTGGTTTCGCCGGCATGGCGAATGGCGATGCCCATGCCGATGGCCCAGGCCAGGATGCCGATGAAGTTGGCGTTCATCAGCGCGCTGATCGGGTTATCCACCACGCTGAGCAGCAGGCTTTGCAACACTTCGCCAATGCCGCCGGGAGCGCTCACTGTGGCGTCATGGGTGGCGAGGACCAGGGAGGAGGGGAACAGGGTGCTGGCCACCACTGCAACCACGGCGGCGGCAAAGGTGCCGAGCAGATACAGAAACAGGATCGGGCGGATATGGGTTTCCTGGCCGTGTTTATGGTTGGCGATCGAGGCCATTACCAGCACAAACACCAGGATCGGCGCGACCGCCTTCAGTGCAGTGACAAACACCTTGCCGATAAAGCCGGTGGCGCGGGCAGCCTCGGGTAATAACAAGGCCAGCACGATCCCGGCGATCAGGCCGATGACGATTTGGGTGACCAGGCTGACGCGCATTAGACGTTGCAACAGGGAAGGGGCAGCAGTCATAAAGAGTTGTCTCTAGTTTTTTTAGTTGGGTACAGCATTGCAAGCAGAAAGTACTGTAGGAAGTAGGCGCGAAGTCTAACATGCTGTACGAAACGTCTTGTTCGCTGCGGCATTCCGTCACCCGCGCCCGTCGAGCTTGGCCAAACCCGGACATATCCTGTTAATATTCACCCCTCTCATCTTTCCTCTCCGTCAGCGGGCCCCCAGGGCTGTCGTTGATGTCGTCGTTTCTGGAGTTTCCATGTTGTTCCCTATCCTGCTGCTGTCGGCTGCCGGTTTTACCGTGCTGACCACAGAATTTGTCATCGTCGGCCTGTTGCCGTCGATTGCCCGGGACCTGAATGTCAGTGTGTCCCAGGCTGGGCTGCTGGTGACGCTGTTTGCATTTACCGTGGCGGCGTTCGGTCCCTTTCTGACCGCGTACTGCGCACGATTCCAGCGCAAGCGCTTGTTTATCAGCATCCTGATCATGTTCGCGGTGGCCAATACCGTGGCGGCATTGGCGCCCAATATCTGGATAATGTCCCTGGCCCGTTTGATTCCTGCCTTGGGGCTGCCGGTGTTCTGGGCCTTGGCCAGCGAAACGGCGGTAGATATCGTCGGCCCGGAGTTCGCCGGGCGTGCGATTGAAAAAATCGGCTTCGGCATCGTCTGCGCCACGGTGTTCGGCATTCCGGTGGGTACGCTGATTTCCGATA
This sequence comes from Pseudomonas synxantha, assembly GCF_900105675.1. Classification (NCBI taxonomy): domain Bacteria; kingdom Pseudomonadati; phylum Pseudomonadota; class Gammaproteobacteria; order Pseudomonadales; family Pseudomonadaceae; genus Pseudomonas; species Pseudomonas synxantha. Next base: position 3,117,491 of record NZ_LT629786.1, on the reverse strand, counting down.
TGTTCGGCTGGCGCAGTGCGTTCGCCGTGCTCGCGGTGATTGCCCTGGCCAAAGCGTTGCTGCTGTTTATCTACTTGCCGGTTACCCGGGCAAAGAACGAGCAGGTCACCTTGCGCTCACAATTCAAGATCCTGCGCAGCCCGGTGATGCAGGGGCATATCCTGTTATCGATCCTGGTGTTCAGCGGCATGTTCACCGCTTACACCTACCTGGCGGATATCCTTGAGCGCCTGGCCGGGTTCGACGGTACGCTGGTGGGTTGGTGCCTGATGGGCTTTGGCGCAGTCGGGCTGATCGGCAACTCTCTGGGCGGGCGCGCCGTGGATCGTCACCCGTTGATCGCATCCATGGTGTTCTGCGGGTTCATGATCGCGGGCATGGTGGCAGTGGTGCCGGCGATTCATTCGACTATAGGCCTGGCGGCAGCGATGGCGGTGTGGGGCGTAACCCAGGCGGCGATGTTCCTGGTCAGCCATGTGCGGTTGATGAAGGCCGCGCCCCATGCGCCGGCGTTTGCCGCATCGCTGAATATCGCCGGCGCCAACCTCGGCATCGGTCTGGGCGCGATGGTCGGTGGGCATGTCATCGATACCTTGGGCCTGGGCAGCCTGGGGTTTGCCGCTTCGGGCTTCATCCTGGTATCGATCCTGCTGGCGATGTGGCTGATGACGGCCAAGCAATCGGTCGCCCCCAGCGCCTGATGGATCAGGGCAGGGCGGTAAACAACTCCCTTCGGGCACCTTCGGTAATTGCCACGATGCCAGGGTGCTTGACCTTGCGCTCCACCGAAATTGCATAGAACGACTCGGTCACCGCATCGGTCTGACCGATCAGGGCCACGCCGTATTGGCGTACCACTTCGTCGGCGATCACGCTGGGGGCAATAAAGATCCCACTGCCGGATTGTCCGAACGCCTGCATCAGCGCACTGTCGTCGAACTCGCCGATGATGCGGGGCTGAACCTGCTGCTCGGCAAACCAGCGCTGCAAGCGGCTGCGCACCACCGTTTCCGCCCCCGGAATCAATAGCGGTGCGCCCTGTAAACACTGTGGGAAATCACCGCCATATTGGTCAGCCAACGCCTGGGTGGCGAAAAAACTGATACCGCATTCCCCCAGCTTCTGGCTGTAGCCCTTGATGTCCAGATGCGTGGGCATGGGGCTGTCGGAAATCACCAGGTCCAGGCGCTGGATCGCCAGGTCGGCCAATAAACGTTCGAGTTTATCTTCACGGCAGGTGATGCGGATCGGTTCGCTCAGTTCCATGGTCGGTGCGATCAACCGGTAGACAATGGACTTGGGTACCACATCCGCCACCCCGACCCGGAACGGAATCTGTTGTTCATCGGGCTGGGCTCGCAGCATCGCCTCCAGTTCATTGCCGGTCTGGAACATCTGCTCGGCGTAGGGCAGGGCCTGGCGCCCGGCTTCGGTCAGCTCAAGCTGGCGCCCTACACGCTGGAACAGCGCAATGCCGAAGGTGTGTTCCAGCAGGCTGATCTGCCCGCTGATGGTCTGGGGCGTAAGGTTCAACTGCTCGCAGGCGCGCACGATGCTGCCGGTCTTGGCTACCACCCAGAAGTAATGCAGCTGTCGATAATTGAGCATGACGGTCTACACTTCGCAAAAATCGAAGTATACGCGAGAAAAATACGAATTTTCCTGAACTGTTTGCCTGCATAGAATGCCTCGCTATCGAGGGGCCACCATTGGGCCCTAATGGTTCTAACGAGGAATACATCATGAAACTCAATTCCCTGGGCGCGGCGTCGTTGCTTGCGCTTTCATTGGTAATGATCAGTGGCTGTGATCAGGTCGAGAAAAGCGCGCAACAGGTGTTGGGCAAAGCCACCGAATCGGCCAAGCAGGCCATCGACGACACCCAGAAGGCCGCCGAACAGGCATTGAGCGAAGCGACCCAGGGCTTGATCAGTCCTGAGAAGCAGGAAAAAGACGCCGAAAACAACGCTGAATCCCACACCCAAGAAACCTAATTTCCCAGCACCACCACGTCAGGACTGACCTATGGATTACCTTTTACAACTGGCCGCCAGCCCCACCGCCTGGGTGGCCCTGGCCACCTTGATCGTCATGGAAATCGTGCTGGGCATCGATAACCTGATCTTCATCTCGATCCTCACCAACAAATTGCCCGAGAAGCATCGGGCCAAGGCGCGACGCATCGGTATCAGCATGGCGTTGATCCTGCGCCTGGGCCTGTTGAGCACCATCGCCTTCATCGTGCAACTGACGGCGCCGGTATTCGAAGTGTTCGGCCAGGCGTTTTCGTGGAAAGACATGATCCTGATCGCCGGTGGCCTGTTCCTGGTCTGGAAGGCAACCACCGAGATCCATCACAGCATGGACCCGGAACCCGAAGAGAAGGCCACCGTCAGCAACGGTGTGACCATCGGCTTTGCCGCGGCCATCGGCCAGATCCTGATGCTCGACCTGGTGTTCTCCATCGACAGCATCATCACCGCCGTGGGGATGACCGAGCACTTGCCGATCATGATCATCGCCGTGGTGGTCTCGGTGATTGTGATGCTGGTGGCGGCCGAACCTTTGGCCAAGTTCATCAATAACAACCCGACGGTGGTGATGCTCGCCCTGGGCTTCCTGATCATGATCGGTATGACGCTGATCGCTGAAGGCTTCGGCGCCCATGTACCTAAAGGCTACGTGTATGCGGCCATGGCGTTCTCGGCGGCGATCGAATGCCTGAACATCGCCCGGCGTAACCGGCACGCACGATTGCTTGCTGCCCGGCAGTAACGCTTGACCTCAAAAGCCAGCCGCGTTCATTAGAGCGCGGTTGGCTTTTGGCTATCTGGTAGAATTCTCCTACACGATAGTAAGAGGTTTTCCATGAGCGATCAGATTCGACTTACGCAGTACAGCCATGGTGCGGGTTGCGGTTGCAAGATCTCGCCCCAGGTGTTGGAAGTGATTCTGGCCGGTAGCGGCGCACAAAACCTCGATCCCAACCTCTGGGTGGGCAACGCCTCACGCGATGATGCGGCGGTATACGCCATCGACGACGAGCGCGGCGTGGTATCCACCACCGATTTTTTCATGCCGATCGTCGACGACCCCTTCGACTTCGGCCGAATCGCCGCCACCAACGCCATCAGCGACATCTACGCCATGGGCGGCGACCCCTTGATGGCCATCGCCATTCTCGGCTGGCCGGTCAATGTGCTGGCGCCCGAGATTGCCCGCGAAGTAATCCGTGGTGGTCGTGCTGTATGCGACGCTGCGGGCATTCCATTGGCGGGTGGGCATTCGATCGATGCGCCGGAACCAATCTTCGGACTGGCCGTGACCGGCATCGTGCAAAAACGCCATATGAAGCGTAACGACACCGCCACTGCCGGCTGCCGCCTGTACCTGACCAAACCCTTGGGCATCGGCATCCTCACCACCGCCGAAAAGAAGGGCAAGTTGCGCGAGGCCGATATCGGCCTGGCCCGTGACTGGATGTGCACCCTCAACAAACCCGGCAGCCGCTTTGGCAAGTTGGCGGGTGTGATGGCCATGACCGATGTCACCGGTTTCGGCCTGCTTGGTCACTTGGTGGAAATGGCCGACGGCAGCGGCCTGACGGCCCGCATTGAATATGCAAAAGTCCCTCGCCTGCCTGGGGTTGAGTACTACCTGGACCAAGGCTGCGTACCCGGTGGTACCTTGCGCAACTTCGACAGCTACGCCAGCAAGCTCGGCCGTGTGCAGGAGTTGCACAAGCGCGTGCTGTGCGACCCGCAGACCAGCGGTGGCCTGCTGGTCGCTGTCACTCCAGAAGGCGACGCCGAGTTCCACGCGGTGGCCGCCGAGCTCGGCCTGGCCCTTGAGCCTATCGGCGAATTGTTTGAGCGACAGAGCAACGCGGTAGAGGTGGTTTGATGGCGGCTGACATCACCGATTACCGCGACATCTTCCTCAACGACCGGCCGATGATGGATACCCGCGCACCGGTCGAGTTCAACAAGGGTGCCTTCCCAGGGGTGCTTAACCTGCCGCTGATGAACGATGATGAGCGTCAGCGGGTCGGCACCTGTTACAAGCAGCAGGGCCAGCAAGCGGCGATTGTATTGGGGCATGAGCTGGTGTCCGGGGCGACTAAGGCCAAGCGCATCGAGCAGTGGGCGCACTTTGCCCAGGCTAATCCCGGCGGCTACCTGTACTGCTTCCGTGGCGGGCTGCGTTCGCAGATCGTGCAGCAATGGTTGAAAACCGAAGCAGGCATTGACTATCCCCGCGTGGGTGGTGGCTACAAGGCCATGCGTGCTTTTCTGCTGGAGACCCTGGAGCAGGCGACCAGCCAGTGTGATTTCGTGCTGCTTGGCGGCATGACCGGCACTGGCAAAACCGAAGTGCTTGGCCAACTGCGCAACGCCCTGGACCTGGAAGGCCATGCCAATCATCGTGGTTCCAGCTTCGGCAAGCGCGCCACGTCGCAACCGTCGAATATCGACTTTGAGAACCGCCTGGCGGTGGACTTGTTGAAGAAACGTGCACGCGGCATCGAGCAGTTTGTGGTCGAGGATGAGAGCCGCATGATCGGCAGTTGCGCCTTGCCCTTGCCGTTGCACAAGAGCATGCAGACATTTTCGATGGTGTGGCTGGAAGACAGCGTCGAGGGCCGCGTCGAGCGCATCCTGGGTGATTACGTGGTGAACCTTTGCGCCGAGTTCATCGAGATGTTTGGTGAAACCGGCCAGGCGTTATTCGCCGAGCGCCTGACCCAGAGCCTGGCCAATATCCACAAGCGTCTGGGCGGTGAGCGTTTCCAACGGTTACAGGCCGTCTTGCAGGACGCTCTGGCGGAGCAGGCGCGAACTGGCGCCGTGGATCTGCACCGGGTGTGGATTGAAGGATTGCTGCGCGAATACTACGACCCGATGTACGCGTTCCAGCGTGAAAAGAAAGGCGCACGGATCGAGTTCGTCGGCGAGCAGGCAGCAGTGGTGGAGTATTTGCGTGAGCGCAGCGGACGACGAGGTTGATAAGTGAATTTCAAGGGCCTCTTCGCGAGCAAGCCCGCTCCCACATGTTGATTGGTGAACATCGTCAAAATGTGGGAGGGGGCTTGCCCCCGATGGCGGCCTGACAGCCGACCAGAATGTTGGATCAGACCGAGTACATATCCGTTATTTGGGCAACGGCCACTATTGGTTCCGCTTTTACAGCGGGTCACTTTGAAAAGCGCAAAGTAACCAAACGCTCTTGCCCCACCACTCGGCACCTCGCCCAGGCTCGGTGTGCCCGTAATCCGACATGGATTTGGGGGGGCGCCGCCACGCGCCATCCATGGCGCGGGGCGGCTAAACCGGCATCCCTGCCGGTTTACCCCCCAAATCCCTGTCGAATTCCGGCCAGCGTGGTTTAACGGGGCGCCTAAGATCAAGATCAAAAGCAGATCAAGATCAAGAGCGGCTCGCTTCGCATCGTGGTTACTGACGGTCGCTACGTCAGAGTTGTGTAGATACCCATGCCCCAACAGGGCCCTCAGCCTTAGCGCATCCCTAAAGAATCACCGCCCCAATCAACCCGCACACCACCCCCACCAGCATGGTCAACCCGGCCACCGTCACCAGCACCCGCGCATCGAAATCCTTGCGCAGCATCAACAGCGACGGCAGGCTCACGCTTGGCAGGGTCATCAGCAAGGCCACGGCCGGGCCGGTGCCCATGCCCAGGGTCATCATGGTTTGTACGATAGGGATCTCTGCCGCCGTAGGAATCACGAACAGTGTGCCGACAATCGCCAGCGGCACCAGCCATACCAGGCTGTCGGTCATCGCCCCGTCCACGTGGGGGAACAGCCACACCCGTGCCGCGCCGAGGATCAGCACCGCCAGGATGTACACCGGGATGGTGCTCCAGAACAACTGCCATAGGGTGCGCAGCCAGCGCACCAGGAACGGTTGCGATTCCACGGTACTGACTTCGGCGACGGCTTCCAGTGCCGCCTCCGGTACCTGCTCCGGGCGCGCAATACGTTGCGCCACCAGGGACACTCCCACCACCAGCACAACCCCCGCCACCAGCCGCAGCGCGGTGAAGTCCCAGCCCAATACGAAGCCCATGAACACCAGGGTGGCCGGGTTCAACACCGGGTTGGCAATCCAGAATGCCAGCGCCGCGCCGACCGACACTTGCTGGCGCCGCATGCCTGCCGCGACCGGAGCCGCGCAGCAACTGCACATCATCCCCGGCAGGGCGAACAGCCCGCCGCGCAGGGTCGAGCCCAGGCCGGCACGACCGAACAGGCGCAGCAGCCAATCGCGAGGGATCAGCACCTGCAGCAACGAACCGAGGATCACTGCCAGCACCGCGGCTTTCCAGATCGCCAGGAAATACACCTGGGCATAGGCCAGCGCCGCCGCCAGGGGCGAGCTTTGCTGGTCATTGAGAATCGAGGCACCGATGCTGTGGTTGTCGGCTGCTACAAACGCCTTGAGGTAATAGGGCGACCATTTCACGTAGTAGAGGCCGATGCAGGCCACCAGGAGAAACAGCGCTGGTTTCCACCAGAACGACCAGCCCCGGCGGGGCTGGGTGGAAGCGAGGTTGGACATGGAGAGAATCCGCAGGTGAGTCAATAGCCGGGCATCATACGCCCCTGCGGCCCAAGCTTCAGATATCTGTACTGACCTGGGTCGGATCCGGACAGCTTTCCTCGCCGTTGTTCAACCCCTGCTTATAGTTGCGGCTGAGCAGCGAGGCCTTACCGTTGTGCCAGGTCAGTGTCAGCACGTAGAGCGAGTCATAGTCATTGCCGGACCAGTCTTCGGTGATGGTGTGCTTTTCGCCGACGGCTTCGCTGGCGACCTTGTTGATCAGTTCCGGCAGGTAGCCGTGGGACCAGGCGGTGTAGATCGTCGCGTTGTGATACTTGTCTTCAACCAGTTCGTCGGCGAGGGCGCTGGTGTCATTTGCCGAAAACTTGATATTCACCGGCAGGCCGAGCTTGATGGCGCTGGGGCTGATGGTCATCAGCGGACGAATGTAGCTGTAGGAATTATCCAGCTCGCCTTCCTCGACATTGCGCGTCGGGTTGGCCGCAAACACGTAGTTGGCTTTGCCGAATTTTTCCGGCAGCACCGTGGCCAGGTTCATGGCGCGGTTCAGGCCCTGGCAATTGAGCTGGCCCAGACCGCCGGCCGGTTTTTCGCCGTGGCGCAGGAATACCAGGGTTTGCACGCCGTCCACGGGTTGCGCACGGCTTTCACGGGCATCGAGGACGGTGACGATGGCCGCGCTGACCAGCAGCAGCGGTAACATCATGTATGAATAACGTTTGAGTCGTTGCACGAGGCGCAGAGGCTTGATCTTCATTATAGGTTCGAGTCTTCATGCGTCGGATTAAGGCGGACAAGCCCGGCCCCAGCGACGCTGAAAGCGTCCTGCGGTGTTCCCTGTCGATATAGCAAGGTGCCTCCATTCACCCTTCGGGCGCACTTAAGAGTGCATTCAGGCGCTTTGGTTCGCCACTCGGGATACTAACCGGGGAATGTTGCGCAACGA